>CANQDR010000028.1 GCA_947593615.1 uncultured Clostridia bacterium
CTGCTGCAGGGGTTAAGCCTGTAAAAACCCCTTACAGGGGTTGTGCAAACCACCCGTTCAACGGGTGGTTTTGATTATGCTGGGTATAATAAATAGCCCGTAAACTATCGGGCACCTAAGTCTTTTATATGTCAAACCTGACTCAACGAAATGAGAGTGGGGGTCACCCCGCTTTTTATCACAGCACAGATGTATTTTATCCCACACATATTGAAAAATCCGAATAAAATCTTATTATTAAATCAGGTGAAGATAATGGTAATAGCAAAAAATCTGAGCAAAACATTTCAGAATAACATAAAAGCGGTTAACAATCTATCGTTTCATATTGCAAAGGGAGAAACAGTAGGACTTATCGGAACCAACGGAGCAGGTAAAACTACGCTTATAAAGCTTATCTCGGGACTTTTAAAACCGGACAGCGGTTTTGTGAGAATCTTTGAAGATGATCCGCTTGGCAGACGAACAAAAAAAGGACCTTTTATGGGGTTGATCACAGGTCAGCGTACTTCGGGGAGCTATGATTACGGCAAAGGGGCGAACACGGCGGCTTTGCAGGATGAATTGACCGTAGAGCTGAATATGGAGCTTACTAAAACAATATATAAGATACCTGAAGAAAAGTACAGAAAAAGGCTTGGCGAGCTTTCAGATTCACTTGATTTAAAATCATTTCTAAAGTACCGAGTCGATCAATTATCTCTCGGACAGCGTATGCGTGCGGAAATAGCCGTAGTGCTGCTTTATGAGCCTGAATTACTTATACTTGACGAACCTTTTATCGGAGTTGATTTAATAGCAAAAGAAGCAATTCGTCAGAATCTTCAAAAATTATCGAAAGATAAGAACACAACAATAATTCTGACTACACACAATGTGGAAGAAATTGAAAAAATCTGTGAACGTGTAATTTTTATTGACAAGGGAAATATGATTTTCAACGGAAGCTTTGACAGAATAAAATATACGCACGCAAGTATCAATTCTCTGAATGCAGAGCTGACAGACAAAATTCCCGATATGCAGGATTTGCCGATAATCAGATATGCAATTGAAAACAACAGAATCACAGTATGGTATGACAGCGCCGTAATCAATACAAGAGACATTACAGCTTATCTTTTGTCGCAGTGCGAGATTAAAGATTTGCTCGTCAGAAAGCCTACTGTTGAAGAAATTATAAGAAAGATATATGAGGAGGATACAAATGAACAAAACTATAATTGATGTTCAAAACATATGCAAAACCTTTAAAATCACAAAGAGGAAATCCGGGTTTAAGGGTTCAATATCAAATATTTTTCATCCCGAATACGAGCATAAAAAGGCGGTCAACGATATAAGCTTCAAAATCAGAGAAGGGGAGATGGTAGGCTTTATCGGACCGAACGGTGCAGGAAAATCAACTACGGTAAAAATGCTGTCGGGTATTTTATATCCCGACAGCGGAAGCATTAATATTGCCGGATATGTGCCGTATAAACAGCGCAAAGAATACGTTGCAAATATCGGAGTGGTCTTTGGTCAAAAATCTCAGATTTCGTGGGATTTGTCGCCCCTTGACAGCTACGAAGTAATAAAGCATATTTATAAAATTCCCGACAGGAAATATAAAGAGAATATAGAACGCTTTACAGAGCTTCTTGATATGCAGAAATTTATAAAACAGCCTGTCCGCCAGCTTTCGCTTGGTCAGCGTATGAGGGCTGATATTGCAGCGGCGCTTCTTCATTCGCCGAAAATAGTTTTCTTTGACGAGCCTACAATCGGAATTGACGTAGTAGGAAAAGAAAAAATCCGCAGTTTTATTAAAACCCTGAATAAAACTGATAATATTACTATGATTTTCACAACTCATGATATGCAGGATATTGAAAAAACCTGCGAACGTCTGATAATTATTGATGACGGCAAAAAGCTGTATGACGGAAGCCTTGACAGCATAAAGAGAAATTACGTTTCATCACGTATTATAGAAGCGGAGTTTGAAGAACTGCCTGAAAAAATAGATATCGACAATGTTACAGTAAGCAATGTCGATAACAATAAAATGAAAAAACTTATAACATTTGATACGAATTCAAAAGGCATAAATTTACTGATGAGTGAATTGCTCAACAATTATAATATCAAGGATATTTCTGTGAAGGAGCCCGAAATTGACGCTATTATCCGTGATATTTACGAAGGCAAAATAATTGTACATTGATTTCGGAGGTGCAGAATGAATACTTACATACAATTTGCGGCTATAAAATTCAGAAATAATATGGCTTACCGATTTGAATATTTAATGGGAATACTCAACACGGTTCTGAATTTTTTAGTATATTGGTGCATCTACAAGGCATTGTACGGCGGTGCAGATGAAATTGACGGGATAACCTTTTCTATGGTAACCACAAACTTTATAATCTCTCTCGGACTTACAAATGCTTTTTCAAAGAATGAAATGTTTTTGCATGATAAAATCAAACAGGGAACTATTGCAAATGAGCTTCTTAAACCTGTAAATTTTAAGTTCAGAATGTTGTTTGAGGATTTGGGCGACGGTTTTTTCAAGGTCATATTCAACTTTATTCCCGCTGTAATAATTGCACTGTTTTTTACTCATATTGAACCTCCAGCCGGAATTCTGAGTTTCAGTCTGTGTCTTATAAGCGCGGTGCTTGGATATATCGTTCTGTGGGAAATCAGTTTTATTGTGCAGACCTGGGCATTTTGGCTGTTCAGCATATGGGGAATTGTTACAATCAAAAATGTTATAATCAATATCTTTTCGGGTGTACTGCTTCCGCTTTGGTTTATGCCTGAACCTGTTATGAACATCATAAAGTTCACACCACTTGATTCTATTTTCTTTACTCCTGTTCAGTTGTATTTGGGAGAATTGCAGGGATATGAAATTATCTTTAACTTTTCAAAACAGCTTTTATGGATAGCTGTGCTCTACATTATCGGTGAATTTTTCTGGAGCAGGGGGATCAAAAAGCTCGTAGTGCAGGGAGGTTAAGCTATGAAGGATATATTTTCATTATTTTTTGCGTATGCAAAATCGGGACTAAAAACGCGTTTTCAGTATAAACTTGACTCTGTGGTCGCTACCTTAGCAGTATTTTTAAGAGAAGCCGCCGGCATTATTGCAATGTATTTTGCATTGCTCAAATTTGATACAATTAATAACTGGAATATCAATGAACTTATGTTCCTGTTTAGTCTGATTTTTATTACTTACGGAATTTTTATAGTATTCTTTATGGCTCTGCGTGATTTTTCCGACTGGATTAAGCACGGAGATATTGACAGAGTAATGCTCAGACCGCGGGGAATACTGACTCAGCTTGTGCTTTGCGGTGCAGACTGGCTCGCCGCGTTGGGACACGGAACATTGGGAATTGTACTTTTTATTTTGTCTGCAAATAATGTGGGAGTAGAGTGGAATGCAGAAACAATTTTGTACTATATAGTTTCAATTGCAAGCGGTGTTTTAATTCAGGGTGCGGTTTTCCTGTTCTTCTCGGCAATCAGTATTTATTTTATTGAAACCCAAAGCCTGAAAGAGATTATGTACTGGAACCTGAGAAAATTTGCAGGATACCCGATTAGCATATATAATAAGTTTATACAGTCGCTATTAATATTTGTAGTACCGTTTGCATTTGTAAATTATTTTCCGGCGCAGTTCTTGCTTCGCAAGCCCGATATGGCGGCGTATCCCGAATGGTTTATGTACATTTCACCGTTTGTCGGAATTATATTGTATGCGCTGGCTTACCTTTTCTGGAAATTCAGTATGAGATTTTACAAAAGTACGGGCAACTAATGCAAAACTTATTTTTATCGGGATTGTTGAAAAAGATTTATAAAATTATTTGGAGGTTTTATGACGGAATACAATAAATTGGTGCGTGACAGAATTCCTGAGATTATGAAAAAGAATAACGAAATGCCTGTAATAAAAATTCTTGATGAAAAAGAATATAAAGATAATCTTGATTTAAAATTGCAGGAAGAAGTTGCCGAATATATTGAAAGCGGCGAGGTTGAGGAGCTTGCAGATATTCTCGAAGTTATATTTGCCATTGCTGAAAGTAAAAATTATTCAAAAGAAAAATTTATGAAGGTTTATCAGAATAAGCATGACAAACGCGGCGGATTTAAAGAAAGAATTTATCTGCTCGGAAAAGAATAATTAATGAACAAGGAGAAGTTATTATGGACATATGGGATAAGCTATATAATGAAGCACGAAAGGTACAAAACGGCAGAATAATATCACCATTTATTGAAGCAGGCAGTGTTGCGGCTGCAATACTCACAAAATCAAGCAATATATATGTGGGGGTTTGTATTGACACAGCTTCAACATTAGGCATGTGTGCGGAGCGAAATGCAATTGCAAATATGATTACAAATGGAGAACATTTAATTGATAAGGTAGTTGCGGTCACTCCTGACGGAAGTGTAGGTTCACCCTGCGGTGCATGCAGAGAATATATGATACAGTTAAGCAAAAACAGCGGAAATATTGAAATTTTGACAGACTTGGAAACAAAACAGACTGTTAATTTAAAAGAACTTATTCCCGATTGGTGGGGTTACAGCAGATATGAGGAATGAAGATAAAAAATAAATTACAGGAATTCCGACAGCATCATTAATCTCAGACCGTACTGTAGGTTTATTGATGAGAATTTAAAATTAAAGGAGTAGTTTATATGAAACTCAATTTTATTGACAGCGGCAATGAGTTTGATTTCGGACGGACTTCGGATAATTATGCAAAATATCGTGATATATACCCAAAAAGTATGTATGAAAAGCTTATTTCGTTTGGTATTGGCAGAAGAAATCAGAGAATACTCGACATTGGAAGCGGAACGGCAGTCCTGCCCGTAAATATGTATTCCACAGGGGCTGAATTTACAGCTACGGATATTTCGGAAAATCAAATTGCTTACGGTAAATTGATTGCAGAAGAAAAAGGATTTAAAAATATTAAATTCAGGGTATGTTCAGCGGAGGATACAGGATTTGACAATAACAGTTTTGATGTTGTAACCGCTGTACAATGCTTTCAGTATTTTAATGCAGATAGGGCGGCCAATGAAATCAGACGTATTTTAAAGCCGGGAGGTGTATTCTGCAAAATATTTATGGATTGGCTTCCTTATGAAGATGAGGTAATTGCTGAGATGGAATCAATGGTTTTAAAATATAATCCCAAATGGAATGGATGCGGATTTAAAAAATTCAGATACAGCTATCCGTCGTGGGCGGATAATGGCTTCAATATAGAAACAATTCACTCTTATGACGAAATTCTGAAGTTCACAAAGGAAGCATGGATAGGAAGAATAAAAAGCTGTAGGGGGATAGGTGCCAGTCTTTCTGATGAAAAAATAAAAGATTTTGAAGAAGAATACGGAAACGCTCTTAATAAATATGATACTGATGTACTAAAATTAAAACACCAAATTCATATTGAAATATATAAATCCACTGAGAAAGAATGATAAAATTGAATAAAGATAAAAATTTAATTATGAAAGAAGTTCCTGTGTTAAAAGGAGAGCATATAATTTTAAGAAAAATTAAGGAATCAGACATAGATGAAAGGTTTAGAATCGGAAGACATAACGAGTTTGTTCATATGTGCGGAGGAGAATCAATTTCTGAGTCCCAGTACCCTGACAGAACGATATGGGAAGATTGGTACGAGTATAATAAAGACGATAAATTTTTCTGGATTATCGAGGCGTACGGACATTGTATAGGTACAGCAGGCTTTCATAATATTTCCGATCCGGATAATTCAGCAACCTACAGAATAGGGATTTTTGACGTTAATTATCATTCTAAGGGTATCGGCACAGAGACTACAAAGCTGTTATTACGGTATGGATTTGAAGTAATGAAGTGGCACAGAATTGAGTTAAAAGTATTGGACTATAACAAGCGAGGTATCAGGTGTTATGAAAAATGCGGTTTCAGGCAGGAAGGTATTTTGCGCGACAGCGCATTTATTGACGGTACATATCATTCTGACATAGTAATGAGCATTTTAGATTATGAATATAAGGATTTGTATGAAGTATAAAATACAAGAAACAAAGGAGACTGTTAACATCAACGGCCTCCTTTTAAAGTGGGTACGAGTGACAGGACTTGAACCTGCATATCGGTTGGCGCTACAATCTAACGGTAGCGCAGCCTTTGTGAAATAATTTCGATAAAATTATTAAGTATCAGTTGCAGACAGCTCAAAAAAGTAGTAAAATATTAACTATAAATCACGCTAATCGGAGGACATATGGCAGCATTTACTGAAAAAGCTATAAAACAGTCATTTATGAAGCTGCTTAATGAAAAACCTATCAGCAAAATTACTGTAAAAGATATTGTTGAGGATTGCAGCATTAACAGAAATACATTTTACTATCATTTTAGTGATATTCCGTCTTTACTACAGGAAATTTTAATTGATGAAGTGAACAATCTGCTTAAAAATCAGTCCGAAGTTAATTCAATTTATGATTGTCTTATAGGTGCTATCGACTTTGCACTCCAAAACAAAACGGCTATGCTTCATATATATAATTCTGCAAACCGTGAGTTTTTCGAACAGTATCTTAACAAAGTTGCCTATATTGCAGTTGAAAAATTCATCGGCAATGAATCTGCTGATTACAATATTAGCAAGACTGATAAAGATGTTATTATTATGTATTATAAGTGTCTTTTAATAGGTTTTGTAATGGACTGGCTGACAAACGGCATGGAATATGATCTTCGAATCAAAATTAAAAGAATTTGCGAGATGTTTGACGGCTCAATGGAAACTGCTTTTAAAAGAAGTACAGAATCCGGACAACAGTAGTTTTAAATATTATACATAACAGATTTAGATAAGATAAAGTAAATTTAGATAAACAAATAAAAATGTCTGAATTTTATACAATTTTTAATCCGTGCTTAAAAATAAGGCACGGATTTTTTTGTGTCTGTAGTATTTTTCAGTAACAGATAATAAAATAAAAAGAAAGATTTATGGTTATTTATGGGCATTAAGTCTTATAAATGCCTTAATCTAAAAAAAACATAACAGCATATATGCCAGAGGAGGAATATATAGGAATGAGATTCGGAAAAGCGGTTGTAAAAAGCCGTGTAATTATTGCACTTGTCGCATTGATTTTGTTGATTCCCTCATTCTTCGGAATGATATTCACACGAGTCAATTACGATATGCTCAACTATTTGCCTGATTCTCTTGACACAATTAAAGGTCAGGAGTATATGCTTGAGGATTTTGGAAAGGGCGCATTTTCATTTTTGATATTTGAAGGCGCAGAGGACAAGGATATAGTTGAGGCAGAAGAAAAAATCAAGCAAATTGACCATGTTGCAACTGTACTTTGGTATGACGATCTTATGGATATATCAATTCCAAAAGAACTTCTGCCGGACAAGGTATATAAAGCTTTTAATTCAGGTGACGCAACACTTATGGCGGTATTCTTTGATACCTCAAGCTCATCTGATGAAACTATGGATGCAATAAGTGAAATCCGTTCTGTTGCTGACGGACAATGTCTTGTATCAGGCATTTCAGCAATGGTTACAGACCTCAGAAATTTGTGTGAGGCCGAGGAAACAATCTATGTTGCAATAGCTGTAGTGCTTGCACTTGCGGCAATGATAATATTTATGGATAACTGGATTATTCCTATTGTATTCCTTGCAAGCATTGGCATATCTATACTTATAAATCTCGGTTCGAATATTTTCCTTGGTGAGATCTCATACATCACAAAAGCACTTTCAGCAGTTTTACAGCTTGCTGTAACAATGGACTATTCAATCTTCCTATGGCACAGCTACGGCGAGCAAAAAAGCATTTATACCGATCACAAGCAGGCTATGGCTGCTGCCATAAAAGAAACAGTACGTTCAGTCCTTGGCAGCTCAATCACAACAGTTGCGGGTTTTATTGCACTTTGTTTTATGACCTTTACACTTGGAAGAGATTTAGGCATTGTAATGGCAAAGGGTGTTTTGCTCGGTGTACTCGGATGTGTAACGGTATTGCCTTCATTTATTCTTATTCTTGATAAACCTCTTGAAAAGACAATGCACAAATCACTCATTCCGCCTGCCAAAAAGATTGCAAACGGAATTGTAAAAATATTCCCGGTATTTCTCATCCTGTTTGCCGCTGTTATATATCCTTCATATTACGGTTACAGCTGTACAAACAGTGAAGTTTATTACGACCTTTCATTAAGTCTTCCGGAAGATATGGAAAATGTAATTGCAAACACAAAACTCAAGGAAGATTTTGGTATGGGTGCTACTCATATGATACTTATAGACTCATCGGTAACATCAAAAGATATCAGAAAAATGTCCTCAGAAATGGAAAAGGTTGACGGAGTTAAGGTTGTTTTAGGGCTTGAGAGCATTGTAGGACCTATGATTCCTGATGAAATGATTCCTGACTCTGTAAGAGAGGTACTCGAGAGTGATAACTGGAAAATGATGATTGTCAGCTCGGAATACAAAACAGCGTCTGATGAGATTGCAAAGCAAATGTATGAACTTAATGCAATTATTGACAAGTATGATGAAAGCGGACTTCTTATCGGTGAAGCCGCCTGTACAGGAGATTTAATTGACATAACCTCAGTTGACTTCCAAACGGTAAATATGATTTCTATTATCGCAATATTTATAATCATTGCAATAGTAGAAAAGAGCATAAGCCTGCCTGTAATTCTTGTTGCAGTAATCGAACTTGCAATCTTCATAAACCTTGGACTTCCGCATTATCTCGGAGAGCAGCTTCCGTTTATTGCTCCGATATGCATAAGTACAATCCAACTTGGAGCTACGGTTGATTACGCAATACTTATGACAACAAGATACAAAAAGGAACGAAGTCTTGGCAATGACAAACGTACAGCAGTATCAATTGCACTTGAAACGTCAATTCCTTCAATTATAGTAAGTGCAATGGGATTGTTTGCAGCAACTGTAGGAGTTGCAATATATTCAGATGTAGATATGATAGGCTCGCTTTGTGCATTAATGGCAAGAGGAGCAATAATAAGTATGTTCTGCGTAATTTTGATTCTGCCTGCAATGTTTATGCTTTGTGACAGAATAATCGGCGTTACAACAATAGGTTTTAAACCAAAAAAGAAAATGGAGGCAAATGAAAATGATTAATGCAAAGAAAAACCATATTTCAAAAATATTATCTGTTGCAATGAGTATTACAATCATTTGCAGTGGTGTAGCAACAGTATCGTATTCGGCAGGAGCAAAGAGTATTGGTACAACAGCCTCAGAGAGCTCTCAGACTGTAAGCAAATCAAAGTCAGCTTCTTCTCCGGCATCAGATGTTAAAAAACTAAGCAAAAATGAGACAGTTTACGTTATTGCTGATGCTAATGGAACCCCCTCAAAGGTAATCGTAAGCGACTGGATAAAAAACACTGTAGCTGCAAATAAGATTAAGGATATGTCAAAGCTTCAGAACATTAAAAATATCAAGGGCGATGAAAGCTATACAATTGACGAAGACAATATGTATGAATGGCAGGCTGACGGCAATGATATTTACTATCAGGGCACAAGCAACGAACAACTGCCTGTAGGTCTAAAAATCACCTATATGCTTGACGGCAAAAAGATTTCTCCTGATGAGCTTGCGGGTAAAAGCGGAAAGCTGACAATGCGTTTTGACTATGACAACAGACAGTATAAAAATGTAAAAATAGACGGCAAGGAAGAAAAAATCTATGTTCCTTTTGTAATGCTTACCGGAATGATGCTCGACAACGAGAATTACAGCAATGTTGAAGTTTCAAACGGCAAGATAATAAACGACGGTACAAGAACATATGTAATGGGCTTTGCGCTTCCCGGAATGCAGGAAAGCCTGGGCATAGACACAAAGGATTATAAAATTCCAAGCTCTGTAGAAATTACGGCAGATGTAAAAGATTTCTCACTCAGTACAACACTTACACTTGCGGTAAATGATATGTTCAGCAATATAGATTTTTCTGATGTTGACAGCAAGATCGATGAGCTAACAAAATCCGTAAATCAGCTTGAGGATGCCTGCAATCAGCTTATAGACGGTTCATCACAGGTATATGACGGAATAAGCACACTTCTTGATAAATCAGGAGAACTGATTGAAGGAATTGAGCAAATATATAATGGCGCAGACAAAATAAACTCAGGAGCAGCCGACCTTAACAAAGGCGCGGGAACACTTGCAGGCGGAGCAAAAACACTTGATAACGGTGTTGCCGCACTTGCGGGAGGAGCTGCGGACCTTGACAGCGGAGCAGGTTCGCTTTTAGGCGGAGCAAATCAGCTTGACAACGGCGTCGCAGAGCTTCAGGGATATATTACAGCGCTATCATCAGGACTTAATGAAATTTCTACAAACAGCTCCGCAATTGTACAGGGAGCAGAAACAGTATTCAATACACTTCTCTCTACAGCCGATACCCAAATTGCAGCTGCAGGACTTACCGCAGATAAGCTGACAATAGAAAATTTCAGTGCTGTACTCACAGCACTTGTAGAATCACTCAGCGACAGCAATGCGCAGACACTTGCATATAATACAGCGCTTAATACAGTAACAGCTACAGTAGAATCTCAGCGTGATGTAATTTCTTCTGCTGTTGAGGCTGCTGTAAGAGCACAGGTTACTGAGGGTGTACTTGCGGCAGTAGGATATTCAATGACCGCCGAACAGTACGAAGCAGCAGTTTCAGCAGGAAGTATCCCTGCTGATGTTCAGCTTCAGGTAACTCAGTCTGTATCAGCACAGATGAGCTCGGACGTGATCAAGGCAACAATAACAGCAAAAACTGACGAGCAGATTCAGACAATTATAGAAACAAATATGCAGAGCGCAGAGGTACAGGATCAGATTGCTTCTGCTGTTAAGAAGGCTCAGGCAGGCAGAGAATCTTTGACAGCACTGAAACAGCAGCTTGACAGTTACAATGAATTTTATGTTGGTATCAAAACATACACAGCAGGTGTTGATCACGCAAACAATGGCGCACAGCAAATTCTCGCAGGTACAGGCACGCTCAAGAATGGCACCGGCTCTCTTGTAAGCGGTGCAGGTCAGCTTAAGAACGGAACAAACTCTCTTGTAAGTGGTGCCGGTGAACTTAAGAGTGGTTCAAAAACGCTTGCTGGTGGTGCTAATGAGCTGTCTGACGGTACTAACACACTTAAAAACGGAACTCAGACATTATTTGATGGTATAGCAACACTCAAGGATGGCAGCTCTGCTCTTACAGACGGAGTTCAGCAGCTTAAGGACGGCTCAATGCAGCTTACAGACGGACTTAAGAAGTTCAAAAAGGAAGGAATTCAAGTGCTTGTTGATGCTGTAAACGGTGATGCGAAAACACTTGTGAACCGACTTAAGGCTATATCAAAGGTATCTTCGGATTACAAATCCTTCAGCGGAATATCTGATGATATGGACGGAAAGGTAGATTTCATCTACAAGACCGATTCTATTGAAAAATAATACTTTTACATTACAAACAGACAACCTCAAAAAAGTCGGAAGCTTAGTACAATAAGCCTCCGACTTTTTTATTATGATAATTTTACTTATGCGTTATTTTTTGAATTTATTTTACTGCGCGGCTAAAAATATAATGTCGAACTAATTGACTTTTACTTAATGATGAATTCGGCGACATCAAAGTTGGGATACTTAATGTGTAAAATATTATATTTTTTAGTAAAATTATTGACTTTTGTTGTTGAAAATAGTAATATTAATCCGAGTTGATCAAAATGTATGATTTTAAAAAATCTAAAGACGGAAAACTGCTTGAAGGTTTTTTAAATGATGAAAATAAAGCGGAGCTATTATTTATTATGAAAGAGCCAAATAGTATGAAAAAGCCAAATAGTGAAGAACAGGATTATTTTTGGTTTCGGAAGGTAGTATATAACGAAAACGTAGATGACTTGCCATGCAGAAGAAAAAGCGGCATGAAATTTTTTAATGTATTAGGTAAACTTTCAAAATACATAATGGATTGTCCCGAAGAAAGTACAGAAAAAATACTCCAAAAATGCGCGTTTATTAATTTTTATCCCTATGACGGAAAACCTTCAGCACAAGGTGGTGGATATAGTCTTTTAATTAGTGCTATTTATGACCTGATGGGTAAAAAAATCAGTAGTAGAAAGCTCGAAAAAGTAGAGATGTTTAAAAAAGAAAAAAATATTGATTTATATGAGCTTGCAAAATCAAGAAGAAAATTAATAAGTCAACTGTGTACTAACGGAGTAAAGTATATAGTTACAGTACCCGAAATATATAAATTATTTTCTTATTACAAAATATATGAGAATGAATTTTTGCCTGATTATATAAAAGGAAAATTTCATTCTTGCCAACTTGAAAACGGTACAATTATATATGAATTTTGGCATCCTAGTTATCCTAAAATCAATTATAATAATTTTGACAAAGCATTGAGTATATAAAAACAAAATACATTTATTGATTGTAATCTTTATTAATTTATAAATATGTCACGTGAGTATATGTCAACTGAAATTAAATATTATAACGGCAAAACAAAAAGATGGATTAGAGAACCAAAAACAAAATTTGGATGTAAATTTACGGCTTTTGATATTCCAAACGATGATGAAATAAAATATTTTATAGACACAGAATGGGAAAAGGAAGAAATACCTGAAAAGGCTTTAAATTATTTATTCTTGAAAGTTTGTCCTGATAATAAAAATATTGATAATGTGTTCCTAAAGATTAGTGCATTAAATGATGTGTATTCAACATTTCTTTCAAATGAAGAAAAAATAAAAATTGCACGTGTTATAACTTGCGAATTTAAAGATTTTGATGATAGAATCAACTCAGGTAAAGTGGATGCACTTATCGTTAACGACTTATGTAAATCAGTAAAAAATGTAATAGAAAAATACTGCTACTCATTTGCAACAAAATATTGCAGCCATCATAAAGAAAATCTTTATCCTATTTACGATAGTTATGTTGATATAATGCTAAAATGGTATCGTAATCAAGAGAAAATCGGTTTCTGCTTTGAAGATAAAGATATTAATTGCAGAGATTATGGTAAATTTGTAAACATAATAAATGATTTCAAAGAAAAGTTTTCTCTTAAAAGTTCAATAAAACAAATTGATCAATTCTTGTGGACTGCCGGAAAAATCTTTTTTAAAAGATATGAATAACAGAGTAATAGTTCTTTCAAAAAATTGGACTCCGTATGACCTTTAGATTATTTTATAATAGGGAAAAATAATGTAATTTTACTAAATTACTAAAAAATACAGGATTTTATTTCTTGAGTTTTTTACAAATAAATTAAAAAAAGCTCGATTTTATCGAGCTTTTTGGTGCGGGTGACAGGACTTGAACCTGCACATCGGTTGACACTAGAACCTAAATCTAGCGCGTCTGCCAATTCCGCCACACCCGCAAATATATAAAATCAGGCAACAAGACCCAAAATTAACAAAGCATTAAATTTTTTAACCAAGGTTGAGTATTCTTTACACATTAATACCCGTGATCTTTATGTTCCCAATTGCCGCCTTTATTTCTAACTAAAATCCAATTCCAATTTTCATATGTTTCATTTGGATTCAGCGAACCATCGCCGCCTGATGAATCTACATAGAAACTTGAAAGCAAAACAATAGCTTCGTCAGCGTTGTATTGTTTTTTCCAGTGGTAAAATTCATCTGAATAATCATCACCGGCATAATGTATTTCTTTTAAACTACAGCCATGAAAATTACTCTTAAAATAATCAATAGTTACATTTATTGCAGAATCAATATCTTCTTTAGAATATATTTCAGAATCAACAGGAGTAATCTTAGCTTCTGAAACTTTTCCTCCGCAAGAACACAGTGAAACAATCAATAATAAAATGCATGCTATTGAAATGACCTTTTTAAACAATTGTAACACCTCTAATCTTACACCGATGCAGCGTTACCTAATTTAGCGTGTCTGCCAATTTCACCACACACGCGTTTTTATATTTCCAGAAGTTTAACTTATGAAAATATTATTTAATATATTTATATAATTTACAATAAAAACTATGGTTTAATACTATCAAATATATCGCTTTTAATTTCTCCGTCAATAATAATATTTAACGTATTGTAATCTTCAATAACTTTTCCGGAAGAGTTAAAAACTTGTTTGGATATCATAACACCGGTTTCTTTATCAATCTTTAAATTAAAGCGTTTTTTAGTATTATCAATTTTGTCGTAGTATTTTCCCAAAATGCAAATAATATCATTACCGTTATTATTCGTGTCAACAGATTCGATTTCCCAATTTGAGAAATTCATCATCGCATCAACTGCAAAAAACTGAGGATTATAGTGTTCACCGGCATATATAAGTCCTATCTTATCGGAACGTGTAAACATCACCGTAGGTAAACCATTAATAATAAATTGCTTTTTTGTTACATCAATATACTTGTCTACATCATCCTTAGCGGAGGTGTAGCTGTTAATCTGCGGTTTGTCCGTAACTGATTCAAGCTTATCAGCAAGAGGCTGCTCAAAGAGTTGTGCAACATTTTTAATAGTTTTATTATCATCAGCAAGAGGAGATACATATTTTAATGTATTCTCGTCCTTTGTTTCGCCGCTAAAAATCGTTTTCAGGTGATAATCACCGTCAACACATACATAACTCAGAGGAACACACTTACTATCGTTTTCGGTTACAGAATAAATTAACTCTTTTGCTTTTCCGATTCTGCGGTCAATTGCATAAGTTGTCCAAGTGGATTTTTGATTATTCTTTTGTGTATGCAAGGTGTACGAGGCCTGTAATGTAGTGAAATAATCAATGGAATTGCACATTCTGTCAAGGACATACGCCTTGTTGTTATAGCCGTTAAGATCATTTTCATCAAATGTGTACTGTTTGCGCAGATAACTCTCATCAAGTCCGTAAGACTGCAAAAGCTCAATTTCAGATTGTCCAAATGACAAATCGGGTTCTGTAGCCTCTATTTTTTCTATACTATCTACGCTATCTTCTGAGGAAACAGTGCTGTTTTCGGCTGAAGTGGTTTCATTTTGCACAGATGTCACGGTAGTTTCCTTATTGCGCGAAGAGTCGTTAATTGCAACTCTAAAATAACAACTGCTAAAAGCTAATGTCAATGCGGCTGCAACTACTAAAGAAAAGAATTTAAAGAAAACAATCTTAAGCTTCATACTGATTTCACCACACAAGCATATTAACTTTATACAATTGATATTATACATAATAATTACATATTTGTCAATCTGTAGGTTTGTCAATAAACAGAATAAATAATATAGATAAACCTCTCTGCACACTTTAATAAGGAGCAGAGAGGTTTGCTGTGATAATAATGAAAAAACTAAGTTATAATTAAATTTCAAGAGTTTTAATTGATTCAAATTCGTCGGTAATCTCTTTTGACGGTTTTTTGGTAAGAAGAGATACAACAACATTCACAATCAGTGCAAGAGCAAATCCGAGCACGAGTGAATAGAGGTTTGTTGCAGCATAAAGTGTATCGCCGTTTACAAGCGGAATGTAGTCCCAAATGATAACTGTCAGAGCACCCGTAGCCATACCGCTGATTGCACCGGCAAGCGTTGAACGCTTCCAGAACAGCGCAATCAGTACAACAGGACCGAATGCAGAGCCGAAGCCTGCCCAAGCGTCAGAAACAAGGTCCATAATACTTGAATTCGGGTCAAGTGCAATGAAAAATCCGACTACAGCAACTACAACAACAGCAATTTTGCCTACCCACAATGCGTTTTTCTCAGAAGCATTTTTTCTGATAGCACCCTTGTACATATCCTCGGATACCGCTGAGGCAGTTACAAGAAGCTGACTGTCTGCAGTTGACATAATTGCGGCGAGAATACCGCAGAGGAATATACCGCCTATAAATATGAGAATTCCGTTACCTGAGAAGAACTGCTGAATAGTACGGATAAATGCCGTTTCGCTTGTTTGAGCGTCAAGCTGTGTCGAAAGGTATCCTCTTGCAACAAGACCGATAAGACAAGAAGCGGCAAGTGAAATAACAACCCAGGTAATAGCGATTTTTCTGGATTTTTTGATTTCGCTGTTGCTTTTTACAGCCATAAATCTTACAAGAATATGAGGCATACCGAAATATCCGAGACCCCATGCAAGGTTTGAAATAATTGAAACGGCAGAAACCGAAGAGCCGTCATCATTTTTAAAGAAATTAAGGAAGTTATCGGGATTAGATACGCCTTTTGCTACGAGCGCGTCGGAAAAACCTGTGTTATATGTAAGCGCTGCATATGCGAGAATGGGTACTGACATAATAGCAACGAGCATAAGCATACCCTGAATAAAGTCTGTTGTGCAAACAGCTTTAAATCCGCCCATAAATGTATAAACGAGAATTACAAGTGCAGCCACGCAAAGACCTACCATGTAAACTGTATTATAATTTCCGCTCTCGGCATTGCCGTTTGAAAACAGAGTAGCAAACAGTTTAGCGCCTGAGCTGAATGCCGACGCAGTGTAAACAGTAAAGAATATTGCAATTATAATTGCCGAAACAATTTTAATAATACCCTTTTTGTCACGATATCTGTTCTGGAAAAAGCTTGGGATTGTAAGCGCATTGCCGGATACGATAGTATATTTTCTCAGCCTTGCCGATACAATATACCAGTTAAGAATTGTTCCAATCAAAAGACCTACCGCGATCCATACTTCGCCTGTACCTGCAAGATATATTGAGCCCGGAAGTCCCATAAGAAGCCATCCGCTCATATCGGAAGCCTGCGCTGAAAGTGCGGCAGTCCAGCCACCGAGATTTCGTCCGCCTAAAAAATAGTCCTCGTTGTTTTTAGTGCTTTTTGAATAAACGAAGCCGATTATAATCATAATGGCAAGGTAAACAGCAAAGGCACTCAAAACAATAATGTTGTCTGTACTCATTTTTACCTCCTGAAAAATTATTTATTTGTACTTAAAACACTAACATAATATCAAAAATTTGTAAAAAAATCAAGTATAATACAAAGATGTTGTAAAATAATGCAAAATGGTGCATTGTGAATAAGGTTTGTATTGATTTAAAGCCGTAAAAGTTATATAATAATTAGTTAGATGAATTAATAAGAGTATTGTAATTCAAAGAGAATATATTTTAAAATGTTTGAAATTTAACGACGACTGGTTGTTGTCCGATGAATTTTAGAAGAGGGTCAATAATGGATTTTGTCAAAAGAACGTGGGCAGAGATTTCGCTTGATGCAATTACTCACAATTTTAATGAAATAAAGAGAAAAATTAACGGCAATTCAAAAATCTGCTGTGTGATAAAGGCTGACGGTTACGGTCACGGTGCGGTCGAGCTTGCACACACTTATGAAATGCTCGGTGCGGATTTTTTTGCTGTTTCAAATATTGACGAGGGAATTGAGATAAGAAATTCGGGATGCAGACTTCCTATTGTTATTCTCGGATATACTCCCGTTGCCGACGCTCTGAAACTTGCCAAGTTTAACATTGCTCAGACTGTTTTCAGCCTGGAATACGCGAAGTCCTTGTCGGCAGAATGTGAAAAACAGGGATGTACCTGTAAAATTCATATAAAAGCTGACACGGGTATGAGCCGAATTGGCTTTATGTGCCAGGAGTTTCCGAGAGATGATTATTCTATAAAAGAAATATATGAGGCTTGTAACCTTCCAAATCTTCAGCTTGAGGGTTTATTCACACATTTTTGTGTTTCCGACGAAGCAGACGAGGGCAGAGAATATACATGCAGACAGTATGATAATTTTATATATGTAAAAAAAGAGCTTGAAAAGCAGGGACTTAATATTGAAATCTGCCATTGTTCAAACAGCGGAGCAATTGAGGATTACCCCGAAACGTACTGCGATATGGTGCGTGCAGGAATTATCCTGTACGGACTTTCTCCGTCAAAAAAGCTTTGCGGAAAACTTGACCTCGTGCCTGCAATGACGCTGAAAACAGCGGTTGCATATGTAAAAGAGCTGAAAATAGGTGCGTCAATATCATACGGAAGAACATTTACGGCAGAGCACGATATGAAAATTGCAACCGTTCCGATAGGCTATGCCGACGGATACATACGTCAGAACGCAGAAAACGGATATATGCTTGTGAATGGAAAAAAAGCAAAAATTGTGGGCAGAATATGTATGGACCAGACAATGCTTGACGTTACGGATATTGATGATGTAAAGACTGGCGATGAAGTTGTTGTATTCGGAACGGGGGAAAACGGTTCTCCGACTGCCGATACTGTTGCGGAAAACAGCGGCACAATAAATTACGAGGTTGTCTGCCTTGTAGGAAAGCGTGTTCCCAGAATTTATTATAAAAACGGAGTTATAACGGATGTGATGTATAAGCTATGAGATTACTTGTTGTTGACGGAAACAGCATAGTAAACCGTGCATTTTACGGAATAAGACCGCTCACAACAAAAGACGGTCAGTTTACAAATGCTATTTACGGTTTCCTTACAATGCTGTCAAAAATCAAAAATGAAGAAAACCCCGATGCTGTGGCAATTGCTTTTGACCTTAAAGCGCCTACATTCAGACATAAGGCATATTCGGGATATAAGGCAACAAGAAAGGGAATGCCGCAGGAGCTTGCATCTCAGATGTCGCCGCTCAAGGAATTGCTTTCCCTGCTGGGATATAAAATAGTAACCTGCGAGGGATATGAAGCCGACGATATTCTCGGAACATTTGCAAGTGCCTGTGAAAAAAGCGGCAACGAGTGTGTGATTGCAACAGGTGACCGTGACAGCCTTCAGCTTGTATCAGAGAAAACGAGCGTTCATCTTTGTACAAATAAGCAGGATATATTATATACTCCTCAGAAAATTGAAGAAGAATACGGTGTTACGCCATTAGAGCTTATAGAAATCAAGGCTATTCAGGGCGACAGCTCCGATAACATTCCCGGAGTTGCGGGAATAGGCCCTAAAGGTGCAGGCGACCTTATAAGACGTTATCATTCGGTTGAGTATATCTATGAGCACATTGACGAACTTGATATTAAAGACGGAGTAAGAAACAAACTGATCAATTCCAAAGATAATGCGTTTTTAAGCCGTATGCTCGGTGAAATATGCCGAACTGCACCGATTGAAACAGATGTTGAGAAGTACAGGATTGAAATGTCTGACCCCGACGAGTGTGCAAGATATATGGCAAGGCTCGAATTGTTTTCTCTTATTGAGAAATTTGGTTTAAATGAAGCACCTGTTACCGAAGAGAAAAAGGCGGAGCTTAAAAATCTTGAGGTTTCCGAAATAATAGATAAAGAAGCTCTTTTTGAGAATATCAAAACATTCGGCAAAGCGTATATTAATGTAGAATTTTCCGAAAAAGAATTAAAATCTTTTGCAATATTGCTGGATAATATTATATATATATGCAATGATGCTGAATTTTTTGATAAAATACTGAAAGATGAAAAAATAGAAAAATTCACCCGCAACTGTAAGGCTTTGTTTGCTTATGCAGACAATAAAGGCTTTGAAATCAAGTCGCTTGTTTTTGATGTTGAGCTTGCGGCGTATCTGCTTGAACCATCCGCAAAGGATTACTCAGACCAAAATCTGTGTGCGTTAAACGACATTGAATTGCCGTGCACCGACAAAGAAGAATATAAAAAATACCGTCCGCTTGCAGTTTATGAGTTGTTGTGCGAAAAACTGAACAGTCAGATTAAGGCAAATTCTCAGGAAAAACTGTTGTCAGAAATAGAAATTCCGCTTGCAGATGTGCTTGCAAAAATGGAAAATATAGGCTTTGACGTTGACAAGCAGGGAATAGAGGATTACGGAAAAATGCTGTCGAGTCAGATAAAAGCTCTTGAAAACTCCATTTATGAGAGTGCTGGAAGCACATTTAACATCAACTCGCCTAAACAGCTCGGCAAGGTTTTGTTTGAAGATTTAAAACTGCCCTGCAAAAAGAAAACAAAGAGCGGGTACAGTACGAACGCAGAGGTTTTGGAAAGCCTGCGTTATGAACATCCAATTGTTGAAATGGTGCTCAGCTACCGCACGCTTGCAAAGCTGAACTCGACCTACTGCGAGGGACTTTTAAAAGTGATTGCAGATGACGGACGAATTCACTCAAGCTTTAACCAGACAGAAACACGAACCGGAAGAATAAGCTCAACCGAGCCTAATTTGCAGAACATTCCTGTCCGCACCGAGCTTGGCAGAGAAATGAGAAAATTTTTCTGTGCAAAAGAAGGCTGGGTGCTTGTTGATGCCGACTATTCTCAGATTGAGCTGAGGGTGCTTGCGCATATTGCGCAGGACAAAAATATGATTGAAGCCTTTAAAAACAATGATGATATTCACGCTATTACGGCTTCTCAGGTGTTCAATATGCCGCTTGACATGGTTACTCCGATAATGAGAAGCAGGGCAAAGGCAGTAAACTTCGGAATTGTTTACGGGATCGGAGCTTTTTCGCTTGCAAAAGACATCGGAGTAAGCAATAAGGAAGCCTCGCAGTATATAAAGAATTATCTTGCTCATTACAGCGGTGTTGACGAGTATATGAAAAATGTTGTAGAAAAGGCAAAGCGCGACGGCTATGTTGAAACAATGTTCGGCAGACGGCGTTATCTTCCCGAGCTGACTTCCGGAAAGCATATGATGAGGGCATTCGGAGAGCGTGTTGCCCGCAATATGCCGATTCAGGGAACAGCCGCCGACATTATAAAAATTGCAATGATTAAGGTGAACGAAAGAATAAAGAAAGAGGGTTTGCGTGCAAGGCTTATTTTGCAGGTGCACGATGAACTTATTGTAGAATCGCCGCAGGACGAAAGTATGCGTGTTGCAATGATTTTGCAGGATGAAATGGAAAATGCAGTAAGCCTTGATGTTCCGCTGACTGCTGATGCGGCTGTGGGAAAGACGTGGTATGATGCAAAAGGATAATAAAAAATATGTTGCATTTGTCTGCACGGGCAACACCTGCCGAAGCCCTATGGCAGAGGGGATTTTTAACAAACTTGCAGAGGAAAATGACATTGACGTGACTGCGGAAAGCTTTGGAGTTGCGACAATTACGGGAATGGCGGTATCGGATAATTCGAAAAAAGCCTGCAAAGAAATCGGCATTGATTTGTCGCAGAAAACCTCGCTTTCGGTAAATGATGCACAGATTGAAAAATACGATAAATATTATTGTATGTCACAGAGCCATGCAAAAATGCTTTCTGAATTTTATTTTGTTCCTGTTTCAAAAATTGCGGTTATGAATGTTTCAGACCCATACGGCGGAGATATTCAAGTTTACAGAAAATGCAGAGATGAAATTTATAATTCCGTTAAGGAAATAATAAAAGTATATGAAGATTGAAAAAATGACCCTTGAACAGCTCGACGATGTATGCCGTATTGAAAACGAGTGTTTTGTACACGCGTGGTCAAAAGAGAGTCTTGAAAGCGAGCTGAAAAACGATAATTCTCTGTTTTTAACTGCTGTCGAAAACGGTGAGGTTATCGGTTACATTGGAATGAACGTCGTTATAGACGAAGGATACATTTATAATGTTGCAGTAAAAAGCGAACACAGAAACAAAGGAGCGGCAAGTGCTTTGATAAATGAGCTTGTCACATTCGGCAAGAAAAACAATTTTAGCTTTATAACCCTTGAAGTCAGGGAAAGCAATGAAAAAGCGCGCTCAATTTACTCTAAATTCGGATTTGTTAAAGTCGGAGAGAGAAAAAATTACTATTCCGAGCCTAAAGAAAACGCAATATTAATGACAAAGTATTTTTAATTTTTTATTGTTCATTTACTTGAAAGGAAATTTTTATGAAAATTCTTGCAATAGAATCGTCGTGCGATGAAACTGCCGCCTCAGTAGTAGAGGACGGAAGAAAAGTAATATCTTCTGTAATTGCCTCGCAGGTTGAGGAGCACAAGCTTTACGGGGGCGTAGTGCCTGAAATTGCATCCCGCCGTCATGCGGAGGCAATCGTGCCCGTAGTCAGGCAGGCGCTTGACGAAGCGGAAGTTACTCTTGAAAATATCAATGCAATTGCCGTTACATATGCTCCCGGATTAATCGGAGCGCTTCTTGTGGGTGTGAATTTTGCAAAAGGGCTTTCTCTGTCAACGGGAATTCCGCTTGTTCCCACACATCATCTGCGCTCGCATATAGCGTCGAATTATATTTCTAATTCAGAATTAAAGCCCCCCTTTATGTGTCTTGTCGTTTCGGGCGGACACAGCCATATTGTTATGGTAGAGGATTATACAAAAATGAAAATAATCGGCAGAACTCGTGATGATGCTGCAGGAGAGGCCTTTGATAAAGCTGCGCGCACAATGGGAATGTCATATCCCGGCGGTATTGAGCTTGACAAGGTTGCCGAAAACGGCGATCCGTTTGCATTCAAGCTTCCCCGTCCTGTCGTTCACGACGCTCCGTATGATTTCAGCTTTTCGGGCTTAAAAACAGCAGTAATCAATCTGATTCATAATGCCGCACAAAAGGGAGAGAAACTCAACAAGCCTGATATTTGCGCGTCATTTCGCTATGCTGTTGTTGACTGTCTTTCGTCAAATTTTCTGAAAGCGGCGAAAGATTATAATGTAAATAAACTTGTTATTGCAGGCGGCGTTTCGGCAAACTCGCTTTTGCGCTCTACACTGAAAAATGAGTGCGGCAAGCTCGGATATGAGTTTTATATGCCAGATAAATCGCTTTGCGGAGATAATGCGGCAATGGTAGGCTCACAGGGGTATTATGAATTCTTGAGCGGAAATGTTGCAGGAACAGATTTAAATGCATATGCTACAATGAGCATTGAATGATTTTAAAATAGTGAAAGCGGAAACAGAAAATAAAAAATTCTGCAAAAATAAAAAAATTTTTAAACTATTTGACAAAATATGCAATATAACATATAATTAAACTGACAGCTTTATCAGCTGATTAATAAAAATTTTCGGAGGGCACTATGGACGAAAACTTTAACAACCAAAATAATAACCAGCAGCCTGATTATACAAACCAGTACAACCAATATAATCAACAGCCGCAGCCTGATTATTCCAATCAGTATAATCAGTATAACCAACAGCCCCAGCAGTATAATGACCCTTATTATAATCAGCAGTATCCTCAGTATAATGAGCCGCAGAATGACAACAGCAGAGGTTTTGCTATTGCTTCTTTGGTGCTTGGTATTGTATCTTTCTTCTGCTGTGGATCAGTATGTTCTATTTTAGGATTGATTTTTGGTATTATTTCAAGAAAAAGAAAATCGGTAAATAACGGTATGGCTACAGCCGGTATAGTTCTTTCAATAATTTCACTTGTTTTTTGGTTAGTATATTTGATAATTATGATTGCAAACGGCAGATTTTTTTATAATTTTTATAACTTATATTATTAATATCAATTATTATTTCTTGAATAAGGGCGGGCTTATGTCCGCCTTTTTGTATGGTGGTTATAATGAAACAGTATAAAATATATCAGAAAATTTTAATATGTGCAGCGCCTTTTTTGATTGCGGCAGTTTTATATTTTGCTGCTGTTATTATTGTTGAGCATTTTACGCTTCCGCCGTGTTTTACATACAGTATTTTGGGAATATACTGTCCCGGCTGCGGAATGACTCGGTCTGTAACAGCGCTTTTGCACGGAGACATACTGCTTTCACTCAGACAGAATTTGCTGGTTGTTATGGGCATTATAATTGCCGTGTTGTTTTATGCAGAGTATGCAATCAGAGCTTTCGGAAAAAATATACGGTTTCCCATACACAACGTAAAGCTGATTTACGCATTTTTAATTTTTCTCGCGGTATATTCAGTTGCGCGCAATTTTATTCCGCAGATTGCTCCCGTATAAAATCTTCTTGCTATTTTCAAAAAAATCGCTTACAATAAATTGTATGATGTAATACACTATACTATATATAATATATTAATGAAAAGGGTGTTACTAATGGCAAACAATCCTGTTGTTACAATTGAAATGGAAAATTCCAAAGTTATCAAGGCTGAGCTTTACCCTGATACTGCTCCTAATACCGTTAATAATTTTATAAGTCTGATTAGCAAAGGCTTTTATGACGGACTCACATTTCACAGAGTAATTTACGGTTTTATGATTCAGGGCGGATGTCCCGAGGGCACAGGATGCGGAGGTCCGGGTTATTCAATAAAAGGCGAGTTTTCTCAAAACGGCTTTGAAAACAACTTAAAGCACACCGAGGGTGTGCTTTCAATGGCGCGTTCAATGATGCCCAATTCTGCCGGTTCGCAGTTTTTTATAATGCACAAGGCAGCGCCACATCTTGACGGTCAGTATGCTGCTTTCGGTAAGGTAACGGAGGGAATGGATGTTGTAAATGAAATTGCAGAATGTGACACCGATTTTGCCGACAAGCCTTTGGATGCTCAGGTTATTAAAAAAATAACAGTGGATACATTCGGAGTTGACTATCCCGAGCCTGAAAAATGCTGATAAATGTTATTTGAATTTTATACCAATAATATATATTATAAATAAAGAAAGTTGAAAGGATTATGACAATGAATGTTTTACTTGCTGGCGGTGCAGGATATATCGGTTCTCACACTTGTGTGGAGCTTATTAATGCTGGTCATGATGTTATAATTGCTGATAATTTTTCCAACAGCTGTCCTGAGGCTGTTGCTCGTGTTGAAGAAATTACAGGCAAAAAAATCCTTCTGTACGAGGCAGATGTCTGCGATAAAGATGCGGTCGATAAAATTTTTTTTGAAAACAGCATTGACGCAGTAATTCACTTTGCAGGGTTAAAGGCAGTGGGAGAGAGCTGTGAAAAGCCTGTTGAATATTACAGAAATAACATTGATTCAACTCTTACACTTCTCGAAACAATGAAAAAATACGGCGTGAACAATTTTATATTCAGTTCGTCTGCAACTGTTTACGGAACTCCCGAAAAAGTTCCGCTCGTTGAAACAATGCCAACCGGATCTCCTACAAATCCGTACGGATGGACAAAGCTGATGATGGAGCAGATTTTAACTGATACTGCGTCGGCAAATCCTGAAATGTCAATAGTTATCCTAAGATATTTCAATCCTATCGGCGCGCACAAAAGCGGAAGAATAGGAGAAGACCCTAACGGTATTCCCAACAATCTTATGCCGTATATTACTCAAGTGGCAGCGGGAAGACTTGACCGCCTCGGTGTATTCGGCAACGATTATCCAACTCACGACGGAACAGGCGTGCGCGATTACATTCACGTTGTAGACCTTGCCAAGGGACACGTAAAGGCTATTGATTATTCTGCTGCTCACAAGGGAACTGAGATTTTTAATTTAGGTACCGGCGTGGGATACAGCGTTTTGGATATTGTAAACGCTTTTATTAAAGTAAATAATATTGATATTCCGTATGACATAAAACCCCGTCGTGCAGGTGATATTGCCGAGTGTTATGCCGATGCGTCAAAAGCAGCACAGATTCTTGGATGGAAGGCAGAAAAAAATCTTGAGGATATGTGTCGCGATTCATGGAATTGGCAGTCGAATAATATAAACGGTTACAAATGTTACAAATAACAAAAAAAAAGCTGTGCTTTTGTGCAACCCTACGAAAAACAATATTTTAAAAAATTTTTTGCCGTTAAAAGTCTTTTGATATTGACTTTTGACGGTATCTTGTTATATAATAATACTGCTTATAGAAGCATTACTAATTAAGGAGGAAAAGAAAATGTTCAAAAAAGCACTTAGCCTTTTATTGTCATTGATGCTGATTGTTACTTCATTGTCAGTCACAGTTCTCAGCGTATCTGCTGCAAGCGAAGACTCGACATTCGTAGTAGCAGGAACAGAGAATCTTTGTGGTGTTTTATGGAAAGGTGACACTACAGATGGCGCTGACAATATTATGACAGCAAAAGGCGACGGTACATACGAAAAAGTATTTACCAATGTTCCCGAAGGCAGTGGATACCAGCTTAAGGTAGTTGAAAATGCTACAGACGGCAGTGTTACATGGTACGGCCTTAACGGTACAGACCAAAATGTCGCATTTAACGTAACAGCAGAATGCGATGTAACAGTTACATTCACCGCAGCAACAAACGAAATTGCTGTAACAGGTGAAGGCGTAGAAATGGTTACTGACCTCGTAGTTGAAAGCATTCGTGCAGTAGGTAACGGCAAAGGTAACGGCAATTGGCTTAACGGCGTTGACTGGGATCCGGACAGCAATGAAAACCTGATGGAAGAAGTTGCCGACGGTATTTATGAGGTTACTTACAAAGATCTTGAAGAATTCGATAACTATCAGGTAAAGTTTACTGCTAACCAAGAAGGTTGGACCTACAACTGGGGTATTGAAGCTGATGAAAACGGTTCAACATTGTATCCCGGTTCCGGCGTAACATTTGACGGAAAATATGATGGTACAAACATCACAGTAGAAGTTCCATATGAACTTGCTGACGTAACACTTAGACTTGATCTTACTGGATTTGATTTTGCATCAAAGTCTGGTGCTAAAATTACAATTACAGTAACTGATAAGTCTCAGGAAGATACAACAGCTGAACCCGATACAACAGCAGAGCCTGATACAACAGCAGAGCCTGATACAACAGCAGAGCCTACTACGGCTTTAGTAGGCGAAGATAAGCTTACAGTAAAGGCTACTTCAAACTACTTCCCTGAGAGTAAGGTTGAATATAATGCTGATACAAAGGAAGTAAAGGTTACATATACTTTCAAGGCTTCAAAAGACTTACTTGATACACAGTGGTATATGTACTATGATGCAAGTGTTCTTAAAGTTTCTTCAAAGAACAATCCAAGAACTGTATGTCCTGAAATGGGTACTGCTGGCGGAATGCTTAACCTCGCTGCCGGAGAAGGTGTTATTAAGTATAACGCAGCAAATATTGGTCTTTATGACTTCTCAAGTTCAGAAAAAGTATTTGCTGAGGTAATTTTTGACGTAGCAGACATTACAGGTAAGGGTCCGGTAGAAGCAGAAATTAATTTATCAGTTGATGTACTTCGTGTTTCAAAAATTGACCCAAGCACTTCTTATTCAGACAAAAAAGAAGAAGTTATTCTTGTTAATCAATGTTTAGTTAGCGATAGTGATGCTGCTAAAGCAGTAGAAGTTACTCGCAACACAACACTTTCACCTTCACCAGTGGAGCCTACAACAACAACTCCAGAACCTACAACAACAGTTCCTGCAGAAGATGCTGTATATGTAGTAGCCGGTTCAGAAGGACTTATGGGTATTAACTGGAACGGCAATCCTGACGAGGCTCCTGAAAACATAATGGAAAAATCAGGAGATGTTTATACATTAACAATCAAGGATGTGCAGCCTGCAGAATCATTACAGCTGAAAGTTGTAGAAAATCTTGCAGATGGCACACAGAATTGGTATGGCCTTAATGGAACAGACAATAACGTAACATTTGACGTAACAGCTGCTTGCGATGTAACAGTTACATTTAATCCTGTTACAAAGGAAATTACCGTAACAGGCGACAATGTAAAAATGGTTACTGACCTTGTTATTGAAAGCGTTCGTACAGTAGGTAACGGCGCAGGTAACGGCAATTGGCTTAACGGCGTTGACTGGGATCCGGACAGCGATGAAAACCTTATGACCGAAGTAGCTGATGGTATTTATGAGATTACTTACACAGATCTTGAAGAATTCGATAACTATCAGGTTAAATTTGCTGCAAACAAACAAGGCTGGAGCTACAACTGGGGCGGTATCTACGAAGGCTCAGGAGTAGAATCAGATGCAGTTTACAACGGTCAAGATAATATCACAGTTAATGTTCCTTACGAGCTCGCTGACGTTACAATCAGACTTGATCTTACACAATTTGACTATGCAACAACTCAAGGAGCTAAGTTTACTGTTACAGTAACTGATAAATCTCAGGTAGAAACAACAACTCCTGATGATGCACTTTTGATTACTGCAACTTCAAACTATTTCCCTGAAGCTCAGTACACATATACTAAGGACAGCGAAACAGACCAGGTTACAGTAGTTTATTACTTCCAGTCTGAAAAACAGCTTCTCAATACACAGTGGAATCTCACTTATGATCCCGCAAAACTTGAGTTAGTAAAAGTTGATATGCCTAACTCAGCTGAAGGTTCTTTGTTTAAGACAGATGTAGCTGGCAATGTTGAAGGTAGCTGCTCAAATCTTAAGCTTTATGACTTCAGCACATCCAAAGAATTTGTTGTAGCAACATTTAAAGCAATCGGTGTTGGTCAGACAGTAGTTGATCTCGTTGTTGATGATCTTACAGTTTCTGAGCTTGATCCCGCAACAGGATCTGCTGATGAAACAAAGGATGAATCTCTCGTTCTTAATGGAACTGTAATGGAAACAACAACAGTAACTTCAAAGAATACTGTAATCATGCCTGCTTCAACGCCTGCAACAACAGTTGTTCCAGAGCCTACAACAGTTCCGGAGCCTACAACAGTTCCGGAGCCTACAACAACAGCTCCAGAAACAACAGTTGCTCCTGACACAACAGCTCCAGAAACAACTATTCCGGAAGTTACAGTTCCAAGTCCTTCTCAGGATGCAACTTCTGCAACAGACACAACCGTAAACGGCGGTTCAACATCTGATGTCGCTCCTACTCCGGGCGGAACATCCGGTGGTACAGGTGCAGTACAGACAGGTAGTGCTTCTATGGCAGTAATTATCCTCTTAGTACTCGTATCTGCAACAGGTGCTTTGTTCTTTGCTCGTAAGAGAGTTAGATAATTTATTATAAAACTCTCAAGGCGACAAATTAAAAAATAATTAGTTTTATTTCACCCTCCGTTATTGCGGAGGGTGTTTTTTATCAGATAAAGATTGACAGACTTAATGGTGTTATATTAATAGTCGAGCTATGCAGTTCAAAAGATAAAAAGATAAATTGCGGAATAGAAAATTACATCGTCTAAATAATTTTTATAATAAAAATGTGAATTATTTTATATTTTCACATAAAAATCATAATCTTTATCTTGTTTTTCGTTGAAATTTATGGTATGATAAAATAAATACGGATAACAATGTTAAAGGAATGAAATTAATGAAAAGACTATTAATCAGATTCTGTTCGGTGATCTTTACAATTATGGTGGCTTTATCCTGTTATATACCGGCTTTTGCTGCTGAGAAAGTATTGACAGTTAATTCAGATGCAAAAGTTAATGTTGGTGACACTATAAAGTTTTCATTAAATTTAAGTGACTGCACTGAAGAGATAATTGGATTTGAAATGCGTATATTCTATGACAGTAACTATTTGCAATTTAATAAAGACTCGTTGACTTTTGATAAGTTTCAAGGTGTAATTTATAATCAAAATTTGCAAAATGTAATTCCTATGTCATGGACAAACATTTCTAATGGCGCTGATTTCTCTAAAAAAGGACTTTTGGTTTCTGCTGAATTTAAAGTTATAAAGGAAGGCGAAACTGAAATTTCTGAATTTATTACTGATATGTACGGAGATGATATGACTTATCTCAAATCTTACAAACTCACATATGATATTACGGTTAATGATGAGGTAATTGTTTCAGATAAGCCTCCTGTTGTAAATGATGATGAAGATACATTAAAGCAAAGACAAGGCGAATTTATTAATTATGACGATGGCATGGGAGATAATTCTCCTGACCACAATGGACACAGAGCAATTATTTCCACCGAGGTGGTTGATGTCACCAGATATGAGCAGGCATCTTCAACGCCATCAGGAAATACTACACTTACTATTTTTGTTATTATCGGAATAGTAGTTGTAGTCATGGCAGTTATCGCGGTTGTTATAGTAAAAAAACGCGATGATACAAGGCTTTCATCAGATACATACGACAATGAATCACAAATATAATTACACAAAAAAATTTTTAAATTTTTGTATGTATTTACTTGTTATTTTTTAAAAATACATATTGATTTTAACTTTATTTCGTTGTATAATAAGTCCATACCGAAAAATTCGGGATATTTAATTGGAGGAGATTAAAATGACAAAAAAACTTATAAGTCTTTTGCTTGCTTTAGTGCTTGTTTTCTCGATGGCATCATTAGCTGTTATAAGCGCTTCTGCTGCACTTGACAGCAACGGTCGCTATGTACCGTCAGAAGGTATCACTGAAACCAGCAGATATTATTTTGCTATGCCAAAATATTGGTATAGTGAATACACAGATACTGCCGGTATTTACTGGTGGGATGGCAGCGATGCTTGCGGCGCTGTTGACGGTTCCGGTGGAACAACGTCTTGGCCCGGATACAAGGCTCAAGTCAGTGATGTTGAAGATGTTTATTATGTAGATTGTCCGTCTGATGTTTCAACAGTTATCTGGAATAACTTTGTTAACGGTGGCGAAGATAAAGAGGCTCCTATCTATACAATAGCTGCTCAGGGCAATAATGCACCTGTAGAATACTATTCTGACGGTGATTCTGATCTTTATCCCACAGAATTCTTTGAAGCTATGCAGGAAAGCTATGATGGTGACAAAGCAGCTCTCGGTGATTTTGCTGATAACTTCTTTGAAGATCCTGAATATGGTCTTTCTTTTACAATGGACAATATGATTTTTGTTATTGATCCTGAACTTACTTCAGAGAACTTCGAGGGTAAAATGACATATGTTGGTGATTGGAACTTCTATTTTGGTGAAGGCTGGTATGGTACATATCCTACTAAGGAAGCTTCTGAAGCTGCCGGCACACTTAAGAATGTTAATGATCAGCCCACAACTCTTCCAAGTGTTCCGGTAACACCTGGTGAGCCTACTGCTACTACTGTTCCTGCTCCGTCACCTGATGCAACATCAGCTGTAGGTTCTGATTCAACACCTGATACTACTCCAGGTCAGGGCGGTACAGACAACGGTGCAATTCCAACCGGTGATGTTTCAACAGCATTAATTCTTTTTGTTCTTCTTGCTGCTGCATCCGGTGCTATTGTATTAACCCGCAAAAAGTTTAACTGATAATTTTTAAATAACGCCTTCCATTATGGAAGGCGTTATTTTTTTAGGCTCTATGTCAATAGTTGGGGTAAACCCGAAAAAAGGAAATTAGATATAAGCAAGCGATAGCAAATCAAGCTG
>CANQDR010000029.1 GCA_947593615.1 uncultured Clostridia bacterium
TTTTAGAAAATTTTTAGAAAAGCGGTGTTTTTGAAGGTGTTTACGGTGTTTTCTGTACCTTGTCTGAAAAAGAAAAATCCTCAAAAACGGCTTGTTTAAGCCATTTTCAAGGACTTGTCTGTGGCAGGGGCAGAAGGACTTGAACCCTCGGCACGCGGTTTTGGAGTTGAATGACAAAAATAATTATCTCTTTGAGAACTGAGGTGCTCTACGAGCAGCTTTAAGACCGTATTTCTTACGCTCTTTCATTCTCGGGTCACGAGTAAGGAAGCCTGCCTTCTTGAGCTTGCCGCGGAGATTTTCCGTGTCATACTGAAGAAGTGCTCTTGAAATGCCGTGACGAATAGCGCCTGCCTGTCCTGTAACGCCGCCTCCTGAAACTCTGCATACAACGTCGAACTTCTCGTCTGTTTCTGTTAAAGCGAGAGGCTGTCTAACGATGAGCTTGAGTGTTTCAAGACCGAAATAATCGTCGATATCACGGTCGTTGATTGTGATTTTGCCTGTGCCCTGATAAAGTCTTACTCTTGCAACAGAGCTTTTTCTTCTGCCTGTACCGTAAAAATAAGGTGTCTTATCGTACATTATACTCCGCCCCCTTCTTAAGCTTCAACCGTCTGAGGCTTCTGAGCCTGATGGTTGTGTTCTGCACCCTCAAAGAGTCTTAATCTCAAAAGAGCTGCTCTGCCCAGTGTATTTTTTGGAAGCATACCCTTAACTGCAAGCTCCATAGCCTTTGTAGGCTTTGTTGCCATAAGAGTATCGTAACGTGTTTCTTTAAGATGGCCGATATAGCCTGTATGACGCTGCCACTTCTTCTGTGTGAGCTTGTTGCCTGTTAAAACAGCATCCTTACAATTGATGATAATTACGTGGTCACCGCAGTCAACGTTTGGTGTAAATGTTGCTTTGTGCTTGCCTCTTAAAAGTACGGCTGCCTGAGCTGCCACACGTCCGAGCGGCTTGCCTGCTGCATCAAGTACATACCAGCTGCGTTCAATTTCGCTTTTCTTAGCTAAATATGTTGACATAACAATATCCTCCTGTTCTTTTTTTCGTGCAGGTATGATTATAGTACATATTTTCTTTAAAGTCAACACTTTTTAGAAAAAAATTAATTTACGTCCAATTAATCTTTATTATTCTCCTATTTTCTCTTTAATACTCTTATATACTCGCAAGCTATTTTTAATTTTTTCTTTTCTTTCCAAAAGATTTCACCTTAAATTCACACTAACACTATTTGTTTTTCATAAACGGGCGGTAATATGTAGGCACAACAGCAAAGGAGGTGACACATAATGAATGAATACAAGTCGTCGGTGCTTGCCTGTGTAACAAGTCAGTATGACTGCGACAGAATTATAAAAACTGCAAAGCATATCGCTGACGACTGCGGCTGTGAGCTCAGAGTTCTGAGTATTTTAAAGCCGACAAATAACTATGCAAATGTAAGCGACCAAATTGAATACCTTTACCTTGTTGCAAAGGAATCAGGTGCAGATATGACGGTACTTTTCCATAATGACGCACCAAAAGCCGCCGCTGAATTTGCAAAGCAAAACAACGTACAGCGCATTGTAACGGGTATGCACGACGGCGGAGACGAAAGCTTTCTTGTGATGTTCAACAAGGCAGATCCGTTAATCCCGATTACTATGGTTGCTAAAAACAATATGGTGTACAGCATGGATTTATGCAGAAGTTATTCATAAATACGCCGACAATTATCAAATTAAAATGAAATTTTAATTACTACGAAAGTTTGCAATACTAATATCAGTTTGAGCATTGAAAAATACTTTCACTTTTTAAACTGACATTAGCAAAAGTTCTTTCTTCTTAAAATATACTCTCTCCTTGGAAAGGGGCTGACATAATGTCAGCCCCTTTTTCCGTGTCCGATAACTTTTATGACAAAAGGAGCCGCATTCTTACTGCGGCTCCTTAAATTTGCCTGTTAAAAGCTATTCCTCTGTTTTTACTTCACTTCTTTTGCCCTTGCGCTTTTTGTACACATAAGTATATACACACAATACCGCAAAGGTAGTAATACAAATCACAGTAACGGCAAATCCAATCCAGAAACCCTTAGGATAATACTGCAGCTTAATGGTATGCTGTCCGCTTGAAAGATTAAACGCCACAAGCGAGCCTCCTACAGGAGTTATGTTAACCTCTTTGCCGTCAACATAAGCTTTCCAGCCCTCCTCGTAAGGAATAGAGGTGTAAAACAGTCCGCTTTGGCTTACATTGATTTTTCCCTCCATTGAACTGCCTGTAAGCTTTGTAGTAGTCATCACGTCCTTGCTTACTTTATTATAGCCTTGTTCAAAAATATCCTGATTAAGAAGATCAACATATACCTTTGCAGTACCCGATTGTCCCTGCTCAAGCTGAGCATAAACGGAAATCTTGTCACCCTCGTTGAAATATCCTATGCAGGCAATGTACGAACGACCCATTCCGTATGCTGACTGTTGAGAAATATCATTCACCATTACGGTTACATCGTCGCCGCCTTGAATATCGGCATACATACAGTAGAGTCCGTCCTTTGGAGCTTCATAGTTCCATTTTACATGAGGCGTTATGGTTGAATCATTACAGCTGTATGAATAGTTACCGTAAGAAGTCTTGTTTACAGGGAACTTGTTGTAATCATAGTGTCCCTGAGAAACTACCTCAAGCGGTGTGTAAACATTTTCATCAATACCTGTTGCAAGCTTAAAAAATTCATTCTGCTGGTCAAACGGATTAAACTGGTCTTCGTTGTCATTCTCCTGCCAATGAAGCAGACGACCGTCAACCATAAATCCCATAGGAATATAATGCTCATTTTTCAGCAGTTTTTCGTTGCCTACAGTATATTTTTCACTTAAATCATAAGTATTGTGATATACTCCGTCGCGCGAAATAATATATTTGAGGTTCATAAACATATTCGTAACAGGTGAACTTTCGGCATATGTATAGCGGTTTCCGCTCTTCCAGCCCATCATGCCAAAGTTTTCAAAGAATCTTGTCATATCGACATTTGCCATTGAATTGAACATCGAAAGTCCGTTGTAGTAGTTCAGAGAGCCGTCATTGAGAGTTTGAGTTGTAGTCATCTCTGCACGCCACAGTTCGGGAGTATTTTCTTCAAGACTGTCCATATAATCAATAATCTGAGCTGTTTTTTCTTCGCCCCTGGGATAATCGTATGTTCCCGTTACCGTAGTGGTCTTAACGCCTATATAAGCAGTTGCCGCGCTTTCGCCTATTACGACTACTGCAAGCACTATCAGCAGCACTTGTTTCGGAACGATTCTCTTTGTGTAGAGGAACAGCATTCCGCATACGACAAATGCGATTATTGCCGTTCCGATAATTGTATATGCCTCCTGCGTTCCTATTGCGAGCAAAATAATGAGCGCTGTGCCGAGAGCCGCAAGAATAACATCCCAGCACGAACTGAAATCAATAAGCATAAACGCCCTGAATGCCATAACTATAAGTACAAAACTGATAAGATAGCTGAAACGGTACGGAATCATATTTGTAAAGTGGAAGCCGTGCCAGATATAGTCGAGCTGTCTTATAATACAGCTTATAATCATAAAGAAAATAAGGCACATATCCACGATTTTTTCCTTTAGCTTTATCTTTTGCGACGTAAGGAAAAGTATTCCGAGTACAATAGCAACCGTACCGCAGGCAATGTTCGGGAGAGCGTCTGCTTCCTTTGTTGCCGGTGAAATAAATGTTATGAAGTTGGATAAAATTTCTTTTATCGCATTAAGCACACCCATAAGGTCATCGGTGTCGCCTATATTAATATCAAAGGTAGTAGGAAACGGTCTGCCCGACGCGTTTGTATTTTGCAGTCCGAAGAATGCAGGAAGAAGGAAAAATGCCGTTATGCCTATTGCAATTAACGAAAAAACACCTGTCTGAACAAGCTTTGTTAAAAAGTTCTTTAATCCGTCCCACTTTACTATGTTGTACGCAATGAAAATGAGCAATACAAAAATACAGGCGAAAAGACCTATGTAATAGTTTGTAAGAAGTGAAAGAGCAAGCGATACAACGTAAAGGCGGAACTTGTTTTCGGTGAGTAATTTTACTGCTCCGAGCGCCACAAGGGGCGTAATACATACGGTGTCGAGCCAGATTGTGTTCCAGTAATATCCCATAAAAAATGCGCAGAATGAAAAACAACAGCCGAATATAACAAGCGAAAAATCGTTTTTCTTGTAAACGCTGCGCAGAAAAATTGCCATAAACATACCTGCGCAGGCAACCTTTATTACTACAGAGAACATAAGAAATTCTCTGAGCCATTCACCGGGAATAAATACCGACAGAAAATTCATAGGACTTGCAAGGTAATAGGACATAAGCGCAAAGTAATTTACGCCGCCTCCCTGAGTCCACGACCAGAACAGTGATTCGCCGTGTTTAAGTTTGTCCTGAAAATCAACAAGGAATGGAAAATATTGATGCCAAAGGTCGGTTACAAGTATCTGCTGGTCACCAAACGGTGAAACTTTCATTACTGCGAAAGCAGTCGTCATAAGTACAAAAGGCACTAAAAACGCAAGAATAATGAAAAGATTGTTAGAAAAAAACGCTTTAAATTTCCCCTGCGAATGTGACTGCAGAGTATTTGCGCCATCCAATGCTTTAGTATTGGGCATAAAATTAACCTCCGAATGATTGCTTTTTATCTTTATATAGTGTATTGTATGCGCAAGACGCCTATCTGCAATTAATTGCAGATAAACAAGTAATTTTTAGAGCTTTGTCGTCCTGCGATTCGCAGCCGGCGGTAAACTGACTGTACAAATATACACTTTAACTATTCTATTTTAACACGTTTTGCAAATAACGTAAATAAAAATATTATAAAAATATAAAAAAAAATAGACTTTTTTAAATTGCTTTGCTATAATTAGATTAATGAAGGCAATGCTATGCGATTTATAGTGAAAATATGCCTATAAAAGGGTGATAAAATGAAAACTATAGATATAGTTGTTCCTTGTTATAACGAAGAAGAGGGATTAGAGTATTTTGTTCTTGAAACAAACAAAGTGATATATTCTCTTCCCGACTACACTTTCAGATATATTCTGGTCAACGACGGCAGCCGCGATAAAACATATCTTGTAATGAAAAGACTTGCAAACGAATTTCCAAACATAAAGTATATTTCATTTTCACGGAATTTTGGAAAAGAAGCGGCGATGTATGCAGGACTTCAGCACACAACTGCTGATTATGTTGTTGTTATGGACGCTGATTTGCAGCATCCTCCGGCAATTTTTCCGCAGATGATAGAGGCTGTTGACAAAGAAGGATATGACTGCTGTGCCACCAAACGAGCAGACCGAGAAGGTGAAAGTGCTTTCAGGGGCTTTTTCTCTAAATTGTTTTTTAAGCTTTCAAACAGGCTTACCGATGTTAAAAATCCTTACGGCGCGATGGATTACAGAATGATGACTCGTCAGATGGTTGACGCTATTCTCGAGCTGAGCGAAGTTCAGCGTTTTTCAAAGGGTATTTTTTCTTGGGTAGGCTTTAACACCAAATGGGTGTCGTTTAAAACAGTTGACCGTCAGCACGGAAAAACAACGTGGAAATTTTCAAGTCTTTTAAAATATGCAATCGACGGCATAACGTGTTTTTCGGTTGCTCCTTTAAGATTTACAGCCATAATGGGCGGAATTATATTTTTAATATCGCTTATCTACATAATAATAACTCTCATTCAAACACTCTTTTTCGGAATTACCACGCCTGGTTACGTAACAACTCTTTGCGCTGTGCTCTTTCTGGGGGGTATTACTGAAATGTCGATAGGGATTTTGGGCGAATATATCGGCAGAATATATATGGAGGCAAAGGACAGACCGATTTATATTACAAAGCACTCTAACTTTGAAGATGAGAACAACGAGGAAAAGGAATTTTAAAATGAAAAATTTTATCAAACAGTTTTTTGATATAAAATTCTGGAAATTCATTATGGTGGGTTTATTAAACACCATTGTAGGAATGGGACTTCAGTTCCTTTTCTTCAATCTTTTCGGCTGGGGAGAATGGATTTCTTCAATTATCGGATACATTCTCGGTAGTATTCTAAGCTACTTCCTTAATAAATATTTTACATTCAAAAACAAAGAAAAGGGCTGGAAGCCCATTGCTAAATTTGCCCTGAATATTGCCGTATGCTACTTGCTTGCCTACGGAATAGCAATCCCACTTACAAAATGGATTTGTATTTCAAATAATCTGACAATGTTCGGCTGGAGTGTAAATACATTTGCTGGCAACGCTTCAATGCTTGTCGGCTCTTGCCTGTTTGTTGCATTCAATTATATCGGACAGAGATTTTTTGCTTTTAAAGAGAAGAGCAATTGATTACACAATATAGATCGATAACATAACACAAAGCATATCAATCGTTGACGATTTAACGGTATAATACGTAATTTTTTACTAATAAAATAAAGAAACTTTTATATTTATTTTGTTTTTGCCAGAAACCCTTTGCGGTTTTCTAAAAATATTATAAAAAACCATTCTTTATAAACATTTCGATCAGGCAACTTAGTTTAGTATTTAATGAATCTGTCTTCTCGAATTGTGAGCGGCGTCACGCCGCCACGCTACCACGCCGACCGCTGATGCAAATGAAAACAGCCGCGTCAGGGGGATGACACGGCTGTTTCCAATCGAGGGGATAATAAGAAAAAATTATCTGTTAAGCAATTTCTTTTTGTACTGTGCGGGTGTACAGTCATAAACTTTTTTACATTGAGTAATAAATGACTTTACATTGGCAAAACCGTTTTCAAGGGCTGCCGCCGAAACAGTAGAGTTTTTAGAAAGCATATCCTGAATTGCATTTTCAAGTCTGAGATTTGCAAGATATTCAGAAAAGCTTACCTGAGTAACATTTTTAAAATACTTTGAGAAATATGACGGTGAAAGATTTACAACCGAAGAGATTTCATCAAGAGGGATTTCACGTTTAAAATTCTCGTTGATATAAGCAATCGCTGTTTTAGCATAAGAAAAGTCACGTTTCGGTATTACCATAGAATTTGAAGCGCGTCTGAAACATATGCAATATTTCATAAGCACATAATAAATCTTGTTGACATATGAAATGTGCAGCAACGAAGCGTAATCATCCGATGTGACATCAATTTCTGCAAACTTCTTTAAAATTTCAATAATTGCAGGTTTTGCTTCAGGTTTGTTTGTAACATCAAAAATAACGCTGTCAATCGGCTTGCAGAAAACACGCATATACTCAAACGAAAGCTGAATGCATACCAATTTAACAGTAGTACCGCTTACGGGACGCACAAGATGCACATCTTCACTGTTAAAAAAGATAAAATCGCCTTCGTCAACAACAACTACTTCACCGTTATGGGGGCATTCTGCCTGACCTTCAATAACATAAATTATTTCAGGTTCACGATGCCAGTGAAGCTCAGTTTTGTGAGTATCCGAAGATAAATCAAGGTACGTTATCTTTGCAGGAATATTTTTGTCATAATTTATTATTTCGTATTTGTAGTTCATCCGGCTATTCTCCTCAAAGAGTATTGAAAAAATTGTAGATTTGTTGTATATTAATTTAAGTATAAACATATTATATAGTTAAATCTATGTAAATTTGTTTGATTTTTATGTATATTTGTTGTATGGAGGTCTTATGGATAATAATTTTGGGTATAATGGAGTAAATTGTATATGCTTCGCATGCGGAAAATGTCAAAAAAGCTCCAACAATAAATGGGGCCCTGAAGCGAAAAAAAATTACAGGCTTTACTATGTTACCGAAGGACGTGGAACAATAACGGTTGACAACGTAAAATTTTTTGTAACAGCCGGTCAATCTTTCCTTACATTTCCTTGTTCAACTGTAAAAGCAGAACCGGACAAAAATGATGCTTGGGCATTCACCTGGGTCGAATTTCGCGGTCTTGAGGCAGCGTGGCTTATAAGCCAGACTGTTTTCAGCAAAAAGCATCCTGTAGTTGACAAAATTCCTATACCTGATTTTGAACAGTATTTTGATGTGACTGAAAGCAATTACAATTCAATGTATGCCCGTTGCAGGGCAGGCGGAAAAATAATTATATTGCTTTCATTCTATATTGAATATTTTCCCTGCAAAGCCACTGCGAACAATAACTATACCATTATGGCGCGCGACTATATTGAAAAGAACTATCGAAACCCTGAATTCAGCGTAAAAAGTGTTGCCGATTATATTAAAATCGACAGGACCTACCTTTACAGACTGTTTAAGGAAGAAACCGGAGAATCGGTAATTGATTACATTAATAACCGCAGGATTTCAAGGGCTGCGGAAATGCTTGCTGATGAAAGCATTTCCATAAAGGACATTGCTTATTCAGTAGGTTTTGCAGACCAGATGTATTTTTCAAGAGTATTTAAAAAATTAAAAGGCAAAACCCCAACGCAGTTTCGCAAAGAAGATTTGAATAATTACGATAATTGATTTAATAATTAATACTTTTGACTTTTTGTATATACACTATATTATGATATTATGACCGCAGTTTTTCATATTAAACTGCGGTCTGTTTGTAAATGTATTTTTTTATAATTGTATATATTTTTATAAATAAGCAAATAATATATGCAAAAGGTATTGACAAATAATATTTGAAAAATTTATAATTGTATTGTAAATAATTTACAAATATTAAAGGAGCCACATATGAATATTAGTGCTTTAAACAATATATGCTGCGGTCTGTTTGTGCTTACCGCGTGTGATGAAGCCAAACAGAACGGATGTATAATAAATACCGTTATGCAGGTTTCGTCTCAGCCAATTAAAATTGCCGTTACTGTAAACAAAAACAATTATACGACAGATATTATTCTTAAAACACGCAAATTTAATGTAAGCTGTATTGATGAATCTGCCGACTTTTCATTATTTGTAAACTTTGGATTTTCAAGCGGAAGAGAAACCGATAAATTTGCTCAATTCAAGGACTTTAAAACAGCTTCAAACGGCATAAACTATATAACTCAAAGCACTAACGCATATCTATCCGCAAATGTTGTTGATATTGTTGACGTTGGTACTCACTATACATTTATTGCAGAGGTAACAGACTCCGAGGTGCTTTCTGACCTTCCGAGTGCGTCATATTCATACTATCATAAAAATATAAAACCAAAACCCGAAAAGAAGAAAACCGAAAAAACACGCTGGGTATGCAAAATCTGCGGATATGTTTACGAGGGAGAAGAACTTCCGCCCGATTATGTATGTCCGCTGTGCGGTCATCCTGCGTCGGATTTTGAAAAAATTTAAATTTAATATTTTAAATATATAAAGGAGAATTTATTATGCAGTTAAAAGGTACAAAAACAGAAAAAAATCTTGAAGCCGCATTTGCAGGCGAATCAATGGCAAGAAACAAATACACATATTATGCGTCAAAAGCCAAAAAGGACGGTTATGTTCAAATAGCTAACTTGTTTGAGGAAACTGCCGCAAATGAAAAAGAACATGCAAAAATCTGGTTTAAACTGCTTCATGACGGTATCGGCGATACAGAGCAAAATCTTGCAGACGCCGCTTCGGGCGAAAACTACGAATGGACAGATATGTATCCGACATTTGCAAAAGAAGCAAGAGAAGAGGGCTTTGATTTCATTGCCAATCTATTTGAAAAGGTTGCAGAAATTGAAAAGCATCATGAAGAACGCTATAAAAAGCTTCTTGAAAATGTCAAGGGTGATGTTGTATTTTCAAAGGACGGAGATGTTATCTGGCAGTGCATTAACTGCGGACATATCTGTGTCGGCAAAAAAGCTCCGGAAGTTTGTCCTGTATGTGCTCATCCACAAAGCTATTTTCAGATTCAGCCTGAAAATTATTAATGTAATATAATGATTATACGTTTTTAAAGGGTTTATGCCGCGAATCAGCGGCATAAACCCTTTTAAGCTGTATTTTTCATATGTTACTTTGCTTAAATTTTTATATACTTGTTTTTACACTTCTGCAATGTAAACTGAATATTTTTATTTTTACATGAATTTTGCAAAATCAGTCTTTAGCCGTGTCTTTTTTCTCTCTGCGGTAAATCACAGATGCATAGACACACGGAACTATTACGCCTATTACCAGATAAAAACCTAACCCTATAAACAACGCCCAAAATCCTCCGATATTCATTGCAATTCCCGCAATACCGCATATCATCATTAAAATTCCGCCGACGACTCCGCAGTAACCACCCAGCTTATGAGTCTTCTTCCATACTGCTTCACTGCTCAATGTAGCCGCAGTTCTTATTCCAAATATGCCGTTCTGTTTAAATTTTGGAAATATATTACTGAGAAATATTATAAACGGTCCGATAATAATCGGAGTAAAGTTTGTTAATAAATTACCTATATAATAAATTCCCTCTATACAAATAACAGTCAATATCCAGAACAAAACAAAGAACATAAGAAACATTGCGAAAATTGCTTTATCTATATATTTTCTATTCTTCTGATAACCTGTATGTTCTGCGATGATACAATAAATTGTATATGCCAATCCGAAAAATACCAAAATTACAGGTAAATACATCATCGTCCATTTTGATGAGTAGATATCCGCAATTCCGCCTACATTATAATGAGTCGGTACAAGCTCAAGTGGGGACATATTAATATAGACCGCTGTAACTGCCGCATTTACAAGTGCAATAATAAGATAAATAAATTTTTTCATACTAATTCTCTCCTCTTCCTGTGAGGCTTGAAAGAATATTGAGAATGTCTTCAAGCACGCTCGTTTTTAGTGTATAGACTACGTTTTGACCCTGTTTTTCTGCGTCAACCAAATCTGCTTGTCTGAGAATACTAAGATGATTGCTTATTGAAGGCTTTGTCATATTAAACTCGGCGGCAATTTCACCTGCGTTCATATCCTTTTGTCTTAACAGTTCCAGTATTTTTCGTCTGGTAGGGTCGGCAAGAGCTTTCCACACATCGCCCATCGGAGCACCTTCTTCACATATAATTAGTTATTTAGATAATTATCTAATTAACTAATTGAATTATATAATACTAAAATAATTTTGTCAATAGTAAAAAACAAAAAGTTTTCATCCGCTTTTTACAAAGCGGTGTGTACCGCTCGCAATTTGAGCTGACAGGTTTATCGTAATTAAGTTTCCCAATTTGTATTTTTTAGCAAACGATATTGACAACTTGATTTTTATATAATATAGTTAGCTCGTCAGAGATATATTATAAATTAATTCTTGAATAAACGGTATATTATATTTATCTTTGTACACAACTCTACTCATGCACTGAATAAATTAATGAATAAATATCTATATCAGGGGGTGTTCGTATGAACAAAAAATTTATTAATAAGGAAATCCGCAGGATATCAAATTACAGTTCTTTGCCGGTGCTGATTTTCATTGTGCTTATATTAGCGGTTCAGTTTTCGTACAGATTTATTATGCAGGCTTTGGCAAATACAGGAATAACATTAAATGCAGATGTACAATATCTGATTTTATACTGCATACAATATTTATTAGTAGTACCACTGGCTCTGCTCGTATTTTACAAAATGAGAAGCAAAAAAACAGGTCTTAAACTAAGCACATGTTTCAGAAAAACTGCAATGCCTGCAAGCTGGACAGCAAAATGGATATTGATTGCGATAGGCTTTGCATATATTGCAAGCATAGCTTCAAATCTTTTATTCGCTTTTATACAGGCTTTGTTTGGCATTGAACTTAAACCGATGCAATTGGAGTTTGGAGATTCTCCGCTTGCCATATTTACAACCTTTTTTGCGCTTTCAATTCTTGCTCCGTTTTTTGAGGAGCTTTTGTTCAGAGCCACAGTATATCGTAACAACGAAATTATGGGACAATGGTTTGCAATTATAGTGTCAGGCATAACATTCGGACTTTGGCATATGAATTATCCTCAAATAATTTTCGCCTCAACAGTAGGCTCGTTTTCCTGTTTTATTTTTGCAAAAACACGTTCAATTATCCCATCAATTATTCTGCACTTCTGTATTAACACAATTGCAGGCATTATGCTTTTATGTTATTCAAGTATTGACCCTGAGCTTTTGCAAACAGGCGGTTCTCAATATATGATGTCGCACATAATTCCTTATGTAACTGTTATGCTTACGGTATTGCTTGTATTTGGTTTAATTATTACAGGGCTTGTTCTTTTTATTATTGAGCTTGCAAAAAACAGACGTGAGATTGCTCTTAAAAAAAGCGTATTCCCCGTATCCGGTGTCAGAAAGGTGTTGGTTTACTTCTCCGCTCCATTAACAATTATTTTGTTTATTTATATGATTGTTGATACCGTTATAAATGCAATAACATAATTTTTAATAAAAAGCTCTGTAATATTGCCGACATTACGACATTAAATTATATAAAAGTATTAATAATTTACGTATTATATATAAAAACTAAAAATATTTTAACCAAAAGCAAGCGGCAGTCTAATTTACTGCCGCTTGCTTGATAATATTTTATTTTGTTTTTATTGAATTTTATTATTCGGCAACGAATACATCATCATTATTTGAAGACGATTCCGTTTCCTCTAAAACAGTTTCTTCAACAACATCCTCTTTAACAGAAGCATTGCTTTCAAGCTTAACGCCTGCATATCTTCTCATACCGGTACCGGCAGGAATAAGTTTACCAATAATAACATTTTCCTTAAGACCTACAAGCGGATCGACCTTGCCCTTAATTGCCGCGTCGGTAAGAACTCTTGTTGTTTCCTGGAAAGACGCAGCAGAAAGGAAGCTGTCGGTAGCAAGAGCAGCCTTTGTAATACCGAGGAGAAGCTGCGTAAAGGTCGCCTCGCGCAATCCCTCTTCGCCTGCCGCAATGCGCTTTTTAATTTGTTCGTTTTCGTACAGAACTTCGTTTTTGTCGTAGGTCTGGCCTGACATAAATCCTGTGTCGCCTGCGTCATCGACCTTAACCTTGCGCATCATTTGGCGAACAATAACCTCAATGTGTTTATCATTAATTTCAACACCCTGCAGGCGGTAGGTGCTTTGAACTTCGGAAATAAGATAGTTCATTACAGCCTCAGGTCCGAGTATTTCAAGAATATCGTGCGGATTTACAGCACCGTCGGTGATTTTATCACCTTTCTTAATCTGCTGACCTTCCTGCACCTTTACACGGAAACCAAACGGAATTAGATATGCTCTTTCATCGCTTGTTTCTTTGTTATAGATTACTGCGTGTCTGGCATTCTTGATTTCCTCAAAACGCACCTCACCGTCGATTTCACTTATAATTGCAAGGCTCTTCGGTTTACGGGCCTCAAACAGCTCTTCAACACGCGGAAGACCCTGTGTAATATCCTCTGCGGAAGCAACACCGCCGGTGTGGAAGGTTCTCATTGTAAGCTGAGTACCGGGTTCGCCGATTGACTGAGCGGCAATAATACCAACTGCCTCACCTACAGTAACAGGCTGACGGTTTGCGAGGTTTGCGCCGTAGCACTTTCTGCAAGCACCGTGTTTTGCACGACAGGCAAGTACTGAGCGTATTTTAATGCTCTCAACATCGGAATTCACTATGATGTCAGCCTCTTTTTCGCCCATCATAACATCCTTTGAAACAAGCACGTTGCCGTTTGAGTCGCAGAAATCATCAAGCAGATAACGTCCGATAAGACGTTCATGAAGTCCCTCGATTACGTTTGACTCGCCTGCTTTTATGTCGAATATTTCAAGACCTTCAGTTGTTCCACAGTCCTCTTCACGAATAATAACTTCCTGAGATACGTCAACAAGACGACGGGTAAGATAACCCGAGTCGGCAGTTCTCAGAGCCGTATCGGCAAGACCTTTACGAGCACCGCGAGATGAAATAAAGTATTCGAGAATATTAAGACCTTCACGGTAATTCGCTCTGATAGGAATCTCAATCGTTTTACCGGAAGTATTGGCGATAAGTCCGCGCATACCTGCAAGCTGACGAATCTGGCTCATACTGCCGCGGGCACCTGAATCAGCCATCATAAATATAGGATTGTATCGATCGAGGTTTTTCTGAAGTGCGTCGGTAACATCATTTGTTGCCCTTTCCCAAATTCTGAGGACCTCATCATAACGTTCTTCATTTGAACGAAGACCCATCATATATTCGTCGCGGATTTCATCGACCTCTGCCTCTGCCTGTTTGATAATTTCTTTCTTGGCAGGAGGAATAACAGCATCGCAAACTGCTACGGTTATAGCGCCCTTTGTAGAGTATTTATAGCCCTGAGCCTTAATATCGTCAAGCACCTTGCTGGTTTTTGCCGTACCGTGAATTTTTATACATCTGTCAATAATCTTTTTAAGTCCCGACTTGCCTACAAGGAAATCGACCTCAAACTTAAATCTGTTTTCGGGGATACTTCTGTCAACAAAACCGAGATCCTGAGGAATAGGATTATTGAAAATTATTTTACCGATAGTCGTATCTACAAGAGCCGACTCGATTTTTCCGTCAATTTCAATTTCACGGCGCACCTTAATTTTTGAGTGAAGCTGAATAACTCCGGTCTGATAAGCCATCATAACCTCATCAATATCGCGGAATACCTTGCCGTCGCCGAGCTCGCCGTCTTTATCAAGAGTTAGATAGTAGGAACCGAGAATCATATCCTGTGTAGGAACGGCAACAGGCTGGCCGTCTGACGGTTTAAGCAGATTGCCTGCCGCAAGCATAAGAAATCTTGCTTCTGCCTGAGCTTCTGCCGAAAGCGGAACGTGTACAGCCATCTGATCTCCGTCGAAGTCAGCATTATATGCCGTACATACGAGCGGATGGAGTTTAAGCGCGCGTCCTTCAACAAGTACAGGCTCAAATGCCTGAATACCAAGACGGTGAAGTGTCGGCGCACGGTTAAGGAGAACAGGGTGACCCTTGATTACAACCTCAAGAGCGTCCCAAACATTTTCCTTTGCACGTTCAACTGCTTTTCTTGCAGATTTTATATTCTGTTCAGCCTTAGTTTCAACAAGGCGTTTCATAACAAAAGGTTTAAAAAGCTCAAGTGCCATTTCTTTAGGAAGACCGCACTGATACATTTTAAGCTCAGGGCCTACAACGATAACCGAACGTCCCGAATAGTCAACACGCTTACCAAGCAGATTCTGACGGAAACGTCCCTGCTTACCTTTAAGCATGTCAGAAAGTGATTTAAGAGCGCGGTTATTTGGTCCCGTAACAGGTCTGCCGCGTCTGCCGTTGTCTATAAGAGCGTCAACTGACTCCTGAAGCATTCTCTTCTCATTGCGGATAATAATTTCAGGTGCTTTAAGCTCAAGAAGTTTTTGAAGTCTGTTGTTTCTGTTGATAACACGGCGGTAAAGGTCATTCAGATCTGAAGTGGCAAAACGACCGCCGTCAAGCTGAACCATAGGTCTTATATCCGGCGGAATTACCGGAACTACGTCCAAAATCATCCACTCGGGACGGTTTCCTGACATTCTGAAGCTCTCAACAACATCAAGACGTTTTAACAAACGTACTTTTTTCTGACCTGTTGCAGATTCAAGCTCTTCTTTAAGCTGAGCAGACAGCACGTCAAGGTCGATTTCAGCGAGAAGTTTTTTAATTGACTCAGCGCCCATGCCTGCTTCAAAGTCATCCTCATACTTTTCGCGCATATCATTGTATTCAGTTTCGGAAAGGCACTGATATTTTGCAAGGTCACGGCAATCGCCGGGATCTATAACTATATACTGTGAAAAATAAAGTACATTTTCAAGAACCTTTGGGGAAATATCAAGCATTAATGCAATCCTTGACGGAATTCCCTTGAAGTACCAGATGTGTGAAACGGGAGCGGCAAGCTCAATATGACCCATACGCTCACGTCTTACTTTTGCGCGTGTTACCTCAACACCGCAGCGGTCGCATATTTTGCCCTTGAAACGAATTCTTTTATACTTACCGCAATGACATTCCCAGTCCTTTGTGGGTCCGAATATACGTTCACAGAACAATCCGTCGCGTTCGGGCTTTAAAGTACGATAGTTAATTGTTTCAGGCTTTTTTACTTCGCCGTAAGACCATGCTCTGATTTGATCGGGAGAAGCAAGTCCGATTTTAATTGAATCAAAAACATTATTGTCTATCATTGTACTGCCTCCTTATATTTCGTCACTGCTGTAATCATCAAAATCAAAAAGGTTGTCATCATCCTCTTCTTCGACAAGTGAGCTTTCATCAAACATATTGCCTTCTTCTCCGCCCTCGTCGAGTGTGTATCCGTCCATAGAGGTCATAACGCTGTCTTCTTCAAATTCTGTTGTAGCTGTAACCTCAGCAATATCCTCGTCCTCATCAAATTTTTGCTTAATGTCGATTTCGTGACCGTCATTGTCAAGCACCCTGACGTCAAGTGAAAGCGACTGAAGCTCTTTGATAAGAACTCTGAATGATTCGGGGATACCCGGTGCAGGAATATTCTGACCCTTAACAATAGCCTCGTAAGTCTTTACACGTCCTACGACGTCATCTGATTTAACAGTAAGAATCTCCTGAAGAGTATACGCTGCGCCGTAAGCCTCAAGTGCCCAAACTTCCATTTCACCGAAACGCTGACCGCCGAACTGAGCTTTACCGCCCAAAGGCTGCTGAGTAACCAGAGAGTAAGGACCTGTGCTTCTTGCGTGAATTTTTTCATCTACAAGGTGATGCAGCTTGAGATAATACATATATCCTACTGTAACAGGGTTGTCAAAGCGCTCTCCTGTACGTCCGTCAATAAGCCATGTTTTGCCGTCCTGACTGTAACCTGCGTCTTTAAGCGCTTCAAAAATATCCTGTTCGTGAGCACCGTCAAATACAGGCGTCATGATCTTCCAGCCGAGTGCCTTAGCCGCATATCCAAGATGAACCTCAAGCACCTGACCGATATTCATACGTGAAGGTACGCCCAGCGGGTTGAGCACAATGTCAAGAGGAGTACCGTCGGGAAGGAACGGCATATCCTCAACAGGGAGGATCCTTGAAACTACACCCTTGTTTCCGTGACGTCCTGCCATTTTGTCGCCTACGCTGATTTTACGTTTAAGAGCAAGATAAACTCTTACAACTTTATTTACTCCGGGCTGAAGCTCGTTTCTGCTGTCGGCACGGGTAAATACCTTAACGTCAACAACAGTACCGCATTCTCCGTGAGGAACTCTGAGCGAAGTATCTCTTACTTCTCTTGCCTTTTCGCCGAAAATTGCACGCAAAAGTCTTTCTTCTGCGGTAAGCTCGGTTTCTCCCTTAGGAGTAACCTTGCCAACAAGTATGTCGCCTGCCTTTACCTCGGAGCCAATCTGAATGATACCGTCTTCGTCAAGATATTTAAGTACATCTTCGCCGACGTTAGGTATATCTCTTGTTATTTCTTCAGGGCCGAGCTTTGTATCTCTTGCCTCGGTATCATATTCCTCAATGTGAATAGAAGTATATACATCGTCGCGAACGATTTTTTCGTTAATGAGAACAGCATCCTCGTAGTTATAGCCCTCCCATGTCATAAAGCCTATGAGAGCGTTTTTACCAAGCGCAATTTCACCGTTTTCGGTTGCAGGGCCGTCGGCAAGGACTTCGCCCTTCTTAACGCGCTGACCTCTTTCAACGATCGGACGCTGATTAAAGCATGTGCCCTGGTTTGAACGCAGGAATTTAATTACCTCAAAGTCCTGAACTCTGCCCGAGTCATACTGAACACGGATATTGCGGGCGTCCACGCTCATAACAATACCGTCCTCTTCGGCAAGAATACAAACGCCTGAGTCTGTACCTGCCTTATATTCCATACCCGTACCTACTATAGGTGCCTGAGAGCGCAGAAGCGGAACTGCCTGGCGCTGCATGTTTGCACCCATAAGCGCACGGTTTGCGTCATCGTTTTCAAGGAAAGGAATCATAGCCGTAGCAACAGATACAACCATTTTAGGAGATACGTCCATATAGTCAAATCTGTCGGGAGAATACTCAACGAATTCGTCGCGGTAACGTCCTACGACTCTTGAATTCACAAATCTGCCGTTTTCATCAAGAGGTTCGTTAGCCTGAGCAACAACATAATTATCCTCCATATCGGCAGTCATATATACAACTTCATTTGTTACAACTCCCGTTTCCTTGTCTATTTTTCTAAACGGAGCCTCAACAAAACCATATTTGTTAATTCTTGCAAACGAAGCAAGATATGAGATAAGACCGATGTTCGGACCTTCAGGTGTTTCAATAGGACACATACGACCGTAGTGGGTATAGTGAACGTCACGAACCTCAAATCCTGCACGGTCACGAGAAAGACCGCCGGGGCCGAGAGCTGACAAACGGCGCTTATGAGTAAGCTCTGCAAGCGGGTTTGTCTGATCCATAAACTGTGACAGCGGAGATGAACCGAAAAATTCCTTAATTGCCGCTGTTACGGGACGTATATTGATGAGTGAATTAGGAGAAAGAGAATCCATATCCTGTGACTGAGTTGTCATTCTTTCTCTTACAACTCTTTCAAGACGCGAAAAGCCGATTCTGAACTGATTCTGAAGCAGTTCTCCGACGCTGCGGATTCTTCTGTTGCCGAGATGGTCAATATCATCTGTATTGCCTACGCCGTGAGCAACACAGTTAAGATAATTGATCGTGGCAAAAATATCCTCGACCGTAATATGATTCGGAACAAGCTCTTCGGCACGTTCTCTGAGCATTTCCTTGAGTTCGTCGTCGTTTGAAGCAGAATCAAGAATTTCGCAGAGCACATCAAAGCGTACATTCTCGCGTATTTCACATTCAGCTTCAGCGTCAAAGTCAACATAGCAGTTAATGTCAACCATTCCGTTGGAAATGATTTTTACTATCGTTTCGTCTGCTGCCTTTACAAAAGCAACATTTACACCTGCATTTTCAATTTCAAGAGCTTTTTCCTTAGAGATTTTTTCATCTCTGAGAGCCATAACCTCGCCTGTGCGAGGATTTGCAACGGGTTCTGCAAGAACCTGTCCTTCCAGACGGTTGGCGATACCGAGCTTTTTGTTATATTTGTATCTGCCTACGCGAGACATATCGTAGCGATTCGGGTCAAAGAACAGATTATTGATGTGGGTCTGAGCACTTTCAACAGTCGGAGGCTCGGAAGGACGAAGCTTTTTATAAACCTCAATAAGACCTTCTTCTATATTTGAAGCCTGATCCTTTTCAATTGTAGCCTTCATTCTTTCGTCGTCGCCGAAATAATCAAGAATTTCAGCGTCCGTTCCAAGTCCGAGAGCCCTGATAAACGAAGTTACAGGCAACTTTCTGTTCTTGTCAATACGAACATAAAAAACATCATTTATGTCAGTTTCATATTCAAGCCATGCGCCTCGGTTAGGAATTACCGTAGTAGAGTAAAGCTCCTTACCTGTTTTGTCATGTTCCATCTTGTAGTAAACGCCGGGACTTCTTACGAGCTGAGATACGATTACACGCTCAGCACCGTTAATTACAAAAGTTCCGCTCGGAGTCATCAGCGGGAAGTCGCCCATAAACACGTTGCTTTCCTTGATCTCACCTGTTGACTTGTTCAGCAAACGGGCTGTAACGCGCAGAGCAGCAGAATATGTTGCGTCACGCACCTTACATTCAATTACGCTGTAGTTAGGGTGGTCCACATCAAGGGTGTAATCAATGAAATCGAGCACAAGATTATTCTGGTAATCCGTAATACCCGAAACGTCTTTGAATACTTCCTTAAGGCCCTCTTCAAGAAACCATCTGTAGGATTCCTTCTGTACCTCAATAAGATTAGGCATATCGATAACTTCATCGATTTTGCCAAAGCTCATTCTTTCGGTGTTGCCAAGCTTTACGGGTTTGACATTAACCATAGGCGTATCACTCCTTAAATATTATAAAAAACGGGATTTTAGCAAGGCAGGAAAATGTTACGTAAAAAAACGTCTTGACATGTAAGATTATTTGTGATAATATCCCCTTGTCAGAAGTTATTTTTTAAAAATTTTCATCCTTGTCGGTACATATCCCCATTATGGTACATTTTACTATTTTACATCACCAAAAGCAAGTTGTCAAGGGGATTTTTTAAGGAAAACAGCTATATTTTTGATTATTTAATATTTTTAAATTATTTTTTGATTTTTATTGCTCCAAAAGAATTATTTTCTTTTGGAGCTTGTTTTTTTAGCACAGTGAAACGCCCGGCAACGTTTATGATTTTAAGTTTTAGTATTGCTGTCTCTTTCTCTTAAATTATTTATTAATATTTGACGTGTTTGACGTGACGCAGGAAAACTGATTATTATTTTCCTTATTCGTAATCAGTGTTGCGTTTCATATAAAACAAAGCAAAAATTTATAAATAAATTGAAAATTTCTATAGCCAAGACTTATTTTATATGTTATACTACCTATGTAACATATACAAAACTTTATAATATATTGTTAATATTTTATTATTTTATGCGAAAATATATCGGAGAAAATTATGCCCATATATAATATAGCTGATCTTAATATACACATCTCTCCCATCTATAAAACCACGAAAAAACGTTTGGAACCGTATCTGTCAGATGAAACTGCATATGATTTTGATATCTGCATACATAAAGACGAAATTGACGAATACATACGGCAATCCGACGGTCCCTGCACTTCCGTCAATGCCGAAAGCACTGTAATTCTTACACGTATTTGCAACACGGTTCTTGAGAGGTTTGAAGGCTTTTTCTTTCATTCATCAAGCCTTATGCTCGACGGTGAGGCTTATGTTTTCAGTGCTCCAAGCGGCACAGGAAAATCTACTCATACCGCACTTTGGCGCAAATACTTCGGCGGAAAAGTTACTATGATAAATGATGACAAACCGATCATTCGCAAAATTAATGATAAATTCTATGTTTGCGGAACTCCATGGATGGGCAAATCTAATATCGGAAACAATATAAAGGCTCCGGCAAAGGTCGTATATATTTTACAAAGAGGCGTTGAAAACAAGGCGGTAAAAGTAAATCCCGGAGATGTTTTTAAGCAAATTTTGCAGGCGACTGTCGTTCCTGCGGACAAAGAAAATATGTCGCGGCTTCTTTCCTTGCTGAACGAATTTTTCTCCTCTGTTCCGCTTTATCTTCTCACCTGCAATACAGACATAGAGGCCGTAACCGCAGCCTATAAAGCGGCAAACCATCGGAATATAAAGGGAAGTTATTAATTTATGAATTTACAGCAAGTAGTATCAGTTAAAAACATGCGTGAAAGCGACGCACACACAATTGCAGAACATACAACATCGGCAGAGCTTATGCACAGAGCGGCTCAAGGCATTTTTAACGCCGTTAAATTCACGGGCAAAGTCGCCATAGTATGCGGAAAGGGCAACAACGGCGGAGACGGATATGCCCTTGCCTGTATTCTGTGTCAAAACAAAATTATTCCCACAATTTTCAGAGCTTGCGACGGTTTTTCAAAGGACGGACTATATTACTACAAAACAGCTTTGTCATTAGGAGCAAATGAAGAATCTCTTGAAGCCGCCTCAAACTTTACGGGATATGACATTGTGGTTGACTGTCTGCTCGGAACAGGTTTCTCAGGTGAAGTAAAAGGAGCGCTTCTTAATGCCATTGAGCAGATAAACGCTTCAAACGCATATATAATAAGCGCAGACATAAACAGTGGAATTAACGGTGACACAGGTGTTGCCGATATTGCGGTAAATTCCGACCTTACTGTATCTATCGGTGCATTTAAAACAGGATTATTTTTAAATGACGCTCCTTATTACATTGACTCGATGGTCAATGCAGATATAGGAATTCATCTTATTGAAGATGAATTTAAGCTTGTGGATTACTCTTTGCTTCATCTTTTTGAAGGATATAATTCAGAAGTTATGACAATTGAACAGTTTTTCAAAAAATATAATTATACTCCGACTGAATGCAGCATTGCCAAATGTGTTTTGGAGCTGAGCAAACAACTGCGCAAAACTGTTGTTGTCAAGACAGATCATTCTGCTGTCATCGGCGACTTAAAATATGTATATTTCTGTGCGGACTATGTAAGAAATTAGGGTAAAATAATAAGCATTTGGTATTCTATATTTAACAATAATTGCGGTGTTTTTATATATGAGAGGTGAATCATGAGGTACAAGAGATATCAAATCGAATGCAGTAAGAATTATCAGGCAAAAATATATAAATGTCCTGAGCAGAGCAACGACTTGGATTTTACTTTGCATTGGCACAAAGAATATGAGTTTATATACGTTGAAAAAGGTCCGGTAAAGCTTCAAAAAATCGACCGTGAAATTATTCTGAATGACGGACAAGTTTATTTTTTGAACACCGAAGAAGTTCATTCATATTCCGATATTACGGAGGATCTTATGTTTACGGTCGTAAATATTCCCCCAAAGGCAATTTTGCCCTATATTGACGGTATTAACGGATTTATAACATTTAAAATTAAAACTGACAAAGCGCGTATTAATATTGCCCGTTCACTCAAGGCTCTCAGTCAATGTTCCGACCTTGAAGGAAAGGTTGAAATTCTTAAAATAAAGGCTATCCTTAATAATATATGTTATTACCTTATAAAGGATTGTCTTGCTCCAGGTGTATCATACATTAAAGGCTCTGACTCAGAAGATTTTGACTGTGCAAAAAGTGCAATATTATATATGTTTCAAAACTTCAGCAGAGACATTCCTTTGCATGAAATATCAACCTATGTTGGAATGACTCCTGCGCATTTTTCAAGGTATTTTAAGGATAAAACGAGAATGACCTTTTCAAAATACCTTCGCAGGATCCGCCTTGAACATGCAATAATTGATTTGTGCCACAATAATCTTTCAGTAAAGACTGCCGCTGAAAAAAACGGTTTTCCTAATGTAAACTCATTTATTTTCACCTGCAAATCAGAGTACGGACGTACTCCTCTTGAGATGAAAAACTACGCAAAAACTTAATTTGTCTTATATTTATAAAAAATATAATTTGCTTATTGATTGCATAGAAATCATATGATAGAATAAATTGTGACAATACAGTACCCTTATATTTCATATTTGCTGTTCTTTGTTGTCTTAATGAAAGGATGATCCATATGCGACAACTTATGCAAAGACTTGCGATATTTATGCAGGGAAGATACGGAACAGATACGCTCAATAACTTTTTGTGTGTTTTATTCTTTGTTCTCTGGATCATAAACATTTTTGTTTTTAACACAACCGCAAGTCTTGTTATAGATCTGTTACAGCTTGCACTTCTTGCGCTTATATTATTCCGCTCGCTTTCACGAAACATTACGAAGAGAAGTGCCGAAAACAGAAAATTTTTGCCGATATACAACTCCGTTAAAAGCTGGTTTAAACTGACATGGAGCAAATTTAGAGACAGAAAGGATTTCAGGTATCTAAAATGCCCCATGTGCAAAGCACAGCTCAGAGTAAAAAACAAAAAAGGTATGCATACTGTCCGCTGTCCGCGCTGCGGAAGCGAATTTGACAAGAAAATCTGAAATATTAAAGAGCTTTCCCGCTTTTTCAGCAGGGGAAGCTCTTTTTTTGACATATATTTTTTACTTTTCTATACATTTATAGCAATTTATGTATTGAAAGGTGATAAAAAATATAATATAATAACAGTTTAGGAGAACTGATTTTTGCTCCGTTAATTCAAAATTCAATTAAAAAGGAAGTAGTTTTATGGCTAAGAAACAATTTAAATCAGAGTCAAAAAGGCTTCTTGACTTGATGATCAACTCAATTTATACGCACAAGGAAATTTTCCTGCGCGAAATCATTTCAAATGCAAGCGACGCTATTGACAAGCTTTGCTTTATTTCACTTACTGACGACAAAGTAGGTCTGGACAGAAGCGATTTTAAAATTACAATAAAACCTGACAAGGAAAACCGCACCCTTATCATAACCGACAACGGTATCGGAATGGACAAAGATGACCTTGAAAACAATCTCGGCACAATAGCATCCTCAGGTTCTTATAAATTTAAGCAGGACATGGATGAAAAGCAGGATGACATTGACATAATCGGTCAGTTCGGCGTAGGATTTTATTCTGCATTTATGGTTGCAAAAAAAATTACTGTCAATACAAAAAAATACGGATGCGAAACAGGCTATAGCTGGCAGTCAAGCGGTGCGGACGGATATACAATAAAAGAGCTTGATAAAGAAGCTCCGGGTACTGAAATTATTCTTGAAATGAAAGACAATACCGACGATGAAAATTATGATGAATTTCTTGAACAGTACAGAATTCAGGGACTTATCAAGAAATATTCAGACTACATCCGTTACCCGATTATGATGGATATGACTCACAGCAGAGTCAAGGAAGAAACCAAAGACAGCGACAAGCCCGAGTATGAGGATTACACCGAAACCGAAACTCTCAACAGTATGGTACCGATTTGGCAGCGCCGCAAAAAGGATGTTGAGCAGGAGGAATACGACAAGTTCTACAGCGAAAAGTTTATGACAATGGATAAGCCGCTCAGAACGATTGTTACTTCTGTAGAAGGTGTTGTAACATACAAGGCACTGCTGTTTATTCCGTCAGCCGCTCCCTATGATTACTATACAAAGGAATACAAAAAAGGACTTCAGCTTTATTCAAGCGGAGTTCTTATTATGGAAGCCTGCGAGGAGCTTCTCCCCGAGCACTTCCGTTTTGTCAAAGGTATAGTTGACAGCGCAGATTTATCGCTTAATATTTCAAGGGAAATGCTTCAGCACGATCGTCATCTTCTTACTATTGCCCAGAATATTGAGAAGAAAATTAAAAACGAACTCACCGCAATGCTTACAAACGAGCGCGAAAACTACGAAAAATTCTTTGCCGCATTCGGCAGACAGCTTAAATACGGCGTTGTTTCAGATTATGGTATGCACAAGGAAGAGCTTCAGGATTTACTTATGTTCTATTCCTCAACCGAAAAAAAGCTTGTAACTCTTTCGGAATATGTTGACAGAATGAAGGAAGATCAGAAGTTCATTTACTTTGCAACAGGCGAGAATGCCGCCGCAATCGATACGCTTCCGCAGACAGAGCTTATCCGCTCTAAGGGATATGAAATTCTTTACTGCACAGATGATGTTGATGAATTTACTCTGCAAACACTTATGGTGTATAAAGAAAAGAAATTCTGTTCTGCAACTAATGACGACCTCGGAATTGAGAATGAAGACAACAAGGAAGATGAACAGGACAACAGTGCTCTGCTGACATTTGTCAAAGAAACTCTCGGCGACAAGGTAAGCGAGGTTACAGCTTCCAAAAAACTTGTTTCACATCCTGTTTGCCTTACCGCAAAGGGCGGCATTTCTTTTGAAATGGAAAAATACTTCAACTCGGTTCAGCCTGATTCGGGAATGAAAGCGCAAAGAGTTCTTGAGCTTAATCTCTCACATCCTGCCGTAAAGGCAATGGAGAGCGCAATTCAGACAGATATTGAAAAAGCGAAGAAATATGCAGAGATCCTGTATTGTCAGGCTATGCTTATTGCAGGACTTACTCTTGAAAATCCGTCCGAATACACCGACCTTGTATGTTCAATTATGTAAGACATATTTTTCAGTAATTATCACCTTATCTGTTTGTATGCAAAAACATAATATTCACAAAAAATTGGGGACAGCTTAGGCTGTCCCCGATTTTTACAGCTTTTTCTCCATAAGTAAAAATCGTCCCTTTCTGAAGTCTGCATATCCGACCGTTTTATAGTTTAGTTTTTTATACATACTCAGTGCATACGGATTTTCGGAAAAAGCGTCTAATCTTATTGCTTCTGCTCCAAGATTTCTTGCAGTGCTTTCAATATGCTCCACAGTCGCGGTGCCTACTCCCTGATTTTGAAACTCGGGATTTACGCACAGCCTGTGCAAGATAAAAAAACTGCAATCGGTATATTGCCATTTTCCATTTTCATATTCTGTATCACAATCGCAGTTCAGCACAAAGGCAACAGCTGTTTTATTCTCTGTTGTTCCGATGTAGAGCTGCTGTTTTAAAATATCATCATACAAAGTTTTTCTGTCAGGGTAAATTTCATCCCATTGAAATATTTTATTGCTGTTCATATTATCAATTGCATTTTTAAAAATTTCAAATACTCCGTCCAAATCATTAAAATCAGCTTTGCGGTATTTAATTTTCATAAATTCCCTCCATATCCGCTGAAAAAACAGGGACGCTTTTCAAGCGTCCCTGTTAAAAAATAATCATTCAAAATTTATGTCGCCCTGATATTGTTTTTTAAACATCTCGAACACAGTCTGCAAAACATCTTCGTCGTCAATGCTGATGTATTCTTCTGTTTCCTCATCAAGAGCGTTGATTCTGAGTATTACGACCTCGTCAGCATCCTCATCGTTTTCAATAAGAACAATGTATTCATCGCCGTCATATTCAACAACGTCAAGAAATTCAAACTCAATTTCGTTGCCCTCGTCATCTGTCAAAGTAATAAGGGCACCTTCGTTTTCCATTTCTTCCATATAATCCTCATTATTAGCCATAGCGTATCCTTTCCGAATGCGTTAAACCGCTTTCTGTTGATTTATATTAAAGAGTATAACCGATAATTTTTATAAAATCAAGTATATAAAATTATACCGAAATTTATTTATCAAAATAATTGTCGGGCAGACAAAACCCGTAAAATAACAAACCTGTCTGCCCAAAGATAAATTATTTATTTTTATTTTGAATGTACTCGTCTATGGCAGAAGCAGCAGTCTTGCCTGCACCCATTGCCAAAATAACAGTTGCAGCGCCCGTAACAGCGTCACCGCCTGCATAAACGCCCTCGCGTGACGTAAGTCCGTTTTCGTCCGCTATAATTCCGCCCCACTTCTGTGTTTCAAGTCCCTTTGTTGTTGATTTGATAAGCGGATTAGGTGATGTGCCGATTGAAATGATGACAGCGTCAACATCAAGGACAAACTCGCTGCCCTCAATCGGAACAGGTCTGCGTCTGCCGCTTGCGTCAGGCTCGCCAAGCTCCATTTTTATGCACTTCATACCTGTAACAAATTCATCTTCATTGCCGATAATTTCAACAGGATTGTTGAGCAGCTTAAATATAATTCCCTCTTCCTTTGCGTGCTCAACTTCTTCTTTACGCGCAGGAAGCTCCTCTTCGCTTCTTCTGTAAACTATATAAACCTCGTCTGCACCAAGACGCTTTGCACAGCGCGCAGCGTCCATTGCAACGTTGCCGCCGCCGACAACAGCGACCTTTTTAGCGTGCATAATAGGTGTTGAAGAATCGTCTTTGTAGGCTTTCATAAGGTTTGTTCTTGTAAGAAACTCATTTGCCGAGTAAACTCCGCAGAGATTTTCTCCCAGAATATTCATAAAGCGCGGAAGTCCTGCTCCCGAACCGATAAATACGGACTCAAAGCCGTATTCATCCATAAGCTCGTCAATTGAGATAACTCTGCCGACAACCATATTTGTTTCAATCTTAACACCGAGCTCTTTAAGAGTGTCAACCTCTTTTTGTACAATCGACTTAGGCAGTCTGAACTCCGGAATACCGTAAACAAGAACGCCGCCTGCAAGATGCAGTGCCTCAAATACTGTGACATCATAGCCTTTTTTCGCAAGATCGCCTGCGCAGGTAAGTCCTGCCGGACCTGAACCGATAATTGCAACCTTATGTCCGTTTGATTCGGGCTTATTTATTTTAGCGTCTTTCTGAGCATTGTGCCAGTCGGCAACAAAACGCTCAAGTCTGCCAATTCCAACAGGCTCGGTCTTTATGCCTCTTACGCATTTTGCCTCGCACTGAGTTTCCTGAGGACAGACACGTCCGCAAACTGCCGGCAGTGAGCTTGACTCAGAAATCACGTCATAAGCCGCCGCAAAATTACCGTTTGCGACTTCTTTGATAAAATCGGGAATAGCAATATGTACGGGACAGCCCGACACGCAAGGCTTTGTTTTGCAGTTAAGGCAGCGCTGAGCTTCTTCTATGGCAACCTCCTGAGTGTAGCCTGTTGCAACCTCAAGAAAGTTTTTATTTCTGACATTAGGTTCCTGAGCAGGCATAGGCGCCTTTTTAGGTGACATATTAGGCATAATTACTCAGCCTCCTTTTTAAAAAGATTGCAGGTTTCTTCATAGGCATGACGTTCAAACGGCTTATACATTGCGCCGCGCTTCATAGCCTCGTCAAAGTCAACCTTAAATCCGTCAAAATCAGGCCCGTCAACGCATGCAAACTTTGTCTGCCCGTCAACAGTCAGTCGACAGCCTCCGCACATACCCGTACCGTCGATCATAATCGGATTCATGGAAACGGTTGTGGGAATGTTATGCGGTTTAGTTGTTTTAACAACAAATTTCATCATAATAAGCGGGCCGATTGTAATTACCATATCATAATTTTCGCCTGAATTGATGAGCTCTTCAAGAGGAGCAGTTACCACTCCTTTTCTGCCGTAAGAGCCGTCATCGGTCATCATAATATATTTATCGGAACAAGCCTTAAATTCATCCTCAAGAATTACAAGGTCTTTATTTCTAAATCCGACAATTGAATGTACTTCACAGCCGATTTCGTGAAGCTTCTGTGCAACAGGTAGCGCAATTGCACAGCCAACGCCTCCGCCGACAACGCAAACCTTTTTAAGACCGTCTGTATGCGTCGGAACACCCAAGGGACCTACAAAATCCTGAATATAATCTCCCTCGTTAAGGTGATTGAGTTTTTCGGTCGTTGCGCCTACAATCTGAAAAATAATGCGCACCGTACCTGCCTGACGGTCATAACCGGCAACTGTCAGAGGAATACGCTCGCCGTCCTCGTCTACTCTGAGAATGATAAACTGACCGGGTTCGGCTTTTTTTGCAATAAGCGGAGCATCAATTTCCATTAAGGTAACAGTCGGGTTAAGAGATTTTTTCTTAACTATTTTATACATTTTCTCTTATCCTTTCATATATTAATTCACAATAAAAACAATTCATATTTATAAGCATATTTATAATAGTTTTATCTTGTTAATATTATCATAAAAACGATTAGTTTTCAAGTCTGATTTCATATTAGTAATATATTATAATAAAATGGTAAAATCTTACATAAATTTTTCAAATAATAATACAATTCAGCGGAATAATCCGCCATACTATGCAAAAAATACTATAGATTTTAAAGCAAAGGAAAGGATTGAAATTATGGCAGACAACAAAAAGAAAGTAGTTCTTGTAGGTACCGGCATGGTCGGAATGAGCTTTGCATATGCAGCGCTCAATCAAAATTTATGTGATGAGCTTGTACTTATAGATGTGAACGAAAAAAAGGCAAACGGCGAAGCAATGGATTTGAATCACGGACTTGCTTTCTCACATTCGAGCATGAAAATTTACCGCGGCGGCTACAGCGATTGCAGTGATGCAGACGTAGTAGTGATATGCGCAGGTGTAAATCAAAAGCCGGGAGAAAGCCGTCTTGAGCTTTTACAGCGAAACACTGCGGTATTTAATTCAATTGTGCCCCAAGTTGTGCAAAGCGGTTTTGACGGAATTTTTCTTGTAGCCACAAACCCTGTTGACATTATGACCCGTGTAACTTACGAGCTTTCGGGATTCAACGCTTCAAAAGTTATAGGTACAGGCACAACGCTTGATACCGCACGGCTCAGATATTTGCTGGGAGAATATTTTGAAGTTGACCCCAGAAATATTCACGCTTATGTTATCGGTGAACACGGCGACAGTGAATTTGTGCCATGGAGTCAGGCAATTCTTGCAGTAAAGCCGATAAAAGATGTACTGACCGACAACTCCCAAACCTATTCAATGGATGAGCTTGAGAAAATAAGCGTTGATGTCCGCACAGCGGCTCAGGAAATAATTGAAGCCAAGGGCGCGACCTATTACGGAATAGGAATGTCGATTGTCAAAATTGCAAGATCAATTTTAAACGACCAAAATTCTGTTCTGACAGTTTCGGTACGCCTGCGAGGAGAATACGGCGGCAAAAAAGATGTGTTCATAGGGAATCCGTGCGTTGTCAACAGCGGCGGTGCAAAGCGTATTCTTGAGCTGAAGCTGACCGACGAAGAGCTTGACAAGCTTGATAACTGCTGTAATATTTTAAATGATAATTTTAAATCTCTGTCAATATAATTTTAGTTCTACTATAAAAGTCAGAATTTTAACAACAAAAAAGCTAAAAGTTTTCGCCCGCCTTTTACAAAAGGCGGCGGAGACGAGGGGCGGCGCCCCCGTCGCAGCCTGAAAGGGGCTGCGAAACTAATTAATTTAGAAAGCGCAGGAGGGGCGAAAAACAGTCCGGGGGACTGTTTTTCGGAGGTGAACCCTCGCCGGGGGTTCCCCTTAAACCTTGCACATTTATGCATATTATCAAGAGAAAGATACTTTTTCTACATACTACGACACCGCAGAATATAAAGGAATTTCACTTTTCGGCACACTACGACACCGCAGAGAGTTCTGCGGTGTCTTTTTTTTGCTGTATGGGGAATTAGCCGGTAAAACTCGGGAAAAAAGGTTTCTAATTTGACGAACCTTTTTGCCCGAATTGTGAGCGATATCATGTCGCTTTTTTGCGTAAAAAATATGAAAAATATAAGTTTTGGGAAAATTGCGTATTATAATACAATTTTTTAGTTTTTATAGGTATAGATGAAGGAATATGTAAAAATTATGTCTTTGATTTAAAAATGACGCAAAAATTCCTCAAGTATCTTACTTGAGGAAAAATTTTAGCGTTTCTTCAGTTTATTTTATATATATAATCTTATCATGTGGTATATTTTAACATATAGCGCAATAAAAGTCAATTGGTTTTCTCTCATTTTTATTATTCAGCTTGTAGGATTACAATAGATGGTTACAAAAAAATGAGAGTGAACCGTGGAATTGAGGAAAACTGCAAGCAGTTTACACACAATTCCACAGTACTACGA
>CANQDR010000030.1 GCA_947593615.1 uncultured Clostridia bacterium
GTAAACTGCTTGCAGTTTTCCTCAATTCCACGGTTCACTCTCATTTTTTTGTAACACATCTATTGTAATCCTACAAATATTTGTAAAATAAAAATGAAAAATTTGTTGACAAGCATTTATTTTATGATATAATATATCTGTCGCTTTATGCGACAAATCCTTGCGGTGCAAACCGCCATAATGTCCAGAAGGAGGTGCTATGAAAATGGCAGTTACAGCTAATTACGAAACCGTAATGATAGTTTCAATGACAAAGGGCGAAGAGGGTATTCAGGCTATTGTCGAAAAATTCAAGACCCTCATTGAAAAGCATGCCACATTGAAGAATGTTGACGAATGGGGCAAGAGAAAGCTTGCTTATCTCATCAACAAAGAAAGCGAAGGCTATTATGTACTTTTTGATTTTGAAAGCACAGCAGAGTTCCCTGCTGAGCTCGACCGTATTTACAAAATCACAGACGGCGTAATGCGTTCACTTATAATTAAAAAGGAAGACGAATAATCACATTGTAGGGGTTAATCCCGAATTACAAAAGGAACAAAAATGTTAAACAGAGTTATTTTAATGGGCAGACTTGTTTCTGACCCTGAATTAAAGACAACAGGAACAGGAATCAGCGTTACAAGCTTTAGAATTGCAGTTGACCGCAGTTATGTAAAAAGCGGTGAAGAGCGCAAAGCGGACTTTTTTGATATAGTTTGCTGGCGCGGTACTGCTGAGTTTGTTTGCCGATATTTTGGAAAGGGTTCCCTCATTGCCGTTGAAGGCCAGCTTCAAAGCCGTACCTATCAGGCAAAGGACGGCACAAACCGTTATGTTGTTGAGGTCGTTGCAGACAACGTGTCTTTTACAGGCGAACGCCGAGAAAATGCAGGCGGATACAATCAGCCGTATGCAAATCAGACATACGGCGGAAATCAGTCATATTCGCAGGAAGCTGCACCTCAGCAGGCTACTGAGTCATATCAGAGCGGATCAGACTCTGATTTTCAGGATATGCCGCTTGACGACGACTTACCGTTTTAATTACAACTTAGTTTAAATAATTCTCATTGAAAGGAGAAATTCATTATGGCTGACAGACCAATGAATCGCGGCAGAAAAGCACGCAAGAAAGTTTGCGGCTTCTGCGTTGATAAGGTAGAACATATTGATTACAAAGACATCGCACGTCTTCGCCGTTATATGTCAGAGAGAGGAAAAATTCTTCCTCGCCGTGTAACAGGAACATGCGCAAAGCATCAGCGTGACCTTACAGTAGCTATCAAGCGCGCTCGTCACCTTGCTTTACTTCCATATTCAGCTGACTGATTTGGAACAATATTAAAATATTTTAAGGGCTGTTTCACAAACATATGTGAAACAGCCCTTTTTGTCGTATATATAAATCTTCAATAACAGTTTTCTTTTATTACTTGTTACAGGATAGATAACATTTTAGCTTTCGAAGTAAATAGGTTAGGTAAAGAAATTTCAGACCTTTATTTTCTGTTAAAATCCAAAATGATGTTTTCTTTTTCAGATTTGAATTGTCTGCATAAGATATTAGCTGAGCTTAACATTCTTTTGGAGGCTATTGTCTGGGCTGAGTCGGCATACTTGTCATAAAGATAAATAACTTCACTTATACCTGACTGTATAATGGCTTTGGCGCACTCATTGCAAGGAAATAAATCCACATAAAGCTTTGCGCCTTTCAGATTTTTGCCTCTTGCATTCAGAATTGCATTAAGTTCTGCGTGGACAACATAATTATATTTTGTATCGCCGCCCTCACGTTCCCACGGATATATGTCGTCGGAACATCCGTAAGGAAATCCGTTGTATCCTGTTGAGAGAATAATATTATTTGTGTCAACTATGCAGGCGCCTACCTGAGTGTTGGGGTCTTTGCTTCTTTTTGAGGCAAGCAAAGCCACTCCCATAAAATATTCGTCCCATGATATGTAATCGTTTCTTTTCATAATTACCTCCGCATGATGAAGTTTTACCAATAAAGAAATTTGTGAAAATTATTTTAAAGACAAATAAATTATTTTGTCGTTTCTAATAAAAAATTATATATTATAATAATTAAATAGGCAAGATGTAATTTAAAAAAAGATGTTTGATGTCTAATAATGAATTATAAAAGCCGTATCATATGATACAGCTTTAGAAATTAACTATGTTTTTTTATTTTCATCAAAATGTCAGCACATCGCTGAAGATTTCCTCTGAAAGTATAGTCGAATTCTCCGGCCCAAGTTCGAATTTCACCGTTAAATCCCTGTTTGAATTTATAAACACCATAATTGCGGTGAGTTTTATCATACCAATAGGGTATTCCGCAAAAGTCGTATGTTTTACATCCAGTATCTACCGCATATTTAATCATCGTCCATTGCATAAGGTAATTTGGCATATAGTTGCGCAATTTATTTGAAGAGCAGCCGTAAACATAGCTTACGGTTTTTGCATAATCTATAAACAAAGCACCGGACAGAGGAGTGTTTTTATAGTAGCACATACACAGTTTAGCATTACCTTTAAAACTTTTTATCAAACGCGCGAAATATTCTTTTGTACGAATGTAAAATCCGTCACGTTCGCCGGTTTCTTTCATAAGAGCTTCAAAATCATCAATTTTTTCTGTTCCATAAAATTTACAGGAAACACCCTTTCGCTGGGAAAGTCGTATATTGTATCTGCACTTTGGTTTAAAACTGTCGAAGATCTCCTGAGCAGATCTGCCGTTAATGTCTATTATATAATTTTCTCTGCATTGAATATTATCATACCCGATTTTTTCGCTGTGATGAACAAATCCGAGAGATTTAAGATTGTTGATTGAAACTACATCATTTTCATTAATAAGAGGGTCGATTTTAAGCATGTAGGCATGATATTTTTTTGCGATAAGCTTAACCTGCAAAAAGATGGCAGAAAGTATTTCCATATTGTGCATATCACATACAGGTCCCCGAGGAGCATAAAGCATAGCGGTGTTGAGAAAAGGTATTTTTTTGACAAGAATAAGCATTACACCCACAATATTTCCTGTTTTATCATTTACAATTATATATTCAGGAATCCAGTTGGTTTTTACATTAGTCCAGTATGACGACTGCATAAAATTTCCGTATATACTGTTTGAGCAGTAATTTTCATAATCTTTTATATTCATAAAATGAGCCTCCCGTAATTAATTTAATTATATTTTACGGGAGGCTTGTTTCACAATTTATTCATAGTTGTATAATTATTGTATCATTTTTTAATAAAAGTCATCTATATTTTCATCGTATTCGGAAACAATTTCATCATATCTTAGTGTGTAATAATCATAATTGAAAATATAAAAATAAAAGCTATTATAATCAATTGTTATAGAGGGATGAATTGTTTGATTGAAATTCAAATATTCATATAAATTGTATTGTATATTTGAAAATATTGTGTCGTACTCATCGGAAGAGGAAAGAGCATTGTTTTGGGCAATATCGAATTGATTTTCGAACCCAAATATGTCGTACTGATAAATTTTGTTGGTTTTTTGGTCAATAAGAATGGTCATTTGCGAGAAATTGCTTCCGTAATATTCAACATACAAAAGGGAAGCCGATACCGGAATACTGTTGACAGCCCCACTGACTATTACCGATTCATAGTGAGCAGGCTTAATGTAAGAATCATGCAGAAAAACATCAATAATATTTGAAGCATATTCGTTTTCAGAAAAAGATTTTTTCAGTTCTATTAGTGAATCAGTTACAGTCTTATTTAGCAATTCATCTGAAAATGACTCTTCATTATTTACCCAGATTGTGTTTCTGGATAGGAGCAATGATTGAAGGTTGTTATAAGATGTATCGTTATTAAGTTTTTCAAGAGAAAATTTTTCAACCGCATAGGTTTTGCTGACTTTGTTGTCTTGTGCATAATAATATAAGTACGGAAGAAATACAACTGCACAGGTTACTATAATTGAAACTGCAATACATAATGTATATTTTATTTTATTTTTCAATTTGTTCACCTTCGCTTTCCTGAATAAGCGGGACAGAAAAAGTAACGGTTGTTCCTTTATTCAATACACTCTCAATGATGAGTTTTGAACCATGAATATGTGCAATCTCATTGCAGAGTGCAAGCCCAAGACCTGCGCCGCCCATGCGTCTTGAACGTGACTTGTCAATCATATAAAACGGCTGGATAATTTTTTCAAGCTCTTCTTCGGGAATACCTCTTCCGCTGTCAACAATTTTGAATTGATAACGGTCATCTTCGGCATAGCCGTAAAGCTCAACCGTATTGCCTTTAGAAGAGGCTTTGCAGGCATTGTCAACCAAATTGTAGAGCAGGGTTTTAAGCAGGGACAGTTCGGCTGAAATATATGCGCTTTCAAAATAGGTGTCAAGCTTGACGTTATATTTTTTTAATAAAAACAACGTACTATTTCCTGTTTCAGAAAACAAAAAGTCAGTTGTGATATTCTGGAATTTGATATCATTGTTTTTTAATACAATAATATTGAGAAGATTTGCGGAAAGTGATTCAAGCCGCTTGCCTTCTTTGTAAATGTATTCTGCACATTGTCTTCTTTGCTTTGCGTCGAGTTCATACGACCTGAGCATATCTGCATAACCTATGACAGAGGTAAGTGGTGTTTTGAGTTCATGAGTAAAATCAGCAACAAAATCATCCTTGCTTTGCGCGGATTTTTTAAGCTCTTCAATGTAATTTTCAATGCGTTGAGCCATTGCATTAAAGTTTTCGGAAAGCTCATGAATTTCTTTCGTTGTTGAAACATTAACGCGTTTTGAGAAATTACCGTTTGATATTTGCCACGTAGCATTTGACAGCTTTACAAGCGGACGTGTTATGTAAAGTGAAAAAAATACAAGCACCAGCGACGCAAAGAGAGCTACGCACATCAGTATTATTTGATATGTCTGGCAGTAATTATCTCTGTTTTGGTAAATATCGCTTATATCGGTTAAGGTTTCAATGTAAAAGTCGCGGCTTGTCATTTGAATTCGGCTTACAGCCTGAATGTACTTTTTTTTGTTAAAATCAACAATTCTGTGAGAGCGTGTACCCACATCAAGTTTAGATATAAAAGAAGCGTCGTCAAATATTTTCATTTCATTTGATTCGCCGATTTTTACTTTGGTGTCGGGATTTCCCTTTGATACCTGTTCGGAAAAGCTTTTTATAATATAATTATAGTCAGTGTTTCCATATCCCATAGCTTCTGCATTGTTTTCTATAGCATATAGAGAAGCTGTGATATAACTGTTGTTGTCGCATGCGTTTTGTATTTCGCTGTTGACAGAGGCGGAAAACACCGAATTAATGAGTATAAAACCGCCTATTCCAAATGATATTATAATTATGAGAAACGATACAAAAAATATTTTCCATGCAAATCTCAAGTTCTCATCTCCGATATTTATTCAACATATCTGTAGCCCACTTTATAAACCGACTGTATTTTATCCTTTAAATCAAGTTTTTTTCTAAGCCTTTGAACGTGCAGGTCAACTGTTCGGGTATCGCCCATATAGGGTTCGTTCCAGACGTGCTCATATATCATTTCACGGTAAAGCGCGATATTTTTATTTTTTATAAACAGCAGAAGAATTTCGTATTCTTTAAGAGTAAGCTCAATTATTTCTCCGTTTTTTGTAACTATTCGGGAACTTGTGTTAATGTCAATATCTCCGACTTTAATGTGCGGTTCGGTCATATTGTATCTGCGCAGTACGGCTTCAACTCGTGCCTGAAGTTCCGCAATGTCAAACGGCTTTGTAATGTAGTCATCTGCGCCGAGCTTAAGTCCTCTGACCTTATAGATGGTATCGCTTTTTGCCGTAATAAAGATTACGGGTATTTCATAATTCTTTATATACTCCATAAGTTCAAAGCCGTTTATTTTTGGAAGCATAATATCAAGCAGGATAAGACTGTATTTTTTGTGTTCTATCATATCGGCACCTTGTTCTCCGTCAAAGGCACATTCACATTTAAACCCTGTTTGAGTCAATGCCATTTTTATTAAGTTTGAAATGTTTTCTTCATCCTCTATAATAAGAATATCTGCCATTTTTACACCGTCCTTAAATAATAATTTTATAACGGTTTTGTATCAAATTTGTATCAAAGTAATTTTCATTTCATAGTTTTTAATTTTATATTATCACAATATTATCACAAATGAAATGGACTGTAAACAGAACATCTTTACATCCGTTTTTAATAAAAAACAGCTTAACTTTTAATTGTTAAGCTGTTTGCAGGTTTATTCTTTTTTGAAAGCATTTTGCCATTCGGCTTCTTTAAATCCGACAAGTACAAAATTATCGCTTATTAAAATAGGACGCTTCACAAGCATACCGTCCTTGGAAAGAAGCTTGAGCTGTTCATCTTCACTCATTTCGGGAAGCCTTTCTTTTAAGTTCATTGACTTATAAAGAAGTCCGCTGGTGTTGAAAAATTTTTTAAGAGGAAGACCACTTTTTAAGTGCCATTCTTTAAGTTCCTCATAGGTGGGATTATCCTCCTTAATGTGACGGTCGGTATAATTAATTTTGTTGTCGTCAAGCCATTTCTTTGCTTTTTTGCATGTACTGCATTTGGGATATTCTATAAACAGCATAATGCCCTCCTGATTTTTGATTTCTGATATAGATATTATATCATACAGTTTTTTAAATACAACTAATTTTGAGGATTTACTCAGCTCTTTTTAATTTTTTGAGATTTATTGATAATTAAAGTATCATTTTCTTTTATGACGGTTTTTCCGCTTGGAATAATTACTCTGTTATTTCTCTTTATGAGTATTACAAGTTTGTCGGAGTCGAATTTTATTTCAGAAAGCGCCATTCCGAGCCATTCATTTTCGCTGTCGATTTCAACTTCTGTCAGATGTCCCGTAAATTCCTTTTCAAGCGACGGCCCGCTCAGTACGGCAATATCGCCTTCAAGAAGTGTTGTATCACCGCGTGGAACAAGTTGTTTGTTGTCACGTATAATAAGTGCAAGAATGGTGTTTGGCAGAAGATGGATGTTGCGTATTTGTTTGTTTGCCCATCGGTGATTTTGGGTTATGGGAAGCTTGATAAACTGAACGGGAACTTCTTTTGTGTAATCGTTAAAGGTTTTCATTACGTCGTCCTTGCTGTCAATCATATCAAGACGTTTTGCAACAAACGGTATTAGCGTGCCTTGTAGTGATATTGAAAACAGCACTATAAAGAAAACAACGTGGAATACGTCGTTTTTAATGTATGCAGGACTAACTACTGCCATAATGGCAAATACTATTGAAGCCGCGCCTCTCAGCCCTGACCACGATACAAGAAGCTGTTGCCTTACTGGACACTTAAACGGAGTGAGAATTGCAAAAACCGAAAGAGGACGTGCGACAAATGTAAGAAACAGAGCAATGGCAAGTGCGGGAAGTATTATCGGAAGCATTTGCGACGGGAATGATACCAGTCCGAGCAGGAAAAATATCAATATCTGCATGAGTCCTGTTAGTCCGTCAAAGAAGTGTACAAGGGATTTTTTATTGGGTATTTGGCTGTTGCCGAGTATTATTCCCGTGATGTATGCGGAAAGATAGCCGTTTCCGCCTATTACCGACGAACCTGCGTATGATATAAGCGCCATACCGAAAACGAGAATGGATTCATAACCGTTATTGCCGATTTGAATTTTATTAAGCATAAAAGAGCACAGAAATGCGACCGCCACACCAACAGCAATTCCGAATACTATCTGAGCGAAAATCATATATAAAATTTCAATTCCGCTTGTTTTTCCGCTCATCAGGGCAAGAATAATTATTGTAAGCATATATGCACATGGGTCGTTGCTTCCGCTTTCAACCTCAAGCAGAGATGCAGTGTTATACTTTAAATTAAGTCTTTTGCTTCTTAATATTGAGAAAACCGAAGCGGCGTCTGTGGAACTGATAACCGCACCTATGAGCATACTTTCGAGAAAATCAAACTTTAATATGTAAAAGCAGAACAGTCCTGTTATGGCGGCGGTAAAAATTACGCCAAGTGTTGAGAGCAAAATAGATTTTGCGGCGATCTTTTTTGCTCGCTTCCAGTTTGTTCCGAAACCTCCGTAGAACATTATGAAGATAAGAGAAATTGAACATATCTGTTCGGCAAAAGCGAAGTTATCAAATTGAATTTTAAAAATGCCGTCACTTCCGAACAACATACCGAGAAATATAAATACAAGCAGTGTCGGTACTCCAATCTTTGAGGATATTTTGCTCAGAGATATGCATATTAAAAGTATGGCGGCGATAGCCAGAATATAAACAGGCATAAGTCCTCCTTTGTTATCCTTATAATAAAAAGCGCAACAAGAAAAGCCAACTTCCTTGTTGCACATTATATTTTATGTAATTTCTATTATTTTAACATACAATTCTTATTTGCACAATATCTAAAAATAAAGTAACAGGTTATTTCGGATAATCGGCGGTACAAACAAAATTGCGGATTATACTAAAAAATATTTTTTTATTTTTTGTATTGATTTTCGCAAACAATTGGTGTATTATGACGTTGTATCAGAATTTACGTGGAATTTTGCTTAATTCCGCGTAAATCTTTGTTTTACTGTTTAGTGTATTACTCTGTAACGCTCGGGAAACTAAGACTTATAATTTGTGTTTAAGCTGTCTGCCCGAACTGTAAGCGGCGTCACGCCGCATTTGCAGTATAGTATATTACACGGTAATGCTCGGGCAACTAAGGCTTATAATTTATCTAAGTTGTCTGCCCGAACTGTGAGCGGCGTCACGCCGCATTTGCAGTATAGTATATTACACGGTAATGCTCGGGCAACTAAGGCTTATAATTTATCTAAGTTGTCTGCCCGAACTGTGAGCGGCGTCACGCCGCATTTGCAGTATAGTATATTACACGGTAATGCTCGGGCAACTAAGGCTTATAATTTGTTTAAGCTGTCTGCCCGAACTGTGAGCGGCGTCACGCCGCAAATTGTTTGCGGGATTACCCGCTTTTTATTATGTGAGGATAGTTATGAAAATTGTAATTGTAGGATGCGGCAAGGTTGGTTCCTCTATTGCCACAGAGCTTAATTCCGAAGGGCATGACATTGTTGTTGTAGACATAGACCAGAATTCGGTTAAAAATTTATCTGATTCTCTTGACATAATGGGTATTGAGGGAAACGGTGCGACGTATGATGTTCTTATTGATGCAGGTGCAGAAAGTGCAGACCTTGTGATTGCGGCAACGGCCAGAGATGAAATTAATCTTTATACATGCCTTATGGCAAAGGCGGCAGGCGCAAAACACACTATTGCGAGAGTAAGAAATCCTGAATACACTAATGATTTATACAGAGTCAAAGACCAGCTCGGACTTTCCATGGCGATTAATCCCGAACTGACTGCGGCTGTTGAAATAAGCCGCCTGCTCAGATTTGCGGGCGCGCTTGAAATTGACGCTTTTTCAAGGGGCATTGTTGAGCTGATAAAGGTTGCAATTCCACAGGATTCATTAATTAACAATAAAAAAATCAGTGAGATAGATATTTTAAAGGGAAAAGTCCGTATCTGCTCGGTAGAACGTGACGGTGAGGTCTATATTCCTAACGGCGACTTTGTTATTCAGGGAGGCGACAGAATTTCAATTGTTTCCAAACCTGAAATTGCGGCAAGGTTTTTTAGGAAAATCAATGTTTCTATAGGCAGAAGCCGCGATGTAATTTTGCTTGGAGGCGGCAAGGTGTCGTATTATCTTGCAAAGACGCTTATTAAATCGGGAACGAATGTTAAAATAATTGAGAGAAATGCTCAAAGATGCAATGAGCTTGCCGAAATTCTGCCTGACGCCGTTATAATTCAGGGTGACTGCATGGACCAGAACCTCCTTCTGAGCGAGGGAATTGAACATGCCGACGGCGTTGCCGCTTTGATGGATTATGACGAAGAAAATATACTGATTTCTCTTTATATAAATAGCGTGTCAAAGGCAAAAATCATTACAAAAGTAAATAACACCTCGTTTGACAATATACTTGACAGACTCAATATTGACTGTGTTATTCATCCCAAAAATCTTACCGGCGAATACATTGCAAGATATATCAGAGCTATGCAGAATACGGTAGGCAGCAATGTGGAGACTCTTTATCGTCTGAATGAAGATATGGTTGAAGCTTTGGAATTCAGAGTAAGAAAGTCTTCAAAGATTACCGGAATACAGATTAAGGATATGAGTCTGAAAGATAATCTTCAGATTATATGTATCAACCGTCGCGGAAAAATTATTATTCCGCAGGGAAGTGATGTAATAATGCCTGATGATTTAGTAGTTGTTATTACAAAACACAAGGGACTAAGTGATTTGGACGATATACTTAGCAGACATTGAGGGTTATAGAGCGGTATGAATAAGCGTATTATAGTATATATTCTCGGATGGGTTCTTATTATTGAGGGTGCGGCAATGCAGATTGCAACCGTTACTTCTCTAATTTTTAATGAGCACGAGGGGCTGTACTTCTTTTTGACAGGTGCGGCAAGTGCTGTGCTCGGCTTCTTGGCGATAAAAGTCAAAAAGCCGAAAAATATGGTGCTTTATCAGAAAGCAGGTTTTGCGGCAACCGCACTCAGTTGGATATTAATGTCGTTTGTCGGATGTATTCCGTTTTGGGCAAGCGGTGAAATTCCCTCGTTTATTGACGCATTCTTTGAAACCGTATCGGGATTTACAACAACCGGTTCAACAGTTCTTACAAATGTTGAAGGATTAAGCAATTGCATGCTGATTTGGCGCAGCTTTCTTAACTGGTTGGGCGGAATGGGAGTTATTGTCTTTTTGCTTGCCATTATTCCAAAGCTCGGCGGTCAGCAGAATATATATCTTATGAAAGCGGAAAGCCCGGGGCCCATTGTAGGAAAAGCAGTTCCTCATATGAGAAGCTATGCGGCGCTGCTTTACGGAATATATATCGGTCTTACTGCAATGGAGCTGATTTTGCTGTTATGCGGAGGAATGGGATTTTTTGATGCGCTTAACACAAGCTTTGCAACGGCAGGAACAGGCGGATTTGGTATTAGAAATGCAAATATAGCCGCATATAACACATATTATTTTCAGACGGTTATAGCTGTATTTATGCTGTTGTTCGGACTTAATTTTTCATTCTATATTTTGCTCCTTACACGTAAATTTAAGCAGGCGTTCAGAATTGAGGAACTTTGGTTTTATATTGGAATAGTTGTACTTTCTGTGGCTATAATCACAATAAATATAAGCTCAATTTATCCGTCGTTATATGACGCGTTTCATCAGAGCTTTTTCTATGTATCTTCAATAATCACCACGACCGGTTTCGGCATAGGAGATGTGAATCAATGGCCTGAGCTGTCAAAGGCTGTAATTATAATTATTACCTTTATCGGAGCTACGGCAGGAAGTACCGGCGGTGGCTTTAAGGTATCAAGACTTCTGATTTTGTGCAAGGAGGTCAGAAAAGAATTTGCGCTGCTTGTACATCCCAGAAATGTTAAAACTGTAAAAATGGACGGCAAAACAGTCGATCACAATATTATAAGAAGCACTTGTATGTTTCTTGTGGTGTATATGGGGATTTTTGCACTGAGCTTTTTGTTAATATCAATTGAAAACAAAGACTTTTTAACGAGCTTTACATCAATTGCGGCAAATCTGAACAACACCGGTCCGGGACTTGGCGAAGTTGGTCCTGTGGGTAATTATGCTGGGTTTGGTATTTTTTCAAAAGCAGTTTTAATATTTGATATGCTTGCAGGCAGACTTGAGCTGTTCCCATTGTTGTTATTGTTTTCACCGTCTGCGTGGAAAAAGGCATAAACAAGAAAATAAAAAAATAATAAAGTGTGAACAAAGACCTTACGGACTTATCTCCGTAAGGTCTTCGTTTTATATTCGGTTACCGTGTGCGTGTGCGAATGATTTTTCTGAAGAATTTGTTTGCATTGAAAGGAATGAGCGGAAAAAGATAGCTTTTTCCCGAAAGAGTTTGGTTGAAACAGAGAAGCAGAAGATTGATTATGAAAGCAGCAATAAATCCCCAGATGTTAAAAATATAGGTCAGAACAAGCAAAAGCACACGACAGAATTTCAGACTGTATCCAAGCTCATAGTTCGGCTGTGTATAATTTGCAACTGTAACGAGCGCCATATACAAAATAGATTCTATGCTTACCCATCCCGACTGAACGGCGAATTCGCTGAGGGCAATTGCGCCTATGATACTCAGAGGGGTCGTGAGAGAATTGGGTGTGTTTAGTGCGGCAAGCCTCAGACCGTCAATTCCGACTTCCATTATGATGAGCTGCCAGAATATCGGGATATTCTGCGCCTCGTCAAGCAGGACAAACTTAAAAGCTTCGGGGCAGTATTGGGGATTTTGCAGGGCAAGCAGCCAAAGCGGAGTTATGAATACCGAAACAATTGTTATTAAATATCTGGCAAGCTTTAAATAAGTGCCTGTTATTGGTGAAAAGTAGTAATCGTCAGCTTCTTCAAGTATATCAAATATTGAAGTCGGCAGCAGCAGCGCCGACGGGGCGTTGTCAACGAGTATGACAATATTGCCCTCAAGTACAGCAGAGGCGGCGGTGTCCGGACGTTCGGTATGCTTGACCTTTGGAAACGGATTGTACCATACGCGTTTGTAAAGCGCCTCAATAAGACTTTGCTGATTCATTGTAAGAGAAGGAACGGTAATGGCATTAAGCCTTTCCGTAAGTCTGTTAAGCAGTTTTTTATCGACCTTGGATTCCATATATAAAAGAGCTACGTCGGTCTGTGATTTACTGCCGATTTTAAAGGACTGAACGGTTAAATCCGTATCTCGTATCCTTCGGCGTATGAGAGCCGTATTCAGAATAAGCGTTTCAACAAAGCCGTCGTGGCTTCCTCTTAAAACCTTGTCATTATCGGGCTCGCCTGTTGAACGCTGGGGATATGTTCGGGTATCAAGCATAATTGCTTTGTCAAAACCCTCAATAATTACGGCAGATATACCGCTGAGTACATCTGTGCAGATTTTTGGAATATCGTCCGAGGCTTCAACCTCAACATACGGAACTGAGCTTTTAGAAAAATATTCGGGAGATTGAAAATTTTCCTCAGTCAGATTTTTATAAAAATATTCTATGATTTTTTCTGCTATATCATCTTTTATAAATCCGTCAATAAAAAACATAGCCGCATTTCTGCCGCATATTATCAAATCGCGCTGCACAAGGTCAAAGCTCTTGTCGCTTCGCAGAGCATTTTTTAATAAGGTTAAATTTTCACTGTAACTGTTTGTAAGCATTTTTACCTCCAAAGGCTATTATAATTAAGTTTAATTGCCAAAATTTTAAAAACTAAAAATATTTTTTGGAAAATTGCATTAAAATATGCAATTTTTTTATTTTTTACAGGCATAGTTGAAAGGATTTCTTATATTTTTCAAGATAAATACGTTATTGGAGAAGTTTTATCGCGGATTTGTACATTTAAAATGCAATTTCGAGATATTGTCTGAAATCCTTTTAAATTCGGAGGTGACAAACGATAAATAAAAAACTTACAAGCCGTGAAAAGGAGTTTTGCAGCTGTTTTTTAAATACAGGCAGTGCGGCGTTGGCTGCAAAACGAGCAGGCTACTCAAAAAACGCAGAACAGACAGGTGAAAAACTGCTGTGCAGAAAAGAAATTGCCGATGAAATCGAACATCTTGCACGACAGCGGGAAAAATCGCTTGCCAATATGGCTTCTGTCGGATACCAAAGGCTGGCATTCGGAAATATCTCGGACGCGGTTTCCCTTTTGTATATGGAAAACCCCTCAAGAGCGGATTTAAGCACAATGGATTTGTTCCTTGTGTCGGAAATAAAACGTCCGAAAGACGGCTCTATGGAAATAAAATTTTTTGACAGGTTAAAGGCGCTTGAAAAGCTTGAAAGCAAAAGCGATGAAGAGATCGGAGCAAAAGGTCTGTTTGACGCTATTGATGAGAGTGCAAAGGCTGTCGGAAGTGTTAATAATGGCGATTAAATCTTTTTCCAAAAAGCAGCTTAAAGTGCTCAGCTGGTGGAGCAGAAGCTCACGATTCAGAGAACGTGACGCAATTATATGCGACGGAGCAGTCAGAAGCGGAAAAACCTTTTGTATGGTAATTTCATTTATTATCTGGAGCTTTTACGCATTTGCAAGTTCTGATTTCGCACTGTGCGGAAAGACGATACGTTCGCTAAGGCGCAATATGGTTACTCCCGTAATTCCTCTTTTAAAGTCGCTCGGCTTTGAATGTGAGGAGAAGCTTTCGCAGAATATTCTGAATATTTCATTTCAGGGAGTAAAAAACAGATTTTATCTTTTCGGAGGAAAGGATGAAGCTTCAGCGTCGCTTATTCAGGGAATGACGCTCTCGGGGGTATTGTTTGACGAGGTTGCACTTATGCCTCGTTCATTTGTTGAACAGGCTGTTGCAAGGTGTTCAGTTGCGGGTTCAAAGTTCTGGTTTAACTGCAATCCCGAATATCCTGAACACTGGTTTTATGTTGAGTGGATTAAAAAAGCTGAGGATAAAAATGCGCTTTATCTTCACTTTACAATGGACGACAATCCCGCACTTTCGGACAAAGTCAAGAAAAGATATGAAAGTCTGTATTCGGGAGTGTTCTATGAGAGATTTGTAAAGGGCAGATGGATTGCCGTGTACGGCGCAGTCTATCCGTTTATGTCTGATGATGAAATGTACAGCGATGTGCCGAAAGGTGAATTTTCAGAATATGCAATATCCTGTGATTACGGCACAGTCAATCCTGCTTCGTTCGGTCTTTGGGGCAGGCAGAACGGGGTATGGTACAGAATTGATGAGTATTATTTCAACTCGCGCACAGAGGGGTATCAGAAAACAGACGAGGAGCATTATAAATCGCTTTGTGACCTCGCAGGAAAAAGAAAAATTTCGCAGGTAGTTGTTGACCCTTCGGCGGCGAGCTTTATCGAGGTAATACGCCGTCACGGTCAGTTCAGAGTTATACCTGCACAGAACAATGTTGTAAACGGAATACGCAGAGTGTCGCAGGCATTAAAGGACGGAAGCATTAAAATCTGCCGCAGCTGCAAAGCGTCTAAAAAGGAATTTGCACTGTACAGATGGGACAGCAAAAAGCCTGACGATGTTCCCGTCAAAGAAAACGACCATGCAATGGACGATATAAGGTATTTTGTTGCAACAGTAATTGACGGCGGTTCAAAAATGTTTGCAATAGCCGCCGAAAGATAGGAGGAAAACAGCTTGAAGTTTGGCAGAAAAAGACGCAGCGAAAGCAAAGCAGGCTCTGCTGCGGTTCAGACCGTACCTAAGCAGAAGCAAAATGATACTGTATATTATTCAAGATTTGAAGCACAGAGCAAGGCGGAAAGAGAGATTTATTCCTCATTGCGTGAAGCAGTACCCGTTATTGACGCGGCAATCTGCAAGATAGTAAGACTTATCGGCAAGTTTGAAATAGCAGCAGACAATCCGGAATGTCAGAAGATTGCAGACGATTTTGTGAAATACGTTAATACAAACGGTTCGTCAATCGGATTGAACAATTTTATTTACGGCTATCTTGACTCGCTTCTGACATATGGAGAGGCGGTCGGCGAAATGATACCCGACACAAACGGAGAAGGCATTATATCGTTGTATAATGCAAGTCTTGATGATGTTGAAATAAAAGCTGACAAATCGCCGCTTGATTTGATTGTATGCAGAAACGACTCGGGAGTTATCACACCCGTAAAATATCAGAACCTTGTATTGGCTACTCTGCTTAATCCAAAGCCGGGTACGATTCACGGAACGTCAATATTAAGCGGACTTCCCTTTGTAAGCTCGATATTGCTGAAAATTTTCGGTTCGATAAAGACCAACTGGGAAAGATTAGGCGACGTGCGTTTTGTGGTTACATATAACCCTGATTCAAGCGGGGGAACATTTACCGAGGAAAATGCAAGAATGATTGCAGATGAGTGGAAAAAGGCCATGAGAAGTGACAGCGTGTGTGATTTTGTGTCGGTAGGCGATGTCAGCGTTAAAGCAATAGGCGCTGAATGTCAGATACCCGACTGCGAGGTCCCTGTAAGGCATATTTTGGAGCAAATTCTTGCAAAGCTCGGAATACCGCCGTTTCTTTTGGGATTTTCGTGGTCAAGCACTGAGCGAATGAGCGAGCAGCAGGCAGATATTCTCACAAGTGAGCTTGAATATTACAGGGCTGTTGTTGACCCTGTTATAACAAAGATTGTTGCGGCTCATCTGCGGCTAAACGGATATAACTGCGGATTTGAAATTGTTTGGGACGACATAAATATGCAGGATACCGTGGAGCTTTCTCAGGCAAGGCTCAACAATGCAAGAGCGATGCAAATTGAAAAAGATTTGGAGGTAATTGATGAATAAAACGAGGTTAAAAAAGGAGGCAGTTTACGGTCAGGTGAGTGAAAACGAGAACAGAGAAGTAACCGAAGAGGAGCTAAAGCTCATAAACGGATATACAAGAAGAAATCTCACAAAAGATGAGGTATATGTTTTTTCGGTTGTTCTCTGTGACAACGACATAGACCGTGACGGCGAACGCTTTACGGTGGAATCACTGTTTGAACTCGAAAAGCTTTTTGTAGGAAAAACAGGAATTTTTGACCACGATCCAAGTGCCAAAAACCAAACGGCAAGAATTTTTGCCTGCGAGGTTGAAGCAGTTGACGGAATCAAAACCGCTACAGGCGACGATTATTTCAGACTGAAAGCAAGAGCATATCTGCCCGTCAGCGAGAAAAACAAGGAAGTTATTCTTGCGCTTGACAGCGGTATTATCAAGGAAGTAAGCGTCGGATGTGCGGTTGAGGAGGTTTTGTGCAGCATTTGCGGAGAAAAAACAGAAACTTGCCCTCATAAAAAGGGAGAAACATACGGCTCAAAAATCTGCTGCGGAGAGCTTACTCATCCGTATGACGCGTATGAATGGAGCTTTGTTGCCGTGCCCTCACAAAAAAAGGCAGGGGTAACAAAGTCGGTTTCAATTAAAAGAAAGGAAACGAAAATGGAAACTATTTTAAAACAGCTTGAAAGCAAAAAGGGTTTTACCCTGAGCGATGCCGACTGTGAAAAGCTTTTATCGTATATCGGAAATCTTAAACATGCGGCAAAAGACGGCGTATATTACCGTGACAGCCTGACAGCAGATGTGCTCAGACTGTCGGCAATTGTACAGCCGGACATTTCAAGAGAAACTATGGAGAGCATTGCAAAGTCGATGACGGTGGCACAGCTGAAAGAATTTAAAACAGCTTTTGAAAAGAAAAAGAACGAGAGCGTAGTGCCTGTTCCTCAGCTTTACAATGACAAGAATAAAAACAAGACTGTTTCAAACGGTCAGTTTAAAATTTAACGGAGGTAAACGATATGAATGTAAACTTTAACGGCTACGGTGAAAATGTAGCAACTTTTATTGCAGACAGCGGTCTTACGGAAACAGGTGTTCCTGTTAAAATCAGTGCAGACGGTACAGTGTCAAAATGTGCGGCAAATGATGTGTTTTGCGGCATTTGCGCAGGTGTGCGCGACGGCTATGCAGCGGTACAGCTTTCAGGCTATGTTACTGTAAACACATCATCTAAAATTACTGCAGGCTATCAGAAACTTGCGGCAGCAGCAAACGGAAAGGTTGCCGTGAACACTTCGGGCAGAGAATTGCTCGTAGTTGATTCTACTGAAACAGAAGCAGGAATTATTCTTTAATAATTACAGGAGGTAAAATATGTCTAATTTTGAAAATATAACAATTGAAAAGGGTATGTATCAGGTCAAGGGTTCTCTTACCGATGTACTTGAGAAGCTTGACCCTTCAGAAAACTATTCAGGCACTTCGCTTGAAGGACTTGACGCTTTTTCACGTCAGCTCAAACGCTTTGACATCAAGGTCAGCGGCAGAGAAAGCGATTGTGTGGAAAAGTTCTTCCAAACATCAAACTCGGCGGCTCTGTTCCCCGAATATGTGAGCAGGGCAGTCAAACAGGGAATGGAACGCGCTGATATTCTTCCTAATCTTGTGGCTACGGTTACGGATATTGACGGTATGGATTATCGCAGCATTGTATCTGCTCCGAGCGAGGACGACAAAACATTAAAGATTGTAAACGAGGGTGCGGTAATTCCGCAGACCGTTGTAAAAACAAGGGAAAACCTTGTTAAACTTCACAAAAGAGGCAGAATGTTGGTTGCTTCATATGAGGCTTTAAGATTTCAGCGACTTGACCTGTTCACGGTAACGCTAAATCAGATAGGCGCATATATTGCAAGAGCACAGCTCAAGGATGCAATTGATGTGCTTATCAACGGCGACGGAAACGATAACGCTGCTGAGGTTGTAAGCGCAGGCTCAAGCGGAAGCGTTACATACAGCGATATTCTCAAGCTGTGGTCGTCTCTTGCACCGTATGAGCTCAATACTATTCTTGCACCTACTGATGAAATGCAGAAGATACTCTCACTTTCTCAGATGCAGGATTCAAACGCAGGTCTTGATTTTCAGGGAACAGGCAAGATGATTACTCCTCTCGGCGCAACTCTGCTCCACGCTCCTGAAATGGAGAGCGGCAATATTATCGGTCTTGATAAAAACTGTGCTCTCGAAATGGTACAGGCAGGCGGAGTTGTCACGGATTATGACAAGCTCATCGACCGTCAGCTTGAACGCGCGGCTATTACCTGTACGGCAGGATTTTCAAAGATCTTTACGGAAGCGTCAAAGACACTTGATTGCTGATTGAGGTGATTGTTTGAACATTGCAAATATAGCGTCACGTTTTGTTTTGCTGACGGGACTTGATAACAGTGAAATTTACAAATGGCAAGCGCTGATCGATGATGCGTGCAGTTATGTAGGCTCACTCGTTGTAAAAGACAAGCTTGATGACAATGACACGAAAAGGCTTGAAATGCTGTGTGCTGTCTATGCATTCAGACTCTACAGCCTGTGCAATGATGAAAACATAACCTCGTTTACTGCGGGTGACGTACATATTGCGTCACCCGACAGCAGTAAAAACAGAGGTGACAGACTGTGGAGAGAATACGCCGGAAAAGCGGCAGATTTAATTAAAGACGAAAAATTTTTATTCGGCAGGGTGATATAATGAGTATTTTTAATTCTGTCGGGGAAACAATAAAAAGATACGGATGCAGTGTAAAAATTACTGATGAAAGCGGAGAAGTAACTGCAAAGGCGTTTGTTGAGCCGCTCAGATATAAAAACAGAGTGTATGTCGGAGGAGAATATCACTGCCTTGGATACAGCAGAACTGAAAAATATCTGTATGTAGGAATGACTGAATATGTCCTTACTGAGAATTCATCCGTAATAGAAATGCAAAAAAAGAAATATATTGTAAAGAGATGCGAAACATATTATGTAAAGGATTGTCCGGTTTATGTGTGGGCGATTTTGTTGCCTTACGGCGAAACATTGGAGGATGATTATGAATCAGATTGAAAAACAGGTCGACCGTATTATAGCGGGACTGAAAATAATTGATGAACTGAAACCGCTCAGATTTGTAAGAGAATACGGCTCTCACACTGTTGAAACGCCCATAAAAGGGTTTCTTGCGGTTGTTTCTGTAAAAGACACCTCCTTGTCAAAAAGCTTTATTGGCGGATATATGTCGTCATCGGTAAAGGGCGACGAATACACGGCACACGTTGAGATAAGAGTCTATGCTCCTGCAACTGAAAACGGCAGCGGTTTGTCCGAGCTTGTAAGCGAGATTCTTACAGGATTAAAAAAAGCGGATGCAGAAAAAATTATTGTTGAATCAAACGCATCGCCCATTGCTTTTGACCCTGATATGAACGCTATATACAGAACTGTTGATTTTGCAATAGAATTCTGCCTTTGCGAGGAGGGATAGTATGTCGGATTTCGTTTTTTTAAAGGGCGATGATGTTACAGTAAAACTTAATTCCGAAATACTCGGGGGCGTGCTGAAAGCGGAGTGTGTTACTCAAAACACATTTATAAATATAGAGCAGTTTCTTACAGATATTCCTGTTAAAAGAATTTCAAAGAAAAATTATGAAATTGTAATGACGCTGAACAGTGGCTCTGAAAATCCCTTATTTAAAAGTGACAGCATTAACGAGCTTGAATTTTCGGATAATCAGAAAACGGTCAAATATTATGACTGCTGTGTTAAAAGTACGGAAAGCATAATAAATGCAAAGGGAGCTGTTGAGGACAAGGTAAAAATAATTGCAGGAAAGAGAGAGGTTGTATTATTGTGATAACTGATGATTTATACAGTCTTGCGGACGAAAATACTCCCGGATTTGACGCGGAACGTATGAGCGAACTGCTTGAACAGGAGAGCAGGCGCTACAGCAGAAGTCTTGGAGAGGAAGAGGAGGCAAGATTAAAGTGAAGCTTGTTCCTATGAGATTTAAGGGTGTGGAATGGCATCATAATCCAAGAGAGATTTCATTTGAATGTGACAAAGAGATTAATGAGCTGAAAGCACCTTACGGAAACGCATACATACAAAATATGGGAAGAAAAAATATGAAAATCAGCGGTACGGGCGAGTTGTACGGCGAAGACTGTCTTGAACAGTTTAACAGGCTTTTAAATCTGTTTAAGGAAGGCGGACAAGGTGTGCTTGCAATTGCGCATATGACGCCCATGTTTGCAGTTTTTGAAAATATAAAGGTTATTGGAGAGCCTAAACCCGATGTTCTGACATACAGTTTTGTTTTCAGAGAAGTTATGGAAAATAAAAGAGATGAGGTACAGACTTCACATCTTGCAGAGAACGGTGAAAATCTTTGGGATATTTCATACAAATACGGTATTTCAATAGATGCACTTGTAAAGCTCAATCCGCATATTAAGCGTCCCGATATGGATTTGACAGGAAAAGCGGTGGCGTTATGCTGAAATTTGTAATTACATATTGTGACAATACGCAAAATGCGATAGAAAATCCTCTAACTGTAGTAATGAACAGCGAGCTTGGAGTGCCCGCTGATGACCTTACAATTACCTTTCCGTTCAGCAGAGAACTTAGTAAAAACGCAGATTTTATAACTGCCTTTATGGATGATGAAACGGTTTTCAGCGGACAGATAGACGAGATTGTCAACATAAAAAATGACAGCGGCGTTATAACAAGAATTGCTGCAAGAAGCCGAGCCGCCGCATTGCTTGATAATGAGGCTGAACCCGTTACATATATTAATCCTGCTCCGGAATTCATTTTCAACAGACATTTAAAACCGTTTGGAATTAACGATTATGAGGCAGACAGTACGCCGTTTTTCGGAGCTTTAAAAATAGACAAGGGTATGACGCACTGGCAGGTATTTCAGAATTTTTGCAAAAACCTGTACGGAAGTATTCCGAGGATTACAGCAAACGGAAAAGCCTTTTTCAGAGAAATTGATAATACGGACACCGTAGTGTTTGGCAAGGGTGACGGCAAAATTGATTATTATTCAGCTAAAGAAAGCGATATGCGTTATAAGCTTATATCTGAGGTCAGGGTAAAGCTTGATGAATTCGGAACTTACAGCGGACGCATAGAAAATCAAAACGGCGCTTGCAGGAATATTACCCGTGTTAGATATGTTAATGCCACGGCGGATACAAGCACAATTGAAACGGCAGATAAAATTATCAGTCAGAGCAATTCGGACAGTTACAAAATTGTGCTTGAATTTGCAGGAAGTCATATTAATCTGATCGGTAAGAAAGCTGTGATTGAAGATGAGGTATTAGGAAAAAATGAAAATCTGATTGTCAGCAAAATTAAATATACTCTGACAAAAAGCGGAGAAAAAACCATTGCAGAGCTTAGAAAGGAGAAATTCTGATGTGGCTTATGAACTATATTACAAAAAATTCAATTTCCTCTCCAAATGCGGTCAAGGGAAATGTAAAAAATTCAAACAAGGACAGTCTTGCGGTCGTTTCATCGGGAGAGCATAAAAGGCTGAAAGCCTGTTTGCCCTACGGCATAGCAAGCGTTCCGCCAGTCGGCGAGCATGCGGTCGTGCTCCCTCTTGATGACGGAGAAGTAAATCTTGGTGTAATTGCGCAAAGCAAATCTCTTGAAGAGGGAGAAGTAATGATTTACTCAAAGGGCGGAGCGTCAATCGTGCTGAAAAACAACGGAAAAGTCCTTATAAACGGCAGGGAGATTACATAATGGTTGACGTAAGAATTAAAAACGGAGATGTTGTAAAGGACAGTGCAGGAAGATTTGATAAAATTACAGGAAATGACGCTCTTTTTCAGCGTGCTTTAATCTGCATTGGCACTCGGCTCGGCTCATTTATTTACGATAGAAATATTGGTTCATATATTGGTGAAACCGAATTTGATGGTGATGATGCGGCAGAGAGGGCTGAGCTTGTCATAAACGAAGCGCTGGCGCAGTTTGAGGACACATATGCAGAGGTCATTGAATACGGAGAGGTCATAAAACTGAAAATTACTATAGGTTCTGAAAGCAGAAATGAGGAGGTGCGTTTAAACGGATACGTATAATGAAATTTATGAAAGAATGAAACATAAATACGTTCAGGAGAGCGGTTCTGAATTTGACGAAGCAAGCGATATTGCAATAAGACTAAAGGTGCTTGCAGGAGAAATTTATAATGCTCAGGTAAATACGGAGTGGCTAAAAAATCAGATGTTTGCAGCGACAGCAAGCGGAGAATATCTTGATTATATTGCTTCGCAGAGAGGTCTTGAGCGCAAACATGCTACAAAGGCTCAGGGAGAAATAACATTTTTGATTTCTGAACCGATTGACCATGATATAATAATTCCGCAGGGAGCGGTTGTAGCCACAACAGATGAAGTGCCAATCAGATTTTGCACTACTGAAAATGAAGAAATCAGTGCGGGAAATACTCTTGTAAGTGTTTACGCTGAGGCAGAAAAAGCAGGCAGAAGCGGAAATATTGAAAAGGGCAAGGCTGTTGTTGCCGTAAGTGTTCCTGCGGAGATTGAAACAGTGACAAACAGGGTCGTTTTTACTGACGGTACCGATGAGGAAAGCGATAGCGAACTGAGAGAACGCATAAGAAGCACGTTTACAAGTCAGCCTAATGGCACAAACATTGCATTTTACCAACAGCTCGCCTTGTCTGTAGAGGGAATAACAAAGGCAGGGGTAGTACCGAAAGTCAGAGGAACGGGAACTGTTAACATATATGTGTGCGGAAACGGAGCGGCGGCAGGAGCCGCAGCAATTTCCAATTTGCAGGCGCTTGTAAACAAGGAGCGAGAGCTAAATGTTGATGTTAAGGTTTATAATGCGAACTTTGTAAATTATGACCTTACGGTAGGCGTCACGGCAAAGAACGGATACAGCGCAAGCGAAGTGAAAAGCAAATGTACACAGGCTTTTGAAAATTACATAAATTCTATTCCTATAGGCGGAAAGCTGTATTTGTCATTACTCGGAAAATATCTTCTTGATACGGGGTGTATTGAAAACTATGAATTTGATACATATATGGAAAACAAAGAAATATCAGCCGCACAATGCTTTAAAGCAGGCGCAGTGAGTATAGTGGTGAATTAATGGACAGTTATAATTCAATGAAAACAAAGCTTTTGCCCTTGGGTATTTATTCAATAGGCGATAACTCAAATATATCGGCAGAGCTTAAGGCGTATGCAGAAGGGCTTGATGTGCTGTTTGATACACTTGATGTTATGGAAAGAGAGTGCTTTATAGCAACGGCAGAGAGCTACGGAATAGAAGAAAGAGAATTATTTATCGGAAAAGAGCGTTCGGAATATTCAACTGAAAAACGCAGAAATATGCTTTTAATTCAGGAGCAGATGATTGACGGCAAATGTAATCCGGACGCATTTAAAAAACTGCTTGAAGGATACGGACTTTCAAACTTTCAAATAGTTGAGGGCTTTGCCGAACAGACAGTAACAATTAATGTATATGATAAACTGACAGACGAAATCAAAAAAATGATTGAAGAAAATATAAATGCAAATTTTCCGTCGCACCTGATTGTAACGGTGAACTATTTATGATGATTTTTTAATATAAATAAAACTTAAAACAGAGCACGGCTGTTCCGATTAACGGTACGGCCGTGCTTTTGTTCATATCATATACTTTTCAGGTGTGCATAAATCACTTAATTTCGACAGAATTTTTTAATATTAAAAATAAAAATTTTTTAGCAGTCACTTTAAAGTCACTTAGAATAATTATAATACAGCCGTAAGATAAAAAAACGGAGGTATTATTATGGAAATTCTTAGAGTTGAAAATCTTGTAAAAACATACGGTGAAGGCGAAACAAAGATTAACGCTGTTGATGATGTTTCTTTTTCTGTAGAAAAGGGAGAATTTGTTGCAATTGTAGGTGCGAGCGGAAGCGGAAAATCGACGCTCCTTCATATAATTGGCGGAGTTGACCGCCCTACAAGCGGAAAAATTTTTATTGACGGCAATGAAATAAATTCAATGAACGATGATAAACTTGCTATTTTTCGCCGCAGGCAAATAGGAATCGTTTATCAGTTTTATAATTTAATTCCTATTCTTACGGTTGATGAAAACATAACTCTGCCGTGCGACCTTGACGGAAACAGCGTTGATAAGGAAAGGCTTGAAAGTATTCTGACATCTTTTGGACTGAAAGCAAGGCGCAGACATCTTCCTAATGAGCTTTCCGGCGGTCAGCAGCAGAGAACGTCCATAGCGCGTGCGCTTATAAATAATCCTGCGCTGGTGCTTGCTGACGAACCTACGGGAAATCTTGACTCAAAGGCTGCGGAAGATATTATGAGTATATTGAAAATGTCAAATAAAGCCTATAATCAGACAATTATCATGATTACACATAATTTGGATATTGCAAAACAGGCAGACAGAATTATTACAATTCAGGACGGCAAAATTACAGGGGAGGCGTAAGAAGTGAAGATATTAAACAAACTCACCCTCAAAAATCTAAAGCTTAACAAAAGCCGAACTATAGTGACTGTTATAGGCATTTTACTTTCAGCGGCGCTGATTACTGTTGTTGCGGGAATGGCTGCAAGCGCACAGCAGACAATGATAAATGCTGAAATTAATTCAAGCGGAGATTATGATTTATATTTATCCGGCAATATTAAAAAATCAGACATTGAGAATATCAAGGCAAACAGAAATATTAAGGCTGTATATGCAGAAGATTCTGTAGGATGTGCATATCTTCCCGAGTATAAGTATGAACATAAACCGTATGTTTATGTCAGAGCTTTGGGTAAAGACGCTTTCGGCAATTGCTTTAAAACTACATTGCAGGAAGGCAGATATCCGCAAAACAGCAGCGAGCTTGTCATTACTCAGAGTGTAATTAAAAATTCTGATAAAAAGTTTTCTGTGGGTGATACTGTTACTCTAAAAATAGGCGACAGAACTACCGAAAAAGGGGAAACACTTTATGCAGCCACCGAATACGGTGAAACCTATAATGACAGCGAGGAAAGCCTAAAGGAAACTTTAGATGTTAAAACAGAAAAAACATATAAGATAGTAGGTATTCTTGAAAACTGTGCAAGCTATGATATTATAATGCCTTCCAATGCCGCGTGCAGCGATGCTTTTACGGCGGCTGACGAAAATGAGCTTACGCCTCTTGCGTCACTGTACATTGATCTTAAGGATGAAAACGAAAAGGATTATATAAAAATTGCTTCGGAAATCACAGGACTTTCCGAAGAACAGACAAACGAATACATAACAGGTAATTTCTCTGACGAAGAAGAAACCGGCAGATCTATGAAATATGATAGTATAATTGCAAACAGCAGTGTATTAAGATATAAAGGCTACGGCGTGGGTGATGAAAGTCTGTCAGTTTTGTACTCGCTTGCCGTGATAATAATTGCAATTATAATACTTGCAAGTGTGTTTGTAATACGCAATAGCTTTGCAATTTCAATTACCGAAAAGACAAAATTGTACGGAATGTTAGCTTCTGTAGGAGCAACCTCGAAGCAAATCCGCAACAATGTGCTGTTTGAGGGATTTATATTGGGGTTAATCGGAATCCCCTTGGGTTTGCTTTTGGGAGTAGGAGTAATTTCAATTCTTATTACACTGTTGAATGTGTTGCTTGGGGAAGCGTTAAACGGTATTACATTTGCCTATATAGTACCTATACTTCCGATGATTTTTGCAGTTTTGCTGTCGGCGGTGACCATTATTCTTTCAACTGTTACTACAGCAATAAGGGCGTCAAAAATTGCTCCGATTACTGCAATAAGAAGCAATAACGATGTTAAAATCGGTAAGGGCAAAAAGAATAAAAAATACAAATCACCTAAACTTATTAGTAAATTTTTTGGTGTTGGCGGCGACATTGCCTACAAAAATTTAAAGCGCAGTAAAAAGAAGTACCGCACAACGGTTATTTCAATTATTGTCAGTGTAGCAATGTTTATTGCAATATCATCATTTGTGGATTACGGATTAAAGTATTCCTCAAAGTATTACTCTGAAATGGATTATAACATTGAGATATCTGAAAGTTATTCCAATAACGATTATAATATGATCGACTCTGTATATAACCAAATTCAAAAGCTTGACGGAATTAAATCAAGTAGTAAAGAAATTTTTTCTTCTTTTAATATAAAGGTTGATGAAAGTAAATTAAGCAGTAAAGCCAACAAACACAGTCGAGTAGGTTACGATTCTGAATATATTTTTATACCTGTGTTGTCAGTTAATAACAGCTTGTACAGAGATGTTGTAAAGTCACTCGGATACAATTATGACGAGGTTAAGGACAAAGGTATAATATACAATAAATTTACTTACACAGAAAATGAAAAGCAGGATTCAGCCGAGTTCTTCAACAGTGAAAAAATTGACGAGCTTAAAGGGGTTACAACTATTGAAAAGGAAGACCCTGATTACAATGAGTTCAATATAAAAGTCGCAGGCACAATTAATGAAGTCCCAAAACAGCTGAAAAACAATATATCTGAACAAGAGTGTTCGGTGATTGTAAGCGAGGATTGGATGAAAGAAAATATACCTGTAAATCAGGTGAGTTATACAATATACATCAATGCCGAAAATGCCGATAAAACAGAACAGGCAATAAACGATATGGGAAACACCGATATTTCAGTATTTAATGTTGACAGACAGGCACGTACGTTTAATTCTATAACACTTGTAATAAGCATTTTCGTCTACGGATTTATAATTGTAATAACTCTTATAGGAATTACAAACATCTTTAATACCATTACAACAAACATGAGATTGAGAAGCAAAGAATTTGCAATGCTGAAGTCGATAGGTATGACAAAAAGAGAATTCAACCGAATGATTCGCCTCGAAAGTCTTTTCTATGGAATAAAGTCGCTCATTATCGGCATACCGCTCGGACTCATTGGCGGATTGGCTATATTCTGGGCATTCTCAAATAACTCATCATTCGACTATGTAGTGCCTTACACATCAATTATAATCAGCATAGTTTTTGTGTTTGCAGTAATATGGATGATTATGAAGTTCTCCATTGTAAAGGTAGGCAAGCAGAACATTATTGAAACGATACGCAATGATAATATTTAATTGACATAGAAATTTTTAATGCTATACTTATTATATAATCAACCGTGCAGGGATGTCCAATAGGCTCCCTGCACGAATATTAATTTGAGTTTTATTGTTGTAAATTATATATTAATATGCACTCAAAATATAAGGCAGACAAACAGTTTGGGAGCAAATTATGAAAATTTTACTTGTAGAGGACAACAAAATAATCTCCAAAGGCATAGTATATTCGCTTGAGCAGAACGGATACACAGTCATATTGTGCGAAGACTTTGAAAATGCACTCAAAACAGCGCCTTTTGATTTTGATTTACTTATAATCGACATAACCCTTCCTGACGGCAACGGATTTGATTTGTACAAGGAAATTCACAGAATAAGCGATGTTCCGGCAGTTTTTCTGACCGCAATTGATGATGAGAACAGCATAGTAAAAGGATTTGAGCTTGGCGCAGACGATTATATAACAAAGCCGTTTTCAATGCGCGAGTTTCTGGCGAGAATAAAACGAATTATGCGGAACAACAGCCAAGAAAATGTTATTGTAACGGGCAATATAACAACGGACCTCAAAGAAAAGGCGGTTTTCAAAGACGGAGAAAGAGTTGAACTTACGGCGCTTGAATATAAAATATTTTCAATGCTTGTCCGCAATCTGGGCAAAACCATAACCCGTGAACTTTTACTTGAAAGCATATGGGATATTGCAGGCAACTATGTAAACGACAACACTCTTACGGTTTACATAAAGCGCATACGCAAAAAATTGGATACCGACATAATTAAAACCGTAAAGGGAATAGGCTACAGACTGGAGGAATAATGAAACGCTCGTATAAATTTATGATAGTTTTTCTTTTAACAGCGGTAGTTTTTTCGGCCTTTTTGGTATTTGTCAGCATAACAGGACTCAATGCTGTGCGAAATAACACAAATGAAGCTGTTGCTCAGCTTGTATCGGCAATAAAGGAAAAATATCCTCAGATATCCGAAAGAGAAATTGCCGAAATTCTGAACAGCCAAAGCGATTTTAGTAATACTAAAGAACAGCTTAAACAGTATGGAATAGATTTGGATGCCGACTGGGCAGCTTATGAAAATACGAACGTGTCAAGAAATATGGTTGTTATAAGTACATTGGTTTTTATTGTTGCGTGCTTATTGTTTTTGGCAATTTTTGCCATTTTTTGCCAAAAAATGGCAAAAGATACACGTCAAATTACAAATTATGTCGCACAGATAAATAAGAAAAACTATGACCTTGCAATTGCAGAAAACAGCGAAGATGAAATGTCGCTGCTCAAAAATGAGATTTACAAAACAACGGTCATGCTCAAAGAACAATCGGAGAATTCAATAAAAGACAAGAAAAATCTCAAAGATACGCTTTCAGACATATCACATCAGTTGAAAACTCCTATCACATCAATTATGGTAATGCTCGACAATATAATCGAGGATGAAAACATGCCTGCGCAGACAAGAACGGAATTTTTAAATGACATAAAGCGCAGTACAAACAGTATGAGTTTTCTTGTACAGTCTATACTCACTCTTTCAAAACTTGACGCTAATTCAATTGTATTTAAAAATAAAAAAGAAAACATATCGCAAATTATTGACGAGTGCATACGCAATACAGCTGTTCTTGCAGAGCTTAGGGACGTTGAAGTAAGCTCAGAGTGTAAAGGTACGGTTGAAATTGACTGTGATTTCAAATGGCTTTGCGAAGCTATAACAAACATAATTAAAAACTGTATTGAGCACACAGGCGAAGGCGGATATGTGCAAATAATCGCCGAGCAAAACAAGCTCTACACAAAAATCAGCATACGCGACAACGGCTGCGGAATTGAACAGAAAGATTTACCGCATATATTTGAGCGCTTTTATAAGGGAAAGAATTCAGATGAAAACAGCGTGGGAATAGGTCTTGCACTTTCAAAAGCTATTGTTGAAAAGGCAGGCGGATTGATAAGCGTTGATTCCATAGTCGGCAGAGGAACTGTTTTTGAAATCAAATTTTTTAATATAAAATTTAATATTTAAAGAGTGAGTATAGACTGTACTATGTTTAGGGCAAGGTATTTTGTAATTTTACGTGTATTTTTTGCCATTTTTGGCAAAAAATGGCAAAAATTGCCAAAAAGGATAAGCATGCAAAAATATAAACCTATCTACTGATAAAACTTTGTTTTGGACAAGGTATTTTGTAAATTTACGTATATTTTTTACCAATTTTGGCAAAAAATGGTAAAAGATGTCAGAAAATGGCAAAACTATAAACTCGCAAAAATAACAACTAATGTACTTATAAAAACTATGTTTCTTGACTTGTTCGTATTTTCATAAGCTCCCCGACGGCATCTAAATCTATTCCATACTGTTTAAGCTGTTCTGATGTAAAATAGATTATAAAAAATGTAGGATTACAATAGATGTGTTACAAAAAATGAGAGTGAACCGTGGAATTGAGGAAAACTGCAAGCAGT
>CANQDR010000031.1 GCA_947593615.1 uncultured Clostridia bacterium
GTGTAAACTGCTTGCAGTTTTCCTCAATTCCACGGTTCACTCTCATTTTTTTGTAACACATCTATTGTAATCCTACACACATTAAATCAAACAATATTTAAAAAAACTTGATTTTATTCTAATATTATTATACAATTAAAAAGTATATAATAAGGAAAAGGAAGAGTAGTATGATTACATTAGACAAAATTTATCATGCATCTTATGTATTAAAGGACGTAATAAGACCGACGCATCTTGTTAAAGCGTCTGCAATTAGCAATAACTGCGATATTTATTTAAAGCCTGAAAATTTGCAGATTACTGGTTCGTTTAAGGTAAGAGGTTCAGGCTACAAAATTTCCCAGCTTTCCGATGAGGAAAAGAAGAGGGGAGTTATAGCCTGTTCCGCAGGCAATCACGCTCAGGGCGTGGCTCTTGCCGCAACCAAATACGGAATAAAATCTCTCATCTGTCTGCCTGACGGAGCTCCTATTTCAAAGGTTGAGGCTACCAAAGGCTACGGCGCAGATGTTTGCATGGTGCCGGGAGTTTATGATGATGCCTATAATGAGGCTTTACGTCTGCGTGATGAAAAGAACTACACTTTTATTCATCCCTTTGATGATGAAAACGTAATCGCAGGTCAGGGCACAATCGGAATTGAAATAATGAACGAAATGCCCGATGTTGACGCTGTTGTTGCGGCAATCGGCGGAGGCGGACTTATTTCTGGCGTTGCGTGTGCAATAAAAAGTCTTAATCCGAATGTCAAGGTTTACGGGGTTCAGGCTGAGGGCGCCCCGTCAATGTACGAATCAATAAAACAGGGGAAACCGATACATCTTGACAGAGTATCAACAATTGCCGACGGTATTCAGGTTAAATCTCCGGGAGAGCACACGTTTGAATACATAAAGCAATATGTTGACGATATTGTTACGGTAAGTGATGATGAAATCTGTTCTGCAATATTAGAGCTTATTGAAACACAGAAAATGATTGCAGAGGGAGCAGGAGCAGCGCCGCTTGCAGCAGTAATGTTCAACAAGCTTCCTGTTAAGGGCAAAAAGGTAGTATGCATTGTTTCGGGCGGTAATATAGACGTAACAATTCTTTCAAGGGTAATAAAAAGAGGTCTGCTGATGTCAGGCAGACAGCAGACTATGTGCATTGAACTTCAGGATAAGCCCGGACAGCTTCTTGCTGTATCTAAAATTATTGCAGACAAAGGCGGTAATGTAATTTCAATTCACCACGAAAGGGCAAGCGAGGGAACAGATGTAAACGGCTGCTATCTGAGAATTGTGCTTGAAACCCGAAATTTTGACCACGTAAAGGAAATTTCAGACGCTCTTACAGGAGCAGGCTTTAAACTTGTATAATAATAATTTAAAAGTAAATGAATATATTTTTATATTCAAACTGAGATTAAGAATAAACGGAGGAAATAAAAATGGAAAAAATTTATACAAAAAACGCACCCGACGCTATCGGTCCGTATTCACAGGCTGTCAAGGCAAACGGACTTGTGTTTACATCAGGTCAGATTGCAATTAATCCCGCAAGCGGCAATGTTGAAGCAACAACAATTGAAGAACAGACTGAGCAGGTTTGCACTAATTTAAAAAATGTGCTTGAGGCTTCGGGCAGTTCACTTGAAAAGGCAGTAAAAACCGTTTGCTTCTTAAAAGATATGAACGATTTTTCTGCTTTTAACGCAGTTTACGGAAAGTATTTTACAGAAAAGCCCGCAAGATCCTGCGTAGCAGTAAAACAGCTTCCTAAGGATGTGCTTGTTGAGGTCGAGGTTATTGCAGAAGCATAATTTATTATATGATTTTTAATCAACCGATTTTAAAATTCATATTAAAATTCATAAAATATATAAAAAAACGGAGCAGTTTGATCTGCTCCGTTTTTTGTCTGCTAATTAAAAATTACTTAAAATATCTGTTCAAAAGACCTCTGAAGCCTGCGCCGTGTCTTGCTTCATCCTTAGCCATTTCGTGAACTGTGTCGTGAATAGCGTCAAGATTCTGAGCCTTGGCACGCTTAGCAAGGTCAAATTTACCTTCGCAAGCACCTGTTTCAGCGTCAACACGCATCTGGAGGTTCTTCTTTGTGCTGTCTGTAAGAACTTCACCGAGAAGCTCGGCAAACTTAGCAGCGTGTTCAGCTTCTTCAAAAGCATACTTTGTGAAAGCTGCTGAAACTTCAGGGTAACCCTCTCGGTCTGCAACTCTTGCCATTGCAAGATACATACCTACCTCGCTGCATTCGCCCTCAAAATTGGCTCTCAGATCCTTGAGAATATCCTCGCTGACACCCTGGGCAACTCCAACCTCGTGAACTGTTGCAAAAGAAGCCTCTTCGTCCATCTGCTTAAACTTTTCAGCAGGTGCCTTGCAGACAGGACAAGCCTCAGGTGCAGTAGGACCTTCGTGAACATAACCGCATACTGTACAATACCATTTCATAATTACGTCTCCTTTGTAATAAAATATTAATGTATTTTTTTCTCCGAACATTCAGGGCATATTCCGTAATACAAAATAAATTTGCTTTCAACAATATATCCTGTTCCTGAAAGCTCTGATGAGAAGTCGAAAGTAATTTGTTTGTCGCAAATGTCGTAAACATTTCCGCACTTATTGCAGATGAAATGCGAATGCGGAGTAATATCTCCGTCAATGCGCTCTTCGCCGTTTACGTTGCAGACAACTCGTATTTTGCCTTCGTCCTTGAACAATGCAATATTTCTGTACACTGTTCCAAGACTCAGGTCAGGAATGTCAGGCTTTAGTTTTTCATAAACCCAACGTGCGCTTGGATGAGTATCTGTGCTGCACACCATATCATAAATCGCGTTGCGTTTTGAACTGAAATTATGTTTAGCCATACATATTTTCCTTGTATTTATTAAAGTTAATAAAAACAGTAATCATTATCAACTTTAAGAGTATATTATCATACAGTTGTATTGTTATAATTATACAGAAGAATTAAAATAAAAAATTTAGAAAATTTTGGGGTGAGTAAGTGTACATAAAAAACAAGTTTAAATCATTTTCGACAATTTTATTGATTTTTATTCTTGCAGTGGCATTTATGCTTGTAGGACAGGGCGCGCACGCAGAAGATAAGGAAAGAGCAGTCAGTATTCCAATAATAATGTACCATTCTTTGCTGTATGACAAAAGCTTACAGAATAATTATACGGTTTCACCTGACCTGTTTGAAAATGACCTTAAATATCTTAGGGAAAACGGATACGAATCTGTAACTGTTAAAGATCTCGTAGATTATGTTTATTCTGATAGAGAATTAAAATCAAAAAGCGTTATGCTAACGTTTGACGACGGATATTATAATAATTATTATTATGCATATCCGCTTTTAAAAAAATATAACTATAAAGCAGTCATATCGCCAATTGCATCAATGACGGAGAAATTTACAAAATCAGGAGAGATTTCAGTTACTTACGGTAATATGAGTATTTCAGATATAAAGGAAATGGTTGACGCAGGTTATGTAGAGATACAAAATCATTCTTATAATATGCATACATTAAAACCGCGAAGGGGAATAGAGCAAAAAAGCGGCGAAACTCTTGAAAAATATACCGAAGTTATTAAATACGATATAACAAAAGCGCAGAATTATTTTAAAAATAATGCAGATATAACGCCGACGTGTTTTGTATATCCGTTTGGGGCAAAGAGCAATTCTACGCTTGAAATAATTAAAAAGCTGGGATTTGTATGCACGCTCACCTGTACCGAAAAGCCAAATTTAATTACCAAAAATCCTGACAGCCTCTACGAACTCGGAAGATACAGACGTGAAAAAAATGAGACGATGGAAAGCTTGCTCAGCCGTATAAATAAAGATTTACAAAAGCAAAAAAGATAAATTTATTGGTTCACAGCAGGCGCATAACAGAATAAAATAAATAGAGAAGTATTTTTTGAAAGAGGAGACTTTTTTATGCCGAGAATTTATCTTAGTCCGTCTTTGCAGGAGTTTAATCCTTATGTTGACGGCGGTAACGAGGAATATTATATGAATTTAGTTGCTGACGCAATGGAGCCTTATCTGACCGCCAGCGGAATTGAATTTAGACGCAATCGTCCCGATATGACTCTCAGTCAGGCAATTGCCGACTCAAACAGCGGAGACTATGATTTGCATCTGGCGCTTCACAGCAATGCCGCTCCTGAAGGCTCAGAAGGACGTTTTACGGGTGCAGATATTTACTATTATCCTTCAAGTACAAACGGCAAAAGACTTGCCGAATCGATTCAGAGCAATTATGAAAAAATATATCCAGATCCAAATAATGTTGACATAATTCCCACGACCTCGCTTGCAGAAGTCAGACGAACAAAAGCGCCTGCGGCATTAATAGAAGTCGCTTATCACGACAATCCCGAAGACGCGCAGTGGATACGCGATAACATAGACAATATTGCGCGCAATCTTTCTCAGTCGGTTGCACAATATCTTAATGTTCCGTTTGTTGAGCCATAAACTATATCCGCTCATCTCAGGCTTATCTGTAAATTGATTTGCAGATAAGCCTGTTTTAATATCATTGGAGCTTATTCTGCCGACAATTGCTGCATTGCCAAATTAAAATAAATATTGTATAATATAAATATATTTTAATGACAGGGGAGATACGTATGACGAATGAATTGAAAACCAAGATTGAAAAAACAATTAATAATCTAAAAAGAAACAATATGGACGCATATTACTGCGAAACCAAAGAGGAAGCCTGTGATCTTGTAAGGACTCTTATTAATAAAGGAGACGTTATTTCAAGCGGAGGATCCGTAACATTAAAGCAGACAGGCGTATATGATATAATAACATCCTCGGAATATAATTATCTTGACAGAAGCGCACCCGGAATTACCCGTGAAGAGGTAGAAGAGGTTTACCGAAAAACATTTTGTGCGGACGCGTTTTTTACAAGCACAAATGCAGTAACTGAAAACGGAGAGCTTTACAACGTTGACGGAAATTCAAACCGTGTGGCTGCGATCCTTTACGGTCCTAAGAGCGTAGTGGTAGTTTGCGGAATAAATAAGCTTGTAAAAAATATTGATGAAGCTGTAAAACGTGTAAAAACGGTTGCTGCTCCGCAGAATACCGTCAGACTAAACTGCGATACATATTGTGCAAAAGACGGAAAATGCGTTTCAATTAATAAAGAAAATTCCGAACTTTGCGAGGGCTGTCACAGCGCCCAAAGAATTTGCTGTAATTATGTAGTTTGCGCACAGCAGCGTCATATCGGCAGAATTAAAGTGATTATTATCGGCGAGGAATATGGATATTAAATTATAATAAAATATTCATAATAATTATAAAATTCTAAAATTCCCAAATTTTAATTGCGGCATTTAAAATCATTACATAAAAAGTATACCGTGCCCGCACCATTGCGAACACGGCATACTTTCTGCGCAGAATGTAATTATCTGTTGTTATTCTGGCTGTTATTCTGGTTATTGTTCTGATTCTTGTTCTGGTTGTTGTTCTGATTCTGATTGTTGTTCTGGTTTTTGTTCTGGCTGTTATTCTGGTTGTTGTTATTCTGATTCTGGTTAAAGTTCATTTTAACACCTCCCTTTGATTTTATTATTGTCTGATTTTTTGGTATTATTCAAATGAACAATTTTTTATTTAGAATGAAATCACTATTAGGTGATGAATATAATAAATTTTTGAAATATTATGAAGCTGACAATTTCAGAGGACTTCGCATCAATACTGTAAAATGTACAGCCGAAAGGCTAAAATCATTGCTTGATTTTGAGCTAAAGCCGACGCCTTTTTGCAAAGAAGGCTTTTACATACCGAACGATGTTGTTTCGCTTGGAAACAATCCTCTTCATCATTCGGGTGCTTTCTATATTCAGGAGCCTTCTGCAACCTCTGCGGTTGAAATGCTCGGAATTGAGGAAAATGACTTTGTGCTTGACCTTTGCGCCGCACCGGGTGGAAAAAGCACTCAGATTGGTGCAAAGCTTAATTCTACGGGACTGTTGTGGAGCAACGAAATTGTAAAAAGCAGAGCTAATATTCTTATATCGAATATTGAACGGATGGGAATTACAAATGCCGTAGTTTCAAACTGTCACCCCGATATTTTATGCGAAAAGCTTGCGGGGCAATTTGATAAGGTGCTTGTAGACGCACCTTGCAGCGGCGAGGGAATGTTCCGCAAAAATTCCTCTGCACAGCTTGAGTGGAGTGAAGAACACGTAAAAAGCTGTGCCGAAAGACAGCTGTTAATTTTAAACAGTGCAAAAAATGCAGTAAAAGACGGCGGCGTGCTTGTTTATTCAACCTGTACGTTTTCATGTGAAGAAAACGAAGGAGTAATTACACGTTTTCTTGATGAAAACCCTGAATTTGAGCTTGAAAATCCAGCTGTAGATTTTGGACGTCCTGCTCTTGAGTATGCCCGCAGAATTTTTCCTATGGACGGCGGAGAAGGACATTTTGCCGCAAAGCTTCGCAAAAAAGGAAATTGTTTTAAATCTAATAAAAATATTATTCCCGATTTGACGAATAATAAAACTGACGAAAAAATACTTGATTTTTACGACAGTTTGTTTTATTACAGACCTTTTGGTGAAAATATTAAAATAGTAAATGATAAAATTATAATTCTTCCCAAGAATTATAATTTTGATATAAAGGGACTGTCTATTTTAAGGGCAGGAGTAATTTTAGGAGAAATTGTTAAAAACAGAATTGAACCACATCACAGTGCATTTATGGCGGCACGTATGCAGGACTGCAAATCGTGTATAGATTTTGATGTAAACAGCAAAGAGATTAAATCGTTCTTGCACGGCGAGGAAATTGCGGTATCAGAGCATATAAAAGGATATACCGCCGTGTGCGTCAATGGTATTACTACAGGTTTTGGAAAAGCGTCAAACGGAAGACTTAAAAATAAATATCCCAAGGGATTAAGAGTATAGCGTAAAATTCAGGAAAGGAACGATTTTTTTACAAAAGGCTGTATCCGCACATTTTTGTAAATATTTCGTAATGCATAGCAGTTAATATGAACAAATTATCTGATATAGGAACAATTAAAGATATTTTAAGCAGACATGGATTTACGTTTTCAAAAGCGCTCGGTCAGAATTTTTTGATTAATCCGTCGGTATGCCCGAGAATGGCTGAGCTTTCGGGTGCGGGCAAGGGAGTAGGAGTAATTGAGATAGGTCCCGGAATCGGAGTGCTTACAAATGAACTGTGCAGACTCGCCGATAGGGTCGTTGCAATAGAGCTCGACAAGCGACTGCTGCCTGTGCTTGACGAAACCTTGGCGGAATATGACAACCTAAGAATCGTAAATGATGACGTAATGAAAATAGATTTACATAAACTAATTGATGATGAATTCAAAAATATGGAGGTTGTTGTCTGCGCAAATCTACCGTATTACATAACCTCGCCTGTAATAATGAGACTGCTTGAGGAAAAGCTTCCTATATCTGCAATAACGGTTATGGTACAAAAGGAAGCAGCACAGCGCATTTGTGCAGAGGTTGGCTCACGTCAGAGCGGAGCGGTAACAGTGTCTGTCAATTACTATGCACAGCCTGAAATGCTTTTTAATGTCAGCGCAGGTTCGTTTATGCCTGCGCCAAAGGTTGACTCGGCGGTTATCAGACTGAATGTTCTCAACGAACCACCGATTGAGGTTAATGATGAGAAAAAATTCTTTTCGGTTGTAAAGGCTGCATTTTCTCAGCGGCGAAAGGTAATCGCAAATTCACTTAGCTCAGGACTTTTGCTCGATAAAAAAACTGTTACGGAAATCCTTGAAAAATCAGGCGTTTCCGCAAATGCCAGAGCGGAAATGCTCACACTGGTTAATTTTGCAGACATTGCAAATAATCTGTAAATTCATACTTTATTGAAAGGCAATAAAATACATGAAAAACAAAACAAAAATGAACGGACTTTACAAAACTGCATTTATTCTTCTTATGGTATGTATTCCGATGTTTCTTGCTGCGATAATTGTTGCATATTTGTTTGATAAAATATATCTGTCGGCTGTTTTTTCAGGCGGAGGAGCATTCCTTGCGTTTATCGGAATAATATTTGCCGCGGTAAGCAAGCCTAAAAAGGAAAATAAATCAAAAGAAGATTTACAACAGCCTGAAGATAATAATCCTCATATAGGGGTAGGGGAGAATTTTCAGAAGCTTGAAAATTCTGTTGACAACAATTAACGGATGTGGTAGAATATTTCTTGCTAAAAGGGAGTAGTTCGCAGATAATCTGTGATATTAATCGTCAGTACATACCGTTTTCGGTATCGGTTATATCTCGAGAAAACACCGTATTTTACTGTATTTTCTTAAAGAACAAGACTTTTATTGCAGGCTCAAAGCAGCTTTTGCAATAAAAGTCTTTTTTGCTTCAATAAACTCATAATGTAAGTCTATAATAAACTTGGAGGCGTAAAGCAATGAAAAATTGGTACCAGATGTCAAGAGAAGAAGTATTTGAAAAGCTCGGTATTACAAACGACGGACTCACATCTGAAAAAGCCAAAGAGCTTTTAGATAAGAACGGTGAGAATGTCTTGCAGGAGGGAAAGAAGAAAACTGCTTTGCAGGTGTTTCTCGGGCAGTTTGCAGATTTGTTGGTGATAATACTTATTATTGCCGCTATCATTTCAATATTTTCGGGAAATCTCGAGAGTACGATAGTAATTTTTGCCGTAATAATTTTAAATGCAATTCTCGGTACTGTACAGCACGTCAAGGCCGAAAAATCGCTTGAAAGCCTAAAATCACTTTCTTCGCCGAGTGCAAAGGTAATTCGTGACGGTCAGAAAATAGAAATCGACTCAAAAAATGTAGTCGAGGGAGATATAATAGTGCTTGAAGCAGGCGATTTAATTGTTGCCGACGGAAGAATAATAAACAATTATTCGCTTCAAGTGAACGAAAGCTCTCTTACGGGCGAGTCAACAAATGTTGATAAAAATGAAGAAATAATTAACGGCGAAGTACCGCTCGCAGACAGAACGAATATGGTGTTCTCCGGCAGTCTTGTAACCTACGGCAGAGCGCTTGTAGCCGTAACAGGCACCGGTATGAATACCGAAATCGGAAAAATCGCTTCGCTTATGAACGCGGCAAAAGAGAAGAAAACACCGTTACAGCTCAGCCTTGACAAGTTTTCAAGCCGGCTTGCAGTCATAATTATGATAATAAGCGTTGTAGTTTTCGGCTTAAACCTTATGCAGGCAGACGTTATAGATCAGAATTCAATTCTTGACGCGCTTATGTTTGCGGTTGCACTTGCCGTTGCCGCAATCCCCGAAGCGCTCGGCTCAATTGTTACAATAGTGCAGGCGATGGGTACTCAGAAAATGGCAAGGGAAAATGCAGTAATCAAGGATTTAAAAGCAGTTGAAAGTCTCGGCTGTGTTTCGGTAATCTGTTCAGATAAAACAGGTACGCTGACTCAAAATAAAATGACAGTCCAAAAAATCTTTATCAACGGTGAAAGCATACTTGAGGATCAGCTTGATTTGAATGTAGAAAGCCACAGACACCTACTTTATGATATGGTGCTCAACAACGATTCAAGCATTGTTGACGGAAAGGGAATAGGCGACCCTACCGAATATGCACTTCTTGAAACCTTCCGCAAAATTGGCTACGATGAAAATGTAATGAGAAGCGGACTTAGAAGAATCGAGGAAGTACCGTTTGATTCCGACCGCAAAATGATGAGTACAAAATATAAAATGCACGGCGTATCGCACATTCTTACAAAAGGCGCGCTTGATGTGATCCTTGACAGATGCGTCAGCATTGCAACTAAGGACGGCATAAGACCAATTACCCAAGAGGATAAGAATATAATTCTTGAACAGAATAAAAAGTATTCTGAGGACGGACTCAGAGTTTTGACGTTCGCTTATAAGGAATCGGACGAAGAGCTAAGTATAGATACTGAATATAATTATACTTTTCTCGGTTTGGTGTCAATGATCGACCCTCCGCGTGAGGAATCAAAGCAGGCAGTTGCAGATGCAATTCGTGCAGGCATAAGACCTGTTATGATTACGGGCGACCATAAAATAACGGCTACTGCAATTGCTAAGCAGATAGGAATTTTCAGAGACGGAGATATTTCCGTTACGGGACTTGAGCTTGACGCAATGAGCGATGAGGAGCTTGATGAGAAGATTGAAAGAATTTCGGTCTATGCACGTGTCTCACCGGAAAATAAAATAAGAATTGTAGAAGCATGGCAGAAAAAGGGAAACATTGTTTCCATGACAGGTGACGGAGTAAATGACGCTCCTGCACTAAAGAAAGCCGATATAGGCGTAGCAATGGGAATAACGGGAACAGAGGTTTCAAAAGACGCGGCATCAATGATTTTGCAGGACGACAATTTTGCAACTATCATTAAAGCTGTTGCAAACGGAAGAAATGTATTCAGAAATATAAAAAATTCAATTCTTTTCCTGCTTTCGGGAAATATGGCAGGTATTTTTGCTGTTCTGTATACTTCGCTTATGGCGCTTCCCGTACCGTTTCAGCCTGTCCATCTGCTCTTTATCAACCTGCTCACCGACTCGCTTCCCGCTATCGCAATCGGTATGGAAAAACCCGAAAAGGATTTGCTTTCTCAAAAACCCCGCGACCCCAAGGCAGGAATTATGACAAAGGATTTTGTCGGATTAATGATGGGTCAGGGAGCTTTGATAGCTGTAGTAACTATGATAGCATTTTATCTCGGCTTGCAGATTAATGCCGCAACGGCAAGTACAATGGCTTTTGCCACACTCACGCTTGCAAGACTGTTTCACGGATTTAACTGCCGCAGTACCCATTCAATCTTCAAATTAGGCTTTACCTCAAACATCTACAGTGTGGGAGCATTCTTCCTGGGTGTATTTCTTCTTGCGTTTGTGCTTTTTGTACCGTTTATGCACCCGCTGTTCAGCGTTGAAACCCTCACGGCAGTTCAAATAGGATTTATCGGTCTTTTGGCAGTTATACCAACAATTATTATTCAGATTATAAAAGTAATATCTGAGCATATTAAAAAATAAATTTAAGATTAGGAGTACAGATATTTTCCATAAATACACTGTTTTCGGGCATTGTCAAGGAAATACTTTCCTTGACAATGCCTAAAGCATTATTTATAATAAAAAAGAAAAATATATTGAGTGGTAAGGTGATAAAATGAATATATGGCATGACATTTCGCCCAAAAGAATAACAACAGAATCGTTTTATGCTGTAATAGAAATTTCAAAGGGCGGCAAGAATAAGTATGAGCTTGATAAGGAAACAGGCTTTTTAAAGCTTGACCGAGTGTTGTTTACATCAACTCACTATCCTGCAAATTACGGCTTTATTCCGAGAACATACGCTGATGACGGAGATCCGCTCGATGTTCTCGTATTATGCAGTGAAACAATTCAGCCTATGACTCTTGTTGAATGTAAGCCTATCGGAGTTCTCAATATGATAGACAATGACAGTTGTGACGAAAAAATAATTGCCGTTCCCGTCAATGATCCAAACTATAACAGTTACAACGACATCAAGGAACTGCCGAAACATTATTTTGAGGAGATAAAGCATTTTTTCCAGGTTTATAAAACACTTGAAGCTGACAAGGTAACTTCGGTAACAGAAATCAGCGGAGTGAAAAAGGCAAAAGAGGTAATAAAAAAATCTATTGACAGTTACATACGTGACTTCCAGCTTGCATAAGAATAAAATATTCAGATAAACAAAAAGCTTTATCGTTACAATTACGATAAAGCTTTTTAAATGAATAAGCCGGTTATTTCTCAAAGTTTAAAATCATCTGCGGTGTATTTTTTATTAAAAGACAAATTTTTCGGTACTCTCATCAAAGGGTCATAACGAAAAGCTCTGCATTTGCCGTTTTGAATTTGTTTGCCCTTTTTGCAGTAAACCATTTCATTTTCAAAAACAGCATTTTCACAGTACGAACAGTCAGGAGAAATATTCTGACCAAACAGCTTATTTTTCATTATAATCACCCCGTATCATATGAATTTATAATATTATTCTAATTTATTATATCATTGTGAAGGCATAGTTTCAAGTGAAACATTTTATTATTTTATCTGCGGAGGTTTAAATTGAAATTTACATCAAAGGTTATGACGCTGAACAACAGCGAAAGCGTCCCTTACTTGACATATAATTCTTTATCAGAAATAAATTTTATAAATCATGCCTTTTCAACACGCCTTGGAGGTGTGTCAACAGGAGAATTCACCTCAATGAATTTGGCGTTTAACAGAGGTGATATTCCTGATAACGTAACCGAAAATTACAGACGTATTTGCAAAAGTGCAGGATTTGAATTTGAAACTCTTACCGCGTCTGCTCAGGATCACAATACTTATGTAAGAGAAGTGACCTCAGCAGATAGAGGAGTGGGAATATATAGACCGCGCGATATGGAAAGTGTAGACGCGTTAATCACAAATGAACGAGGAGTCACTCTTGTGACATATTATGCAGACTGCACTCCGTTGTTCTTTGTTGATACGAACAAAAAGGCAATAGGTCTTGCTCACGCGGGATGGCGCGGAACTGTGGGAAGAATAGGGGAAAAGACTGTAAGAAAAATGACTGAGATTTACGGAACAGACCCGGCTGATATTGTTTCTGCAATAGGCCCTGCAATATCAGTATGCTGTTATGAGGTCGATAAGCCGTGTGCGGATAATTTTATTGCACTTGAGGGTCTTGAAACTGAAAAATTTGTTTTTCCTAAGGATAACGGCAAATATATGATTGATTTGCTTGAAGCCAACCGACAGATTTTAATTTCAGCCGGAGTAAGAAAAGAAAATATCACCGTATCGGATGTATGCACAAACTGTAACAGCAGTCTTTTGTGGAGTCACCGCGCAACTAAAGGACGCAGGGGAACAATGAGCGCGTTTATGTGCATAAAATAATTTTCGTAATGTGAACGTAACAAATAATTCTTATAAGGAAATATGGTTGCTTTCAGCAAACCATACGCTGTTAACGGTAAATTCTTTTTTGTTCAAATATTCAAGAATACCTGCGTTTTCATTAAAATTAAATCTTAATCTATAGCTGTAAAGCGCCTGATACTTTATGTTGTCGGGTGCTTTTTTGTTTTTTCCGTATTTTGTATCGCCTGCAAGAGGATGGCCTATTGACGCCATATGCGCTCTTATCTGGTGAGTTCTTCCGGTGAGCAGTTCAATTTCCAAAAGACTGTATTTCCCGTTATAATCAAGTAATTTGTATTTTGTTTTTATTTCTTTTGAGTTTTCGACCTTGTTTTTAAAAACGGTAACTTTGTTTTTGCTTTCGTTTTTTGTTATATATCCTATCAGCGTATCGGATGATTTTTCAGGCTTTCCGCATACAAGGCAGAGATAAAATTTTTCAAGCTCTCTGGTTTTCATTTTGGCATTTAAAATGCGCAGGCTGTCGGCATTTTTGGCGGCAATTACAATTCCTCCCGTATTTCTGTCAATACGGTTTACAAGCGCAGGAGCAAATGCTTTTTCTTCTTCGGGATCATATTCACCTTTGTCATACAGGTAATGCTGAACTCTTGCAACAAGCGAGTCAAAATGATAGTTTTTATCGGGGTGGACTAAAACACCGGGCTTTTTGTCAATAAGGATAATATTCTCGTCCTCATACACAATATCAAATTTTTTTGGAGCTTTTAAGAATTCATAACTTTTTTTCTCGCTGTTTTCAAAAAACTCATCTTTTATGTAGAGCGTAAGAATATCACCCTCATGCAGTATAGTCTGAATATCGCATTTTTTTTGGTTGACCTTTATACATTTTTTCCTTATGTATTTATACATAAGAGATTTTGGCAGAGTTTTAAACCGTTTCTGCAAAAACTTGTCAAGACGCTGGTTAGCGTCATTTTTCTTTATTTCAAGAGTTCTCATAATCTACCACCTGTTATCTTATATTATATCAAATCAAAATAAAATTCAACCTGTTTTCTGCACACAAATAATTAATGTGTATAAACTGTTAAAGGGTGATACGGTGAATTGCTACACACAAAAGGTTAAATCGGCAATATGTTTTGGTCTTGGGTTGCTTGTTGCAACGCTTTTGCCGTCCGACTGGGTACTTATTGTAGCAGCCGGGGCACTTGTAATAGTAAGCATTTCTTGTGTACGGAGGTAACTATGAAAGTTGTACTTATTGAAAAACCGAAATTTATATCTGCAATACTGCGTAAAATTTACGGAATAAAAAAAGAAACACAGACAACATAAAAATATATTAGTAATTATTAACAGAATAAGATTAAATTAGATGTGCATAGTGCTAAAATGCTGTGCACATCTTATTTTTGTATTGAGATTTTTGAAATTTAATTATATAATAAATTTGGTAATGCAATCTTTTGTAATTTGTGATTGCATTATGTAAATTTTAGGAGGTTTGAAAGTTATGATGAAAAGCACAAAGAAACTGACAAGCATTTTAATTGCTGTCTTAATCCTTGTAACATGCGTATCCGTATCATTTACGGCAAATGCGGCAACAGGTACTCTGAGCAGCAAATATGCAACAAATCCGAACGGACAAAAGGGAGTACAGAAATCAATTACAATTGACGGCAATTTTAATGACTGGTCAGAGGATATGCTCATTGCTCAGGGAGCAGCATGGGATGTTGCCAACCACTGGAAAGGCGGTCACGAGAATTGCGTTCTTGACACATACTCGCTTTATGCAGCATGGGATAACAGCAATCTTTATGTTGCATGGCAGATGGTAAATACAACCGATACGTGGGCTAATCCCGGTGACGGTCCGCTTTCTGACGGCGGACGAGTTCTTAATGTTCCCCTGATTCTTGCCTTAAGTATTGACCCGACAAGTCCTTCAATGACAAACGATATTACATCAGGAGCAAACATTTGGGACTTTAAAGCAGATATTTCTTTTAATACTCATGTTGACCGCTTGCTTTATATGAGCGGAAAAGTCGGTGAAGGAACACCTGCAATGTTTAAAGCAGTTGATGCACAGGGTAATACAGATTATAATGAGGGTTGTATAGACTTTAAAAAGAACGGCATTGAGTATAAAATGGCAGAAGGCAATATTGCAAGCTCAATTATAGGTCTTAATTATTCACAATCACCTGAAGATGTGTTCAGCGACGACAGCGACTGGGTCGACTATAAGACATTCAAAGGTGAAAAAGGCGTTCACGATACTACTTATGATTCATTCTATGAAATAAAAATTCCGCTTGAAACTTTAGGTATTAATGCAGACTATATTCAGAAAAACGGAATCGGCGCAATGGTTCTTGCTACAAGAAATGAATCTGCACTTGATTGTATCCCGTTTGATCCTTCAATGATTGACAATGCAACAGGAAGTTATGGCAATGATCCAAGTACATCACATGAAAAAGATGATGATGATGTAATTACGGTTCCGTTTGCCCGCATTGGCAATACAGGTGGTCAGCCCATACCTACAACGCCGCAGCCCACAACTACTCAGCCTGCAACACAGAAACCGACAACTGCTGAGGATACAATCACGGTTAATGCAAATTCCAATCTATTTACAACAGCATCTTCAAAGGCAGACAATACTGCAAAGACAGTTGAAGTTACTTTTGACCTTAAATCTTCAATGAAATTAGTAAACGGTCAGTGGAAACTTACATACGACAATTCAAAGCTTAAATTTGACCCTGCCAAAAACAGCTCAGTTATGCCTTACATAACTAACGGTCTTACAAATTATAAAGACGGATTTATAAAGGGCAACTTTACAAATGTTAATAATCTGTACGATTTTACTTCGCAAAAATCACTTGTAAATGTAACATTTGATGTTATCGGAACCGGCTCGGCTGATGTTACCCTTGATGTTGAGGAGTTAACGGTAGGTTATTTATCAAGTGGTGTGCTGAATTACAAAAATGCTGTAGTAAACAGCATACCTGTTGATTTGTCAAAAGTTCAGGGCTTTACAAATTCATCAATAAGCGGTACTGCTAAAGTTGTTTTTGATCAGGAGCAAGAAGATAAATACGGTGATGTAAACGGAGACAATATTATAAATATTCGTGATGCAACCCTTGTTAGTAAATATTGTGCTTCTATGACTGCTTTTACTGATCAAATGAAGGCAAGAGCTGATGTAAACCACGATGGTATTATAAGTGTCTTAGATGCAACAGAAATCCAAAAATATATTTCAGAAGTAATAACCTCATTTGACTGATAAAATTAAAATAGTTTTAATCATCGGGACTGTCCTGCAATTATTGCAGGACAGTCTTTTTTTAGCAGTAAGCAGTAAATAATATTTATTTCTTCGGTATATTTTGCAATTACAGATAATATATTTTATATATAAAATCAAAAGGAGAGATAAATATGGAGTTTAATCAGGAAAACCGTTCGTTTTGCACACCGGCAACAGTGCTAGACACGGTTGCCGAACAGCTTGCAGACGTAGATCTTACACTGCCCGATTATTGTCCGGATATTGAAAAAATTCTGAAATGTACACTTACGCCGAAAATTCAGTCAAAAAGCCTGTCGGGCGGTCAGCTTCAGGTTGACGGATACTGCGTAGTAAATGTGTTATACGTTGAAAGTATAAACAAAACAATACGCTGTTGTGAGCAGAGTGTGAATTTTACGCAGTGCTTTTCCGTCAAGGAAACACCGGATAATCCGGTAATTATGACAAAAACCAAATCCGAATACATAAATTGCAGAGCGCTGAGTCCGCGAAGACTTGTTATGCACGGGGCTTTTTCTTTATATGCCAAGGTGTTTACAATATCAAAAACCAATATTTATACATCATCCGATTCAAATCTTGAAACCAATAAAAAAGCTGTCAGGTGTGCCGATTTAAAATCATTTTGTCAGGAGCAGTTTAATGTTTGCGAGGAAATTTCAATTGCCGACAAGCCTGCCATAGAAACAATACTTCATTCGGATGTTGGCGTAAGCGTAACTGATGCCAAAGCAGTCACCGGAAAACTTATGGTAAATGGTGAAATAAATCTGAGAATGTTTTATCTGACTGATGTGGAGTCGGGCGAAACTTCAAAAATTGATTACCTTTTGCCCTTTAACCAGATTATTGACTGCGAGGGCATAGATGAAAACACAATAAACTGTGTGATTTGTGACGTTATGTCATATGACATAAGACTAAAAAATGATATGCTTTCCGAAAAGCCTGCGGTAATTCTTGACGTAAAGCTTTGTGTTACCGAAGAGGGATATATTATTAATGATGAAGAAATAATAGTTGACGCATATTCTGTTTTCTGCGCGTCACAGCCCGATTTTGAACAGTTAAGCCTTATAAATGAAGTGTCGCCTGCAAACGAGCTTCATATGGAAAAAATATCGGTAAAGGTTGATGACGGTAAAATCTCGAAAATACTTGATATTTATTCGGATTATGTCAGCGCGGAAAAATTAGCAAATGAGGACGGAGTAAAGATAACAGGCAAAATCAACATCTGTATGCTTGCGCTTAATGAGGATAATATGCCCGTGTTCATTGAGCGAAGCTCCGATTATGAGCATATGCTGAACTCAGCGTCAGACTGCAATGATGTAAATTATGCAGAAGCAAGGGCGGCGAGTATCAGCTACAGACTTGCTGACGACAACACGGTTGAAATCAGATGTGAAATCAAGATAACGGCAGGAGCTGTAAAGAAAGACTTGCTCAAAGCGGTAAAAGACGTTGCTGTTTTTGAAGATAAACCGATAGTTTCAGATAACTGTGCCCTCACGCTGTATTTTGCAAAAGAGGGCGAAAGCCTCTGGGATATAGCAAAAGCCCACAATACACGGCTTGAGCTGCTTTTGTCTGAGAACTCAGCCGACAAACAAACGCTTGATTATCCTCAGATGCTGTTAATTCCGAGAGTTTAGGAGGTAAAATAATGGAGGAAAGAAACGTATACCGCGATATTTCACAACGCACCGACGGCGATGTATATATTGGTGTTGTCGGACCCGTGAGAACAGGCAAGTCAACCTTTATAAAACGATTTATGGATGCTCTTGTGCTTCCGAATATCAGAGATGAAAATATATATAGAAGAACTGTTGATGAGCTTCCCCAGTCCTCGGCAGGCAGAACCATAATGACTACTGAGCCGAAATTTATTCCTGAGGAGTCAGTTGAAATAAATCTCGGAAACAACGCCACATTCAAAGTAAGAATGATAGACTGCGTAGGATATATTGTCGACAGTGCGCTTGGATACAGTGAAGAGGATATGCCCAGAATGGTAAAAACTCCGTGGTCTGAGGAGGAGATTCCGTTTGACGACGCAGCGGAGATAGGCACTAAGAAGGTAATAACCGACCATTCTACGATAGGTCTTGTAATTACTACGGACGGCTCTTTCAGCGAGATACCTAGAGAAGATTATCTTGAAAGCGAACAGCGTGTAATAAACGAACTAAGGGCAATCAATAAACCGTTTATTGTTTTGCTTAACTCAATTGAACCGGAATCCGAGCATACAATTGCACTTGCAGAAGAAATGTCAAAGGAATATAATGTTCCTGTTCTTCCCGTAAGCTGTATGGAGCTCAGCGAAAATGAAATAAAGCGTATTCTTGCTCAGCTTTTATTTGAATTTCCAATTCGTGAAATAAAGGTTGATATTCCAAAATGGGTTGTAACTCTTGACAAGGAGCATTGGCTTAAATCAGTCGTTTTTGAGTCGATTAAAAATTCTGCAAAAAAGGTTGAGAAGATAAGAGAGGTTCAGCAAGCTATAAGAGAGCTTGCAAAATGTGAATACATAAAGGACGCACATCTTTCAAATCTTGATTTAGGCAGAGGATACGCAACAATTTCCGTAGCAATTGACACAGCTTTGTTTTATAAAGTATTATCTGAGCAGACCGATATTGAGATTAACGATGAATGCGCGCTTTTGAGCTGCATAAAAAATCTTTCTCAGAAACAAAAGGAATTCGATAAAATCGCACAGGCATACGAACAGGTCAAAGAAACAGGTTACGGCATTGTAATGCCCGCAATTGACGAGTTGTCGCTTGAAGAACCTCAGATTATTAAGCAAAGCGGAAAATATGGCATACGCCTTAAAGCGAGCGCGCCTTCAATTCATATGATGAGGGTTGAAACTAAAACAGAAGTTACACCGATAGTCGGCTCTGAACAGCAGTCCGAGGAACTTGTTTCGTACCTTCTTAAAGAATTTGAAGAGAACCCCGAAAAAATATGGGAGAGCAATATTTTCGGAAAATCTGTTCATGAGCTTGTAAACGAGGGACTTCACAACAAACTTTACAGAATGCCGTCAGATGCACGCAGAAAAATAGGAGAAACAATAGAGAAAATTATAAATGACGGCTGCAATGGTCTGATTTGCATTATTCTGTAAATAAATATCTTTACAAATTATTTTTTTCAGGACAAAAAAATTTAGTAATATCACCAAAATAATAATCACCCCATATTTGTTATTGAAAAAATACAGGGAATAAAGTATAATATTCCTATATATAAATGACAAATATGGGGGTTGTTTTATGAATTTTTCCAATCTTATGCCATTGCTCCATACGGCTGAGTTATCATTGGCTGAAAAAGGCATTTCTTCGGCTAAGGTAATACTTACCGGATTTGTTGTTGTGTTTGCGGTTCTTATCCTTTTGATTCTTATAATTAATTTATACAGTTTTATCGTTTCTAAGGCATTAAATAACGATAAAAATAAAAAGAAACAAAAAATTGTTGAAACCAAGAATACTTCGCCTGTCCCAAAACCTGTGACTTCAAAAATACCTGCGCAGAAAGTTGATGACGGAGTGTCTGAAGAGGTTGTTGCAGTAATTTCGGCAGCTGTTGCAAGTATGTACGGTTATTCCGAAAAAGCAAAAATAAAAAGTATTAAAAAATCAAGCGGCGGACGTTCAGCATGGGCAAATGCCGGTGTGCTTGAAAATACACGCCCGTTTTAAGGTGTAATCTTTTCGGAAAGGGACGTTTTATCTATGGAAATTTTACAGGGCTTTATGGAAGCCGTACAGGGTATTTTTAAAAGCTCGGGTATATTGACCCTCAACTGGCAAAACTATGTTATGATTGGTGTTTCAATCTTTTTATTGTATCTTGCAATTAAAAAGCAGTATGAGCCTCTTTTGCTTCTGCCGATTGCATTTGGAATGCTGCTTGTGAATCTTTATCCCGCAATTATGGCACCTCCGACTACAGAGCTTCTAACTGCTGAGCAATGTGCGCAGCAGAATGTAGCTACTTCAGGACATGCTGCTACTGTAATAAACGGTATAACTTATTATGAAAATCCAACCTACGGCGGACTTTTTTACTATCTGTATCAGGGAGTTAAGCTTGGAATTTATCCTCCGCTCATCTTCTTGGGTATCGGCTGTATGACAGACTTTGGTCCTCTTATTTCAAATCCAAAGAGCCTTATCCTCGGCGCAGCTGCTCAGATTGGTATTTTTATTACGTTTACGGGCGCAATATTTCTCGGTTTTACCGAAGCTGAGGCAGGCGCAATCGGAATTATCGGCGGTGCCGACGGCCCGACTGCAATTTATGTAACAACAAAGCTCGCTCCGCATCTTCTCGGTTCAATAGCAATCGCCGCATATTCGTATATGGCTCTTGTGCCGATTATTCAGCCTCCTATTATGAAGGCTCTGACAACAAAGAAGGAACGCTCGGTTGTTATGGAACAGCTTCGTCCGGTGTCAAAGCTTGAGAAAATTATGTTCCCTGTAATTGTTGTAATTCTTATTGCAATTTTCCTTCCGGATGCTGCTCCTCTCGTGGGTATGCTTATGCTAGGTAACTTATTTAAAGAATCGGGCGTTGTTGACAGAATTGCAAAGGCGGCTCAAAATGAACTGATGAATATTATTACAATTTTTCTCGGTACGACCGTTGGTGCTACAGCGTCAGGTCAGAACTTCCTTACTTGGGATACGCTCAAAATCATCGCTTTGGGTCTTATTGCATTCTGTATGGGAACTGCATTCGGTGTGATGTTCGGAAAAATTATGTATAAGGCTACGGGCGGCAAGGTTAATCCTCTCATCGGTTCTGCCGGTGTTTCTGCGGTTCCGATGGCTGCTCGAGTTTCTCAGAGAGTTGGACAGCAGGAAAATCCCGGAAACTTTTTGCTTATGCACGCAATGGGTCCGAATGTTGCAGGCGTAATAGGTTCTGCTGTTGCAGCAGGCGTGCTCCTCAATGTAGTAGGATAACTATTATTTGATAATAAACTTGTCTAAAGGAGGCCGTAATCGGCTTCCTTTATTTTTTACTTTATAATTCTGTATAAGAATTATTGTTATAATGATATAATATATAATAAGTACGAAATGCGTAATAAGGAATAAAAGGGGTATGGGATAATGACAAAAAATCTTACCGCTCAGAAAATTATCGGCGTTCTTTTAAATAGATTAAAATTTATAATTATTGTAACAATAGCTATGGGACTTTTATTTTTTCTTTATTCAAAATTTGTTATAACACCTATGTATTCTACATCTTCTATGATTTATGTCCAAAGCTATGGCGGTGGTACGGACAGCCGAAATGACAAGGATAAGACTATTTACAGTTCTGACATAAGCGGTTCTGCTACACTTGCAAATATTTGCGTTACGCTTTTTCAGAATTCTGACAAGCTTACATCACTTTATGACGGATGTACGGTAAATATTTCAGTTACTGAAAGGACTTTCTTCATTACAATCAACGTTACAGGTGATAACCCACAAAAATGTGCTAATGTTGCTAATCAGCTTGCTGAGGTATCCGGAGACGTTTTTAAGGATTATTTTCAATATGGAAAATGCGGAACTATAAGAGAAGCAAAAGCACCGGAACGTCCGGGTTCACCAAACAACCTGAAAAATACCTTAATAGGTTTTGTTGTAGGTCTTGCAGCTTCGTGTGTAATTTCAATATTGCTTGAACTTATTGATACTACAATCAAGTCTGATGATGACATTCAGACGGCATATGGTGTTCCGGTTTTTGCGGAAATTCCCGATTTTGAGAATCAAAGCAGGTGATATTATGAAAATAAAGCTTTTAAATAAAGATAAGAAAAAAATGAAAAATACTGATGTTTCGGCCAGTACATTGTCTGATAAAAGTAAATTTGCGATTGTTGAATCATATAAGGTAGCTCGAACCAATATTATGTTTTCACTTTCGGCAGATTATAAAAAGATATTTGCAGTAACAAGCTATTCAAAAGGAGAGGGAAAAAGTACGGTTTCTGCAAACCTTGCAATTTCATTTTCAAAAATGGAGAAACGTGTATTGCTTATTGACTGTGACCTTCGCCGCCCAAATGTTCACAATATTTTTAAAATTGAAAATAAAGCCGGATTGTCAAATGTAATCGGCAAAATGGTTGAGTTTGATGATGTTGTAAAGCGTGATGTGTTGCCTAATCTTGACATACTTCCGTCGGGAACAATACCTCCAAATCCTTCTGAACTTATGTGTTCCGCACACTTTATTGATCTTGTTACACAGTTGAGCAAAGAATACGATTACATTATATTTGATACACCTCCCATAGGAGTAGTAGCAGACGCGTTGCTGCTCAAGGATTTGATAGCCGGATTTGTTGTGGTTGTACGTGAACGTTCAACTACTCACGGTGATTTACGAAATTTGATTGACAGTATTAAGCTTGCGGATTCAAAAGTGCTCGGACTTCTTGAGGTTGGCTGTACTTATGGCAACAAGCGAAGCAAAAAAGGATATTATTATTATCAATATTATTAAAATAGAACAATATATCACAGACTTACGAACTTTAAACAAAAACAAAGTCGTAAGTCTGTTGTTTTTTGTACATATAAAAATGCAAGTTTTATAAAAAAGACTTGCATTTTTATATGTAATGGATTAAAATATATTAGTATTTTAAAAGTAATTTTGCAATTAAGTTTTAAGGAGACAGCAAAATGGATTATTTGAATTGCAGTAAAGAGGTTCTTGAAAGAGAATATTCAGATCTTGTAAAACAGTTTGAAGAAATTAAAGGACAGGGTCTTAATCTTAATATGGCGCGCGGCAAGCCGGGCAAAGAGCAGCTGGATATTTCACTCGGACTTCTTGATGTTATAAACAGTAAATCAGAGTTTGTCGGAGAAAACGGATTTGACTGCCGCAATTACGGTGTACTTGAAGGAATTGATGAATGCAGAAAGCTTTTCGGGGAAATTCTCGGAGTTGATTATAAAAATGTGATGGTAGGCGGAAGCTCAAGCCTTAATATGATGTTTGATACTATAACCTGTATGATGACTACTCCTGTTGTAGAGGGTTGCAGTCCGTGGTATGAGGTGAAAGACAGAAAGTTTTTATGTCCTGTTCCTGGATATGACCGTCATTTCGGCATAACACAGTATTACGGTTTTGAGATGATACCTGTTCCAATGACTGAAAACGGCCCAGATATGGACGTAGTTGAAAAGCTCGCGGAGAGCGACGAAACAATTAAAGGAATATGGTGTGTGCCTAAATATTCAAATCCACAGGGAATCACATACAGTGATGAAACTGTAAGGCGTTTTGCCGCATTAAAGCCTGCCGCAAAAGATTTCAGAATAATGTGGGACAATGCATATTGTATTCACGATATAAACGATACTCCGGATGAGCTTCTCAATATTTTTGATGAATGTAAGAAAACAGGCAATGAAGATATGCCAATACTTTTCTGCTCGACCTCTAAAATTACTTTCCCCGGAGCGGGAGTAGCCGCAATGGCCGCTTCTGAACTGAATATGAAAGCATTTAAAGAAAGATACAATTATCAGATTATCAGTTATGATAAGCTCAATATGCTTCGTCATGTAAAGTTCTTTAAAGATTATGACGGAGTAAAGGCACATATGCAGAAGCATAAGGAAATATTAAAGCCTAAATTTGATATTGTTCTCAGCACACTTGAAAACAGTCTGAAAAATGTTGGAGTAGGCAGTTGGACAAATCCGCACGGAGGATATTTTGTCAGTGTAGACGTTATGAACGGTACGGCAAAAAGAGTAGTGGCTTTATGCAAAGAGGCGGGCGTAGTGCTCACAGGTGCAGGAGCAACTTATCCGCTCGGCAATGACCCCGATGATAAAAACATAAGAATTGCGCCAACTTTTCCGTCTAATGATGAGCTTCAGAAAGCTATGGATGTATTCTGTATATGCGTAAAACTTGCGGCTTGTGAAAAAATACTGGCAAAATGACCTGCTTATTTGGTCGGAAAAGATGTAAAATTTAATAAAGTTAAAGATTTTTTTATCAAATATTCCTGTATCCATTGACATTTTGGCAAAAAAATTTTATAATAACTCTGTTACGTCTATATATGTGAAAATGTAACAGAGTTATTTTTTCACAAAATATCAGACAATTATTTTACGGAGGTTCTAAAGGCATGAAAAGAGTTCCAAAGCCTGTGTTCTTCATTGTTGCTTTGCTGATACTTGCCTTTTCGTTTACTGCGATTTTCGGAGTATCCTATTACACAGGTGACAACAAAAATACAGTAGTTAAAGGCATCGGCGATATACGATGGGGAATTGACATCAGAGGCGGCGTAGAGGCGACGTTTAAGCCGGCAGATAATTATGACGCTACTGATGAGCAGTTAGATTCTGCAAAATCAATTATTGAATTAAGAATGATATCTCAGGGTATTACCGATTACGAGCTGTACGCCGATAAGGGCAGTGACAGAATTATAGTTCGATTCCCGTGGAAATCAGACGAAACTGATTTTAATGCAGTAGATGCGATTAATGAAATTTCATCAACGGCTAAGCTTACATTCAGACCCGGCAAAGAGTATGCGACAACAGACATAGGCTCTGACGGAAGTTATGTTTACAAAACACCGACAGGCGAAACAGAAACTGTACTTATGGATGGTTCTGAAGTAAAAAGTGCCAGAGCAGGAATTGACCAGTCAGAGGGCAGCACATCAAAATATGTTGTAAGCCTTGAGTTTACTGATGAGGGAAAGCAAAAGTTTGCTGATATAACATCACAGTATGTAAACAATACAATATCGATCTGGATGGATGATATTATGCTTTCTGCTCCTACAGTTAATTCCGCTATCACAGAAGGAAGAGCGCAGATCGAGGGCGACTTTACGGCTTCTGAGGCTACAGACCTTGCCAATAAAATCAACGCAGGCGCATTGCCGTTCCAGCTTGAAACAGTAGGCAACGGCAGCATAAGTCCGACGCTTGGTTCAAACTCACTTTTGGCAATGGCTTATGCGGCTGTAATCGCATTTATTATAATTACACTTATTATGATTATTTTCTATCGTCTGCCAGGATTTATAGCAGTTATTTCATTGTTTGGACAGATGGGTCTTTCAGTTGCTGCAATTTCAGGCTACTTTACAACTATTCCGTCATTTACAATGACATTACCCGGTATTGCAGGTCTTATCCTCTCGATTGGTATGGGCGTTGACTGTAACGTAATTACTGCCGAACGTATTAAGGAAGAACTCAAGGGAGGCAGAACCCTTGACGGAGCGCTTGACAGAGGTACTAAAAACTCACTTTCAGCAATTGTTGACGGTAATATGACCGTGGTAATCGTATCAATTATTCTTATGCTTGTATTTGGTCCGTCAAATATTCTTTCGATTATTTTCGGTGAATCAACAACAGGTACAATCTATTCGTTCGGTTTCACACTTCTTGTAGGTGTAATTTCAAACTTCATTATGGGTGTATTCCTTACACGTGTAATGCTCAGAAGTGTTGCAGGCTTTAAGTTCCTGCGCAAGAAATGGTTGTTTGGAGGTGCTAAGAATGAAAAATGATGTTCAAACTAAAGCAGCTTCACAGATGACTGTTGAAGAAATCAGTGAAAAATATAACGGCGGAAAAAGAATTGTGGACTTCGTAGGTCACAAAAAAATCTTTTTCGGTATTTCAATTGCAATTATTCTTATAGGTATTATCTGTAACTTTATTTTTGGCACAACTCTTGACATTCAGTTTACAGGCGGTGCTACATTAAAGTTCAGTTATACTGAAACAGATAACAGCAAAGTTGACCAGAATGAACTTTATAATTTTATTCAGGGAAAGACAACTGCTAAAATTTCAACTACATTTTCAACCGATTTTGTCGGCAATTCAGGCAGTACTGTAACCGTACAGTTCCCCGGCAATGATTCTGTAACTACTGAAATTCAGAGCAATCTGGAATCAGAACTTCAGAAGCAGTATCCCGACAATAACTTTAAAACACTTGAGTCAAACTCAGTTGACGCTTCAATGGGCTTCAACTTCCTCTTAAAGTGTCTTGCTGCTGTTGCTATAGCAAGCATATTAATGGTGCTTTATGTAACGATCAGATTTAAGAAAATCGGCGGTTTGTCGGCAGGTGTTATGGCTCTTGTAGCATTGTTCCATGATGTTGCAATGATTTACTTTATGTATGTTATATTCCAGATGCCAATCGACTCAAACTTCATAGCCGTTGTTCTTATGATTTTGGGTTACTCTCTTAACGATACGATAGTTATATACGACCGTGTCCGTGAGGAGAGAAAGGCTCTCGGAAGAAAAACAGACGTTGGTATGGTGTTCAATCTGAGTGCTTCAAAGACTCTCAAGAGAACGATTATGACTTCTGTTACAACGCTGTCAGCAATTTTGGTCGTTTACATTGTTGCAATAGCATTTAACATTTCTTCTGTTCAGGGCTTTGCACTTCCGATGATTATCGGTGTAATTTCAGGTTGTTATTCTTCAATCTGCATTGCAGGTCCGCTTTGGGTAATGTGGCAGAACAATAAAAAGAATAAAAAAGCTGCAAAGTAAATTTCTTAAATAAATAATAAAGGGGTTGCGTTCAGAATGTATAAAATTCTGTGCAGCCCTTTATGTTTTTACGGAGCGTAATTAATGAAAAAATTCACATCATTAGTGCTATCTATTTTGCTTATTTCCTTGTCAATAGTCGCTTTAACATCATGCGGACAAAAAGAAAGCGGCTCTGATACAGACTCCGATAAACTAAGCATTGTAACGACAATATTTCCATACTATGATTTTGCAGGAAATATAGCGGGTGACAAGGCGGATATAAGACTTCTGCTTTCTCCGGGAAGCGAACCGCACAGCTATGAGCCGTCTCCGTCTGATATTGTTGCAATAGAAAACTGTGATATTTTCATCTATAACGGCGGCGAGAGTGACGAGTGGGTTGAAAGCGTTCTGAACTCTTTGCAAAGCAAGAACGTAAAAATATTGAGGATGATGGACTACATTACTCCAATGTATGAACAAAGCTCCGAACATTCGCACGAAGAAGAGGATAGTAAACACTCACACGGCGATGAATATGACGAACATATTTGGACGTCGGTAAGAAATGCACAAAATCTTGTATCTTCAATTTCAGAAGCAATGTCACAGATTGATAAGAAAAACAGCAATGTTTATAATGAAAATGAAAATAAATATCTTGAAAAGCTTTTAAAGCTTGACGATGAATTTTCTAAAATTGTTCAAAACGGCGTGAGGAAAGAGGTAGTTTTCGGAGACAGATTTCCCTTTTTATATTTTGTAACAGATTACGGACTTTCTTATGAGTGTGCATTTCCCGGATGCAGCAGTGAAACAGAGCCGAGCATTTCTACCGTAACGCACCTTATCGACTATGTGAGAAATGCGAAAATTCCGGTAGTATTTTATCTTGATTTTTCAAACGATAAAACAGCACAGCTTATAGCTGAGGATACGGGTGCGAAAACACTTTTGTTTTTCTCTTGCCATAATGTGACAAAGGAGCAATTTAAAGACGGAGAAAGTTATGTTTCGTTAATGGAACATAATGCGGATGTATTAAAGGAGGCGCTGTCTTAATGTCGCTTATCACAATTAAAAACGCTTCGATCGGATACGAGGGCAAGACTGTGCTTTCGGACATAAATTTGGAAATAAATGAAAAGGATTATATATGCATCGTAGGCGAAAACGGTTCGGGCAAAACCACGCTAATGAAGTGTTTGCTTGGATTAATACAGCCGCAGAGCGGTGTAATTTCGTACGGCGACGGTCTTAAACAAAACGAAATAGGTTATCTTCCGCAGCAGACCGTTTTGCAAAAGGATTTTCCCGCCTCTGTATCAGAGGTGGTTATGTCGGGATGTCTTAATAAAAAGCATACTCTTTTTTATTCAAAAAAGCAGAAAGAATTTGCCGCCGAGAGTATGAAGAAAACAGGAGTTTATGAGCTCAGAAAGAAATGTTTTCGTGAACTGTCAGGCGGTCAGCAGCAGCGTGCAATGCTTGCGCGCGCACTGTGTGCCACACAAAAGCTGTTAATTCTTGACGAGCCTGTAACCGGACTTGACCCCGTAGCCTCTTCAGATATGTATTCCTTAATTAAAAATCTGAATAAAAACGGCATTACAATAGTTATGGTATCACACGATATTACAGCTGCGGTAAACAATGCTTCAAAAATACTTCATCTTTCCCGTAATGATTACTTTTTCGGCACAGCGCATCAGTATCTTCATTCAGATGTGGGAAAAAAATTTATGATAACAGACTGTCCTTGCGATGAATGCCGTCATAATCATTTTAACGGAGGTGCAAAGCAATGATAGAAATGCTGACTGAAATGTTTTCATATAATTTCATTATCAGAGCCTTTATAGTAGGAACGCTTGTATCATTGTGCGCCGCACTTCTGGGCGTTACCCTTGTGCTGAAACGATATTCAATGATAGGCGACGGACTTTCGCATGTAGGCTTCGGAGCGCTTGCGGTTGCCGCATCACTTAACCTTGCGCCACTTGAGGTTGCCGTACCTGTCATTATAATTGCGGCATTTTTTCTGTTAAGACTTTCTGAAAACAGTAAAATAAACGGCGACGCGGCTATAGCAATTATTTCAAGCACGGCACTTGCCGTAGGCGTAGTATGTGTGAGCATTTCAGGAGTGAATACCGACCTTAATACATATCTTTTCGGAAGTATTCTTTCCACTACGACCACTGACGCAATTATGTGCGCAGTACTGGCGGCAGTAGTAATAGTAGTATTTATATTGTTTTATAATAAAATCTTTGCTGTTACTTTTGACGAGAGCTTTTCGAGAGCAACGGGACTGAAAACAGGCGTTTATAATACGGCGGTTGCCCTGCTTACGGCACTTACAATTGTAATAGGTATGAGAATAATGGGAACGCTGTTGATTTCCGCGCTCATAATTTTTCCTGCTGTATCTTCAATGCGTATTTGCAAGAAATTCAAATCGGTAATAATCTGTTCTGGCGTAATGTCAATTTGCTGTTTCTTTATCGGAATGTGCGTGTCATATTCACTTGATACTCCCACAGGTGCAAGTGTAGTAATAGTAAACGCAGTGGTATTTGTTGTGTTCTGGATCGTTGAAATCATAAAATCGAAGTGCAAAATTAAAAAATGATTGACTTTTATTATGCTATATGTTAAAATATATCATATAATAAGATTATATGTATAAAATAAACTAAAAAAACGCTAAAATTTTTCCTCAAGTAAGATACTTCTGCTTTATCACCGCGAAAATCCGCATTTAATCGGACTTTCGCGGTTTTTTGACTTACTGTTTGACGATTTTTGATACCATAATTAATTTAATTTTTCCATTTGTTTTCGCTTTTGTTCCATACTGCTGTGTACATATCTTTGTAGTGTTATCTGTATATCTGTGTGCCCCAATATTTCGCTCAAACTTTTTACGTCAAATCCGCTTTCTATTGCTCTTGTTGCAAATGTGTGTCTTAATGC
>CANQDR010000032.1 GCA_947593615.1 uncultured Clostridia bacterium
GCCGACTATATCAATGCTTTTTTATCAACCGGCCAAGTTTTCTAATTTTGTAACACATCATTGACAAACCTACATTAGCAAAATCAGTAGATATATAGCAATAAATAATATATTTTTAGAATATCCGTCAGGACTTGTTTATATATGATATAATTTATAAAAGTATATACGTTGAACAATATCCAAGTTTCAACATCTCTGTGTCCAGAGTTCGACAATCTTTTATGATGCTAAATATAACATTGTACAAATGGATACACCGACTCAAGAGGTCTATTCTGCCAAGCGGTTACATCAGGCAATATCTTCTTGCTGATGATTTTCGCTCACGCTGAACATTAATTTCAAGTTCTTCGAGCTGTGTTTTTACTGCCTTTGTGGAGTATTTCTCAGGTGATTTTGTCATTAAAAAACTTCACGGAAAATTACAATTGCATCTCGGCTTATTACACTAAGGTTGCATTTTTCTTCTCCGCGCAGATATGGTTGTAGATGATAAAACAGCAGACATCGGCTGATGTACTCCATAAGTTTTGGAGAGCGTCGCTGATATCCATATTGTTTCAAGAGAGAGCTTAGCTTAATCCGCACATATTTCCTTTTTTCGTTATAAAGAAGTCGTATCCGAATGCTCTTGAAAAAAGTATCCAATTCAGAGAAATCACTCAGATAATCGTTCTTGTCTAAAGTGCCTTGGGCAAGCCACACATCCCTTTGCACCATGGGAAACTCGGCGTCGATAGCGGCTTTATCCAACAGGTAATAATACCAGTACATGACCTTTTGGTACAGAAGACTTTTGCGCTCTCGGTAATTCGGATCAATAAACGCCCGTTCCTTCTCCCAAACAAAATCCATAATCCGTCCCTGCTCTTGGGGTGTCAAATCCATACTTTTGAGAATTACCGCCAGATCCAGAGGCGTATAGTATAGCTCTCTCATTTTTTGTCACCTTTTTTCCCATTGCATTTACGACACAGAATTTGCAAATTTTCAGGGATGCTTTTTCCGCCGTTATTCATGGGGACAATGTGGTCTACTTGGAAAAATATCTTTGACGTGTCTGTGATCCCGCAACAGGCGCATTGGTATTCCCCGCGTTCGTTTTTTGATTTCTCGAATGCCCCGTCCCGCAGTATTTTCTCAAGTTCCGGGGCGATCTCCCCGATCCGATACAATGGCATATCTTCCAGTTTCCGTTGCCCAAAAATCACCGGGGGCTTCCTATCAACATCATCATATCCGCCCATAAGTTTGGTTCGTTCAATGGAAAGCTGCTGAAAGAAGTTGAGCTTCCTGCCGCCGAAGAAAAGCCGCAACATATTATCGTCAGCATTATCCCAGAGAGAGTTAATGTATTCCTCTTCAGCAGCCCAGCTCATGCCGGTATCTCGAATGTGCTTGGCAATCGCAGCTACATCCAGTTTGCTTCTGTCGATCTCGTCAAATGTGTAGAATTGAGGAATTGCCTCGTATTGAGAATAATATTTCAAAATGTTGATAATATCTCGCGATTCATACGGCGGTATCATCTCGCCACAGAAGAATGTATCCCGACACTGCTGTTCCATATCAAGAATTACATTCTCAGATAAATACTCATCCGTCGATTCATAACTCTTGAACAGGGACGGCAAAGCATCCATCAGGTTTCGATATGCTTCCTCAGTGCTATCATAAACCATCACCTGATATGAGTGATCCATGCCGTTTTCTTCAAGGTAGGAAAACGCATACATCCCCACTGGAATCCGTTTCTCAAAAGGAACCTTTTCAAGAGCAGTGGTATCGACCGTACTGTCAAGGATTGAGGCAAATTCCTCAATTTTAGAGATGGCAATCATCCGCAGGTCGTGCTTCACGCGTTCAATCGGGGAATCAGTAAATTCGTTATTGCCATCAAACAAGCTTTCCGGGTTGACCCACGCGATATGCTCATTCCAGTGATCGACGAAGGATACTACAATATAAGCGCTTGGCGTACCTCCCGCGTCCGGGCCGCGCAGTGCGCGTCCGACCATCTGTGTCATAAGAATCGTAGAAACTGTCGGCCTTGCCAAAAAAACGGTCTGTGTCTTTGGCAGATCGACACCCTCAGTCAAGATATTTACATTGACCAGCACCTGAAGCTTACCATCACGATATGCTTGCAGTTTCCTGTCGTTTTCCTCACGGCTGAGTGTTACGCCGGTTATATAATCCTTAACATCGGATACAACAAAGTCTGCTGGGATACCCTCATTGTTAAACAACTTTGAAAGCTGTATCGCGTGGATCACATTGACTGCAAACACAATCGTTTGCCCATACTCTTTGTGTTTTGCCTTATAAGTTTCTACAATCAGTTTGTTACGCGCCGCACTGTCAGCCATCTGTCTTGCAATTCCTTCGGGGATCACGTCCAAACGCTGAATGCTCTCCAGAGCGTCAATACCAATAGAATTTCCATATTCTTCTTCGGTATAGTAGCTCTCAAAAATAGGCTTTGACAATATTCGACGGTTAATAAGCTCCTTTAAGCTGATCTGATATGTTATGCCAATCTCACCATGGACAGCCATTCCGTCCTTAATTCCATCAGAATAAATCTTAGCAAGCAACCCCTGTTCCTCAACGGCAGTGCGGAAAGGCGTAGCAGTAAGTCCAATCAGCTTGACATGGGGTACTTTCCCTCTTACATAGTCGATTACTTTGCGGTATGTTTTAGCAGTCGAATGGTGAGCCTCATCCACAACAAGGTATATCTCCTGCTGTCCGCACAACCAGCTATCCAAACGATTCAGATTTCTTCCTATGCTATCCTTACTGATAATTAAGAGTTGGTCATCAGCTTGAATATCGCTGGTTCGATCATGGGAAGAAGAACCTGATACGATACGGAAACTGAACGAGGAAATATGTGGTATCAACTCAGCATAGGCATATTTTTGAAAGGATTCCGCCGCCTGTTCCAAAAGCATCTGGCGATGCGCAATCCATAAAATCTTCTTTTTCTTATCCAAGGCATTTTTCAGCAACCACATGGAGGCGGTATAGGTTTTCCCACCGCCAGTTGGAAGCACCACCAAAGTGCTATAAGATGGGAAACGGTTAATTTTATCGAGATATTCCATCGCTTTTTTCTGATGGTCATAGGGAGTTCTTTTCTCTGATCCTGAATTTGGAAATACTTTTCCAAAAGACTTCACTTCAATAGAATCGCTTAGTGTCACCATATCATTGCCTCTTTCTATGTTTATCTGTAAGCCGCCCCATAGAGTCGCTGCATCTTCTGTTCGCATTATAGCACAAAAGTGTGCTCATGTCACCTATCGAACAGAGTATTCAGCGAGAGAAAATGAAGCTGCTGTCGAGGAACAAATGCTCCTATACAAATCCATAAAAACAAACGTCCATATTCCGAGACGGCTGATACATCCAACCACCGGAAACGGGCATTTGGTCTTATATTTTGGATTTCTGATTACCGCCGCACCGATAATATTGTTGTCATGCTTTATGCGGTGTTGTCATTAGACAATTTTTTAATTCATCCGCTACACTGTGTTTATTCTCATTAGAATTTTTGAATATACTAACGAATTGTTTCCTAACCAAACTAAACATTAATTTTCCTGATTTTTCTAACCGCTTTATTGACTATGGTACATGTTTTGTTTTAATCTATTCTTACACCGCGCACAAAAAGGCGATGAGTAGTGCTGCCGTTGGGCGTACAGGTTCCCAGCGTACAATATTCCTTGCCTTCCTCAATCATCATATCGCCATAGTCCTCAAAGCGCCGGGGATCAATGACCCGAATGTCGTCTACCTTGAAAGTGGCCGTTTCCTTCAAAGCTGTCACCGAAAAGGTATCGCCTTCTTTCAGCTTGTCCAAATGCTCAAAGGTTACTGCTGTCATCATATTTCGGTGTGAAAACAGAAAAGCGTGGCTGTCCATACCGCAAATAGGAAGAGAAGAACCCTCCAGATGTCCACATCATTTCTTCAGCTACGAAAAAGAAAAGTTATCGTTGAAAATATTTCAAACATTGGAAGATTATCCAGCTGCAAAAATTGTTCGAAACCTATGTATTCTTAGAAGTTCAATGCTTCGTAATTACGGTCGAATTATAAACAGCATGAACAACGACTATAAAAGTATATTTTCCCTGCCTGAATATATACCGACAGAAGTAATTGAGGTTCTTTCGTCATATAAAATTATTTTTCACGGCGATCATAAACCATTAAGCAGTTATATAATAGACATTAATAGAGAACTATCAAACAGAGTAAACAACTGTAAATATTTTTTCCCTAAATGGTTGGATTGGACACAATTACGCTCTCTATTTATTATGTCGGAGGGATTATCCGCTAATGGAGTAGAGAATTCCGTGAATCTCTATATTGATAACATAAATTGTTATCCGTATCGAATGTACATTAATTGGTTACCCATGAATTTGGGTAACATTTTAGCAAACGATAAAAAATTTCTCACAGTTTTAACGAAAAAAGTGGCTGCAGATAAATTGATTAGAAATATGCAAAATTATATTCAAAAAAAGGTTTATCTTAATTTTCAGGATATGTTTTATGAAGCATTTCGACTTTCAAAATTGAAAATGACATTAGCTGAAAGAACAAAATTCTATCAGGATAATGTGCAGACTATAACCTCTTTGCCAATATCGGTCGATTCCGCTGGAAATGTTACTTTTACTATACGACCTACATTTATCGATTTTTCTTTAACAGAATGAGGTAATGTTTTAAAGCACAGCAACAACAGTACTGTCCAACACATTTCCCGCAATATTTATTGAGGCACCTATATCTAAAGTACTCATAAATATTTATATTTTTGTGCCTAATTCTTACATATAATGCCAAAATCATAGACAAAATAATAAAATGTATTATATATATTTAAAATTACCTTTGAGTTTTTAGATAAAATGTTTGTAGAGCATATTTTTAAACCTCCGTTTCTGGTTTATTGTCAATTCCATTTTTAACGGATTTTTTCCAAATATGCTCTACTTTTTTATTTTATTTTTGTAGACTCTATTTGTTATCTTAACTTACCTCAACATTTATTATAGAGCCAAAAATTTATGGATACTGTCCATTTAACGATGGGAAGTATCCCTTTTACTTTAACAATCCTTTGTTACATATTCTGTTAAAGTTAATCTTGCTTTGTTTGCTCTATTTCGTCATTTCCTTGATATCGTCATAGGAATAAGTTTTCTCTGTTACGCCGGGACTATCAGTAATAATTTGAATAAATTCTTCGTTGTCCTCAGCATATAACTGTCCTGAATAAGAAACTCTCTCATATGCACCGTTCGGCAATGGACTATCCTCAGGAGTTCGAACTACACATAATATCAAATCATCAGACTTTTCAATCGTTTTTTCACCGTCAATTGTTTCTTTAAGAAAAGTTGTTTCAATTTCCTCTGCACTTAAATCGTTAAACCGAAATGCATCATCGTGTCCTTCAATATGGTCACTAAGCGGAATGTACCCACCCAAATTAAAGACTGATATTACATCTCCGATTTTTAAATCACCTTTAAATGTATCTGTTATCAGGACATCGGATTTTGTCCAAGCAACGCCTTCATAGCTTGTGAAAGTCACATTTTGAACTGTTACACGAATCACATCATCTGATACTGATATTAGTTTCTTTAGGTCATCCTGATAAAATTCATCGGTTTCTGAAACAACTTCTAATACCTTGCTGTCAGAACTAGGAACACTATAGCTCCTTTCCAAATTCACAGATAAGTCTCTTATCATCCCAACATTTGCATTACTTGTATTATTAGTGTTATTTGAAGTGTCTTTACAACTGGTTACAGTAAAACAAGTCATTATCAAAACAAGAGATAATAAAAACGCTTTTTTCATAATAAATTTCCTCCTTTACCCATAAATATGATTGATTGTTTTACAGTCTCTGGCGTCTGCCCTAGTTGCAGTTCTTGAATATCCTGTTTGACACATAATACTTGCCTTACGATTATTCTGATGAGACAGCCCCATAGCATGGCCCAATTCATGAGCAATGGTGCCCTTGCATTGACTGGCAGAAATAGAATGATTAGTTAATGTCGTAACTGATATTTCCATAAGCGCCCATCCATAGTCCTTAGTAAGAGTACCCGAAGTCAAAGCAATTTCATTTGAGTAAAGGTAAAAGTGCGTTCTACCCAATGTATTTACTCCAAGATATTTATTGTGAAATTCAAACATAGCTGAAGAACGAGTGTCGGTCTTTCTAATAGATATTGATGTGGTAACATTCGGTCCACCGGGAGAGGTGTTAACCCATTCACTGACTGCATTACTTATATAAGAATTGTATGTAGAAGAAAAACCAGTTGCCCAATAATATCTTCTATTATTTCCATAATTACCTACTCCATATGACATTTTATGATCACTAAATGTATGGTAACCATGGCTGCAAACATGGCCATCAGGATTAGCTGCCGAAACTTGAACAGTTGTTAAAAAGCATAACAGTAAGCATACGAATGCCGTTATGATATTTTTTGACTTCCTCATTTTATCACCCTTCGTTTTTAATAATATGAATAAATTTTTTATTATGTAATATCTATCATTACCGGTTTTATATGTAACCCTATTTATTCATCAGGGATAAAATATTCCCTTGTTGTTTAATAACAATTACCCTTTGTAACCATCTCACAAATATACAAAAATCATTTTAAAACACTGGTATCAGATCCTAACTCTAAATATGTAACTTTTAGCAATCAGATTAAAGAGCCATAATTTATGGTATCTCATCGATATCAGTTACTTTCCATGCACCGTTTTCATTCTTGATTTCCCAACGAGATACTATTTTATCAGATCCCGAAATCATCTTGTTGTTATGATCATAATATTTTGCTGAATACTTAACCCAAATATACCCTTCAGTATTTAGTTGTTTTGTCGTGATAAGTACAACGTCAACATCTGCCTTGCTGACCTGATTGTTGAAATAATAATACTTTGACAAAGCTCCTATAGAATTACTGCTTTCTGCATCATCAGGTTTTCCCACAAATTGCATTATTTCCTTTGCCTTTTTTATTAGTTCGTTGGCTACTGCAATCTGCCGCTCGTCCTTGCACTCAACTTTCATTTCATTATATTTTTCTTGTCCATAATGCCTTAACAAAGTTAAGTTCTCACCCGATTTGTTGCCACAACCAGTAATGATAAGGACCAAAATTATAGAAAAAATTATCCATATTATTTTTTTCAAATGTTTCTAGCACCTCCGGGTTTTGACTTATCTTTGTATACTTTTATATTATAATCATTAATGTACCATCCAACACGGACATATAATTAATTTTTATGTTCTGTAAGCATAAAATGTACAGCCAGGCCAATCCTCTATTACTTGATTCATGCTCCGACGATAACGATTACTACTATGATAAGTAAAATATGGAGTTCCGTTGCTAAAATACGAAACCATCATAGAATGTGCTTTGGATGTAGAATTTGGACGTTTCACTTGCAAAAAGTCTCCAATTCTTAATTTCCATACATTATCCAACATAGTGCATCTGCCACTTGAACGCGCAAATGTTCCAAGATAGTCTATACGTTTGATTTGCGCTACTGTACCACCAATAGTTAGCATTCTTATACCAGCCTGATTTGTCTTCCCATCCACCGGCTTTTAACGCCTGGCTCAAAAAGTTAGTACAGTCTCTGCCTTCGCCGTCAAAATTGCGATAAGCAGTATTATAACTTAACCAATACTGCTCAAGATACGCGGCCATTGCCTGATAGTTATAGCCGCTACGCATGCTTACTTTATCACCTTCTATAGTTTCTGGTTTAGTAGTTGCCACCTCTATTTCTGGTACACCTGATTCATCTTCTATCACATCAATTGCTACTTCTCTACATTCAGAAATATCATCATTTTCCGAATAAACGAATTGATTTGCCTGATATAATGGCAGTAATCCAGTAGGTTCTAACTCCCTATCTTCAATAAGTTCCCATTCGCCATTTTTTAATGTATACACGAATGTGTGGTTAGCTGAGTATCCTGTTTCCACATTATTCTCAGCAATAGTCAACATAGTGGTCTCCTAGGCTGTGACATATAAATTACCATCATCCCCATTATATTGTGAAAGAATTTTAAGTTCAGTGTTCGAATCTTTATAAGTTTCTCCCCTTTGAGCCAGTCTTTCACGATATGACTCTATGAACTCCTTTTCGACATTAGAAGCATATGTTTGAAACTCTGACTGAGCATTCTCACATTTTTGTCGAGCTTTAGGAGATAAAATCGCACTGGCTTTATCTTTAAGATATGAACCAGCAGAACTATTTAATTCTACTTCCGAAATGCTATTGTTTATAGCGGATACTTGAAAAGGGCACATGGCCAAAATAGATGTAAATATTAATACGCTTATCAATATTATAGAAATTGATTTTTTGTTTTTGTCAAATAAATTCCTCCATTCAATTGGATTAATAGGTTACTTCCTTACTATATCCTGTAATTGTTTCAGATGAATTATTACTATACACCTTATATTCTACACGTAAACGATAAGTACCGTTACCGACATTTTGCTTTTTCGTCATTGCATTATAATAACTATTCACCGTTTTTGTCCAACTTGCTTCCTGATTCCACCACCACAGGAATTTCTTTTCCAAATACATGGTTGTGGTAATTTTGGTAGCCAATTTAGGATATCCCGTTATTGTTGAACTGCAAGTTGCCGTTCCTTGCTGAATACTGAGCGAAGCAGTGGTGCTTTGTGTATAATTATAGCATGGTGAAGCTACCGGTATATCATTTGTAGCAGTTTTTGCGAATGCTTGGATAGTAGCAAAGCTAAACAAAAGTACACAGAAAAACACACTTACAACATCGATAATTTTTTTATTTTTAATATTAATAATGATTACCTTCTTTCTGCTTTTTCTAAAAATTAAAATAGAACAAAATAGAACAATGGAATCACCTACTTTCATATACTATAAAATCAACTTCTATTATTTAAAACGAATGATTACAGAAAAATGTGACAATTTTTTTGAAAATTATCAGTATGCACAAAAATAAACGCACATCATATTCGAGGTGCGTTTATTATCGCAATATATTACCCAAGTTAAAGAGCCCCAATTCCTATTTATTCGACCGTATTTGCAATAGAAATCAGCTCATCCTTACTAATATCGCCGGAAATAATATAGTTATATTTATTATCAGACCATACTACCATATTCACTCCCTTATTATGATAAAATACCCCTTTAAAATTATTGATCATAATATCCTCGTAGGTGGTATCTTCCGTATCAATAGTTAATTGTGTACTTGATAATAAAACTTGTTCAAATGTTATGATACTGCCATTAGCATTTTTCATTTCAAGAAAATATGATGTTTCCGTGAGAACTTCTGTAGATGTATAGCCGTCAGGTATTTGTATTGATGCTTTTTCTAATACAATTGTTTCCGACTCGTTGGAAGCATCCGGAAATATTAATGTTGTAAAATCTTCATAAATCTCCACAACAAAATTTACAATTGGTTCCCGAATTGCAGGAATGCTACAAGCAGTCAGCGTCATTATTGTAATAAGAGCTACTATCAGTATTCTTTTCGTTTTTGTATTGACAGCAAATGGCTTTTGTTGTGAACGAATCAGCTTGCGCATCCGGCTTTCAAAATCATCAGAAAACTTATGCTCTATCACCGATTCAGGACTCGGGTAAGTGTTGACCATTATATCATTATATAAACTTAAAACCTCGCATAATTCTCTATTATCCAATTTCATCCCTTCAACATTGCCCGTGCGCGTTGTATACGTTTGCGCATCGTTGCCGCATTAATTTTTAAAATTTTCTGTATTTCCTTGTTGTCGCATTCATACACATATTTTAATAAGAGTACATCTCTATACTTTTCAGGTAAACTTTGCAGTCTCTCAAGCACATCATTATATTCGATATGTATATCAATATCATCTTTTGCAACTAAAGCTTGACCATTGCTTTCCAACTCTTCAAGGGATATGTATTTTTTCCTCTGCCTTATCAAATCAATCGCTGCATTGCGCGTTACTACAATCAGATAACCTCTTGTTTTTGGTGTCTCAATTTCATTCGACGAAATTTTAGAAAGATGTGGTATAATATTCAAAAAAGCCTGATGAACCGCATCTTCTGATAAAAATTCATCATTTAAAATATTGTATGCAATTCTATACATAAAATGCTTATACTTATTGTACAACAGTTCAAATGTTGTTTTTTCTTCTATACCAGAAATTATATTTAGATAAAATAACATCATATCATTTTTACCAATGCTCCACTATATCTTTCCTACGCTTCTCTATCGAAAAAAACGTCGTGCCTTCTTGTTAGAGGCATGAAAAGCATGTAATACGTCCTTTCGTTCTAAAATATATCTACCAACTCCAGCAGACCTATATCTAAATTCTTTTTTTGTCTTTTTCATTGCTTCGGCGGTAAATCGGGGACGAATAAAATATACTGAAAATTTTCCGGTTCACCGACAAGTTTAACCTTTTTCTGGTGTACATCTACTTCTTCGGCAGTAACCAGAAAACCTCCCCATTTACATTCGCAAAGAATCATGTTTTTGTCGTTTTCATCCTCTGCCACAATATCAATCTTCGACTGATTGTCGCGACTGATGCTTCCACACCAACAACAAAATGTCGCCGCTTTTCCATTGTCCAAAACAACCTGCTCAGAATAGATAAATTATAGCACAAACGGCTGCTCTTTTCCAATAGATTTGAAAAAATCGGAGTCATGATGGGGCTGTTTCACCCCATCATGACTCCGATCGGTATTGTTTCAATATGTGTTTTTTCTTTAGTTACGGGTTTTTTCGAACATTTCATGGTACTGTTTCAAACCCTAACAGGGAGCAAGAATCTTGTTATCCTCACAGAACTGAAATACTCACGCAAATAAGGTCTGGCTGACCGATACTTCTGCTTCCACTTTGAAATACCCGGCGTCAAGCGGCTTTGTGACAACATTTTTTCCAAATCGGTAGAGGATGATTTTTATCATCTCATTTGTGCATTTGAGTGTGATGGTTTTTGTCTGTCCGTCGTACATATCAAATACCTCGCGGGCAAATTCCGGCAGTCTGAAATCCTTTGGAGGAGTAACAGCATCACTTTCGAGTATTTTCAATTCCACAATGCGGACCACCCGGAAGGTGACGATTTTTACATTCTTTTAGCTGTTGCCCATCTCATAATAGTGATCCTCTTTCCACATGAACCCGTAGAGACTGAAATGGTATCGCTTGTCATCGTTGCGGTAAACACGTTTCCGCTCGGCGTTGTATTCAAAGTAGCGAAAGGAAATCTGCTTTTTTCGATTAATAGCCGTGTGGATGCCGTCCACGGCATAATAGATTTTCTCATTGAGCGACTTGACCCCGTCTGCTCATACAAATATTTCAGCAGATGTAAAAGCCTTGCTTTGCTGTTATTGCACCTTTTCCTCATTGCCGTTTGTAACTACTTGAAACCCGTTACTGACACGATACACTTTATAGTAAAACGGGTTTTTCTCCGCCCACGTCGGATCTTTTTCCGCGTGTTCCAAATAACGGTCATACGCCTCTATGTAACCGTCGTGCATAACAGCCTCCGCGTCCAGCCTTGCCTTCACAGCGTCCGCCATATTGGAAAAATGTCCGAGATGATAATGCACAGCCTGAAAGGTTATTGTCGCCCGGTATTTCCCGTTTTCGGTGAGGAACAGGCCGCGAAAGCCGGTCTTGTTTTTCTGCCGATCGTTGTGAATCTGCTTGAGCCGCTCTATGCAGGTATTGTCCTGATAGTGCATGTGTTCGTGCATTTTTGCGTTTTGCTCCTGAGCGAGGCACCCGCAGCTGCAGGTCCTGCCATGCACAAGGCTCATCGTTCTGACATCAAGCTCCGTGCCGCAGTCGCACCGGCAGTGCCAAAAGGTCATTCGCGGGGGATCACCCTTTGCCACAGGATACAGCGCGACCAACCGCCCGAACCGCTGACCGGTAATGTCTTTTTTATTGACGGATCTTTCATGCCGTTTACACCCGCAGCTACGACAGCGGCCGCTTTTTAATTGCAACGCTTGAACTGTGCATTCTTTTCCGCAGCTGCACCGGCACACCCAACAGACATGACCCCGTTTATCCTTTCCCTCCGGTCGCAATGCCGTCAATTCACCAAACTGTCTGCCCGTCAGATCCTCTATCTGCCGTTTCGACGCGTACTGCTTTGGAACGCATCCGCAACTTTGCACATTTCCGCTTATGAGTTGAAAACGCTTGAGTTGGATTTCTTTCCCACAGTCGCATTTGCAGTTCCATAAAATACAGCCGTTCTTCCGCTTGCCTGAATCGCCCGTCACGGTCAGCATCCCGAAGCGCTGCCCGATCAAATCCGTTACCTGCGAACTGTTGGATTTGGGTATGCAGCCACAGTTTGTCACAATTCCGTTTTGCAGGCGATACCGCTCGGCAAGGATCTCGCCGCCGCAGTCACAACGGCAGTGCCAGAGGATGCTTGTGCCGGATCGTTTGCCGGAATCTTCCAGAACGGTCAACATTCCGAAGCGTCGTCCGACCAAATCCTTTTTCTTGTACACATCGTTCATTTTCCCACCCGTATATCAATTGTATTTTCCTGTACTATTTTTCGTTTCATTTGCCGTCCTTATCTGCCTACACCGAACGGTCACACGAGCCCCGCCGTCAATGGTACAGGAAAACAGAGTCAGATCCCAATCTTTGCTTTTCATTTCTTCCACAGCGGTAGGGGCAAGAGTTTCTACCTCGGCGACCTCGACGACCTGCCGCGGTTCGCCGCTTTGATAGCAGAACAGTGCGCGTTTGCCGTTCGTGTCGAGCAACAACGAGGAGTTGTCGGTCAGGATGTCCAGCGATTCGACCCGCTTCTGCCACGACTGTGAAAACGGATTCCATTTCAGCCGCTGGGCGAGCCGTTCGCCTACCATCTCTCGCTCAAAGACTTGATAGGCAAATTCCTCATACTGCTGGTCGTCCGACAGGGTGAAGCCGTCGGGCGCGACAAGCATTTTCGTCGCCATCAGGTTGGCGTTCGCAATTTCCATTCGCCCATTGTTGCCGAGGAAATTGTTGATAACCAGCCCGGCACCAGCTGTCGAGGTTTCCGACAGGGTCGGGACGTAAAAGTTATTGGCGGTGTGAGTGAGGTTACCGGCGTAATACTGTTCGCTGCCTTCTTCGGGATCGGTGCTGCCGCCCTTGGGCTGCACGTTGTTGTACATATCGCCCACGCGGATACCGCCCGTTCTCGCCGCGACCGACCAGTCGAACATCGCGTCGAATTTCGCCTGCCGATTTTCTTCAGACTCGGCCATGATTTCAGAAATCAGCGCCGCCATGTGCGGGTCGGTCTGCACGCCCTCCCAGTATGCGCAGTCAAGGTCGAGATAGGAGGTATAGCTGACTGCGCCCGTTGTATCCTTGACTTCAACGTCCTGCGTGTCATCCAGCCCGCACGTCTCACGCAGGTAGGTGCGCAGCGCGTCGCCTTGCAGCGTCAACTTTTCGAGCGTCGGGCGGCCACGGGTGTTGTCGAGCGTGTCGCTGCGTGAATTGTATTCGATCTCCAAGTTGCAGTTGCCGTTGATGTCATACCAGCAGAGCATATCGCCGTTGTTGATATTCGCCGATTGCAGCCCCGACCCGAACGCCGAGCCCTTGCGGGCGATCATCCGGTAGACCTTGCACACCGCCTGCGTTTCGGGGTCTTCTTTACCGTAAATATCCTTGCCCGCGCCCTCCATCGGCATGTAATATTCAATGCACAGGAAGAAATAATCGTCCGACGAGAAGGATTTGGAACCGTCCGTGTAGCCGCCTGTCGCGTCGGAATCCACCTTGGAAAGCTGGTCTTTTGTATAGGTGATGATGGCGTCGGTGAGGTCTGCGGGCAGGGGGTAGGAATATCCTTTGTCGTCCGTGATATACCAGACGTTGCTGTCTTTGTCGAGCTGCGTTTTTGCCGCCAGCGCCGCTTTGAAGGAGTTGTCGTTGTCATACGTCCCGATGAACTCACCGCCGACCCAACTCGCGGCCGACTGGGCGGTGTCGTTCACCGTCTCCCAAGTGGTGCTGCCGTTGCCGGAGCCATTTGCGCCCCAATCTTTGTTGTCCGCATTGTCCACCGGAGCGACGTCGCCGGCGTCATTTGTCACACGATAGGCGTGGGCACTGAGCGGCAGCGGTTTTTGGAACAGGTAATATCGGTTTTCCCTGTCGGGTGAAAAGCTGACCCCCGCATCGCCGCGGGTGCTGTATCCGTATTCGTTTTCAGCGTAGCCGCGGTAGACCGTGTTGGAGTACCAGTTGGAAATAAAGAAAATGTTGCCAGTAACGGGATCGCTGTGCGTCGTGATATATTCGCCCGAAATTTTCGAGACGTCCACGCCGGTCTGCTCGCCATCCGTGTCGCGTATGATCAGGTCTTCGGTCAGTCCCACCGCATAAAAGAGGCGGAAGGGTGTGGACTGTTTTTTGTCTGCCAAATTGTCTTTGTACGAGATGGGGCCCTCACCGCCGAGGGTGATCTCGGCAAGCTGGGTCGGCACTGCCGAAACTGGGATATTGACATAGAGCAAATCGTCGTAGCCACTCTGATCCTCCGGCGTGATGGAGCCTGCCTGATCAATGTAGTCACCGGTATGTTCCGACCAAACCCGGATATCCGACAATCGATATACGCCGGGGTAATCGCTGTATTGACCCGTGCCGACTGGATAGGAACCTTTGGCGGTGAAATAATCTTCCCATTCCTTTTGCAGGCTTTCGGGAACGTCACCGAAAATCGGATTGCGGCGCAGTTTATTGCGTTCAGCCTGAGAATCGGCAAAACGGTAGCAGGTGTAGGTGGTATTTTTCACCGATTCGTCCAGATTTTGCGGCAAGCCATCCTCCGGAGCATTGGCAATGGGCACAAAGTCCAGCAACGTCTGAAAATCAAAACGCATCACCCAGCCGTCCGCCCAAGCGTCCTCGGCGGTCGCATATGTTTTGCCGGTTTTTGGGTCTTCCGCAGGCCAACTGCCGGAGTCGTCTTTGTTCATTTTTTCCGGCTGGTAGGCGTCCTCCGGATCGCCCTTGTACCATCCCATAGGGAAAGGAGTCTGTCCATGCACTCCCACGTCATGGGTGGACATATATTTGTCGTTCCACTGGTAGTCGTACACGCCGGCGCGAACCATGCCGTGCATCTCGCCGTAAAGCAGCACGGACATATCAAATGTGGTTTTGTCGGAGCCGGTCATAGCGCCGCCCACCGTGATCGAGCCGTTTTTGAGTTCCATATACTCACCGAGCGGATCTTTATAAGTAATGGAATCCGCCACGCCCGAAGCGTTATCGCCCGAAAGCGGCGTGAAGGCAAGGCCGCGAACCTCGTTGAGCATATTGTCGAATGTGTCGGTCAGCGCCGAACTGGAAATATCCGCAAAGCGGGTGTTGTAGTTTATGTTATTTACTACGTCTTTTTTTGTAACGTCGGTATCACTGACCGCGTCGGTAAGCTGATTAAATTTTACGGTTCTGGTTGTATCCGAATCGGAGAATGTGGTCGTTACCGTTCCGGTCGCATTTTCCCACTCTTTGAAAAGGTTATAAGCGTTGATAACATCCTGCTTTTGGTTCCATGTATTGGGGTCTATATCGTTGTTTGCCTGCGTATTGTCACTGAAAAAATGCACGGGGTCGAGCGCCGTATAGACGCGCGGCTTCTGCCACTCGTTATCCGGCGTATCGACGCTGACCGTCAGAATACGGAAATCGGTTCCCTTGAAACGCTCTTCCAACAACGGATTATTCTTGTCATCTTTGGCCTCCTGCACCAGCTGGGCATATTTTTTCTGCACCTTCGCCTTTTCATAGGCAGCCGTCATAAGTATATCAACGATCGTCGCGTCGCCGCCGCGGTCGTATGTTGCCTTGCCGCTTAATGTGTCGCCCTCTAAACTTTCGGTGCGGTATTTTCTCTAATTTCCTGTATAGCTTGATATGTTATTTTCAATGATCGGCACATTATACCATTCGTCGCCTGTAGCGCCCGTGGTGGGTTGCAGCGCATAGTTCGAGCCGCCGTCGGTCATCACGATGGCAACGGGAATCCGTTGGACAACAACTTCGGTTTTCGTCTCTTCGGTTATATAGGTCTTTGTTACGTCTTCCTTGGTGTTGTAATGCTTATAAAGTTCTTCAAAGCCCTGATAAATTCCTGCCTGCAAGTCGGTGTGATAGCCGATATTGACCGTTCCAGCAGGGTCGTCTGCTAACTTAGATGATAAATAATCGTTTCGGGCATATCTCCCGTAATTTGAATAAGTGACGCCGTCGTCATTCAGTTTTTGCACTCCTGCAACCGTTCCGACCATATAAGCCGCAGACCTGTCGCCTGCCGCACCCGGCGCATTATTGGTCCCGTATGATCGGAAGTTTTTAACCTCCAAATATTTGCCGTCCGTCGGCGTTTTGTAATGACCCAGTTCCATCAGGGTGTATGCCGTCGCGCCGTAAGCCACCACAGCCACGCGGTCGGCTTCGCCCATATCCATCACTTCTTGGATGGTTTTGTTGATGGATTCCAAAACGGCATAAATACGGGAATGGGTAACGCGCAGGCCGTTTTGGTCGGTATAGTCATTATGTGTGTGGCTTGCGCCGCCGACGATATCCGACGCCATCGAGCCGGACATATCAATCAAAATGACAAGATCAATCGGGGACGGCGGGTACTCGTTGATCCGTTGAGAACTCGATAAGGCGGAAAAAACCGTTCCGAAATCCGAGTTGAAGTTCACGGTGCCGCCGTAGCCGTCGGTGTTCGTATCAAGGTCGATCGGTGTGCCGCTAGCGAAAACGCTCTTATCTGTCCAGACTCTTCCCGCATATCGGCTGCCCCAGTCATCCGACAGCAGTTTGCCAATATAACTGTCCGTAGTATCACCGTCGGCGATACGATTCATAATATTTTGGGTACTCTCTGCAGCTGCAGCAGACGAAAATATTGCCCCAAAATCACACAGCATAGTCACCGTCATGCACAGGCACAGTATAAGTGAAACGATTTTGTGACTGAATATGTAATGACGTTTTTTTTCGCGCCCCATATTCTTATTTCTTATTACACTATGTAACATTCTCATATTCCAAATATCTCCTTAAATCTGATTATGACGTTGCTATTTTAATTTCGCAGAGTTTACAACTCTGTCGTCAACAAAGAAAAAGCCAGTGAATAACTGACTTTTCACTTTCCTGACGATGTTTCCTGACGGCTTAAATTCAGCGTTATTTTAATTTCGCAGAGTTTACAACTCTGCGAGTATTATTATTGCACATAAATTAGCTATTTGCAAGTCATTTTACAAAGATAATAATAAAATTTCAATATTATATTTGCAATTAATACTATAAAAAACAAAAATCGACATAAAGTTTGTTTAAATAAAAGCTGATTTACATAGCTATCGCCGTCAACCAAGCCGTCACATTAAGGAAAGAATTATAGATTACAATAGGAGCATTAAATTAAAAGGAGGACATTTTCGATGTCAAAGAAAGGTGAAAACATTTACAAACGCAAGGATGGCCGCTGGGAAGCTCGGTATATTAGAGGGTATGACATTTCCGGCCGCGCCAAGTATGTTTCCTGCTATGGTAAAACCTATCGGGAAGCGAGAGAAAAGCTGAACAAGGCAAAGGCTGCTTTATTACAAGGCGGATTACCCTACGCGAACAGTCGAAAGAGATTCAGCTATTACTGTGACGAGTGGCTCTGCCTCAACCGCGCACGGCTTAGTGAATCTACCTATGTAAAATACGAGACGACGTTGAAAAAGCATATCAAGCCCGGATTGGGCGGCTGCATGATATCAGCACTATCTACTGCGCTCGTCGGACAGTTCGGACAGGAGTTACTCTCCGAAGGACTTTCTCCAAAGACAGTACGGGATATCTTAACTATTGTTCACTCTGTCTTGGAATATACTAAAACGCAAAAACCTGGAATTCATTCAGTCAAGGTGATTTATCCAAAGAACAACCGTAAGGAGATGCGGGTACTGTCGCTTGAAGAGCAGAAGCGTCTATCAGCCTACTTGATTTCTGATATGGACGAATGCAAGTTCGGAGTCCTACTTGCATTGCTGACGGGACTGCGGATAGGAGAGATATGCGCTCTCAAATGGGGCGATATATCGCTTACCGACCGAACGCTGACGGTATCTTCCACTATGCTTCGGTTAAAGAATTACGCCGAAGACGCACCACAGAAAACAAAAATTGTCCTGAGTGATCCTAAAACGGGTACATCGGCGCGGGTGATCCCGCTTACAGAATATGCTACAAAACTATGCCTGCGTTGGTGGGTCGGAAATCCCGACGCCTTTGTTCTCACCGGCGAGTACGGTCGTTATATTGAGCCGCGCACCTTGCAGTACAAACTGGAAAAGTATACGGCAGAATGTGGGTTGGAGGGTGTTCATTTTCATGTGCTCCGTCATACTTTCGCCACCCGTTGCGTGGAGGTTGGATTTGAAATTAAGTCGCTCTCGGAGATCCTCGGACATACCAGTCCGAAATTTACGCTGGAGCGGTATGTGCATTCCACAATGGAACTCAAACGTGATAATATGGACAAACTTGCCTCCATATGGTGCTGAATTTAAGCCGTCAGGAAACATCGTCAGACAAGGAAAAAGTCAGTTATTTACTGGTTTTTTTCTTGTTGACGGCAGAGTTGTAAACTCTGCGAAATTAAAATAGCAACATAGAATATTCTGAAGTAGTCATAAAGCAGTATATTAACACTTTGCTAATGGTGTCACAGTTATCACAACGCTCAAAATAATACCGCAATTGTAACATTATCTTAACTTTTTTGGTGCGGTCATCTCTGTGTAGAGGCAAATGATGTTGTACTTGATTGTAATGTTATTGATTTTCATGAACGTAATACAATAAGTAAAGTTTATTGCAAAAAATTTTTTTACTGCACACAGTAAATAAGCCATTTTTTGAAGAAAAATATCAAAATTTTCTTTCGCCAATTGGCGAAAATCTAATATTCATGCCATGTCTTATTTGCTACAGAAAAATATATTTCAAGCAGTCATCCCCAGAATACCCTTGCAGTCATAGCAAGAATATCAGAGAAAATATTGATTAATAGTTTTTGCTGATTTCTCATTGACTCTCATATAAAAAAGCACTTGGTATTTTATAGTGCATTGCAAAAAATTTTTTTACTGCACATAGTAAATAGCCACTTTTTATAGAAAAAATATCAAAGTTTTCTTTCGCCAATTGGCGAAAAACATTCTAAACTAATTTTTCAATATGTTATTTTAAAACAGTATATTTTTTCCTTCTTAAAAGGTCTAAATTTAGGTTACAATAAGTTTTTTAGGTGTAGTAAATAAATAACATTGCTTTACATAAAAATCGCTTACAAACAAAATATAGCGAAAACAAAAAAAGTGGTCGTTTCAAGAATGAAATAACCACTTTTATTTTTTATAAATCAAATGCTGCTGTTTGAGTATTTAGATTAGGTTTAGGCAAATTTTTTGATTCATCCGCTGCACTGTTTTTATTCTCATTTTGTTTAATTTCATCCTGCAGCGACATTTCTATAGCAGTAGGTTCTGAGTTAGTTGTTGCTTTCTCCGTTGCAGACTGATTATTTTTGATTCCCGGTATAGCTTTAAACAAAGGCGTTATAGTAATGTCAGATTGAGGTACGCTGATTACAAATCGTTGTGTTGTTTTTTCGTTATCATAAAGATAATCTCTGTATTTACCATCCACACTTCTTTCCATTCGCCATCCTATTAGTAAATGACCGTCTTTTATTAGTTTGCAATTTTCTCGCAATTTAAATAAATCAATATTTGTATGATAAGTTACATACTCGTTATTTGGTATTTCTCCTTTAATTATAACATAGGGAGGTATATCATAAACAACCTTGTAAGCGTTCAGTTCCTTGCCGTGACTGTCCCTGCGTTTGAAATACATTTTTCCGTCAGTTACTTTTCGATAAACATCGTCTTTATTACTAACTTCACGGTTTTTTGGTATATTTAAAAGATTTGTTGTAAAATCTTCTTCTTTTAAATGATTTTTAGGTTTTCTGCCTCTGTTTCCTTTTTCGATAGTTTTACTGTTATTTTGAACATTATTGATTTGCTCTTCAATTTTATTGGAAATATTCTTGTTCGGTTCTTTTGTTATATGAGTATCATAACTATTTGCTGCTGCGGAATCCTCCATTTTCTTTGCATCATTGGCAATTGGATTTTTAGGTGTGTACTCCATAAAAAATGCTTCCTCAATTTCATTTCCGCCCGGCAGGAGTTTATAGAATGGTTTTTTTAGCCGCAGCGGATAACAGTGAGTTACAAACAGTAAATATTCTTCCAATTTGAAATTCATAAGTTCATTGTAGTCATAAAGAGAACGCTGTTGTATTCCTTCACGAATTTGGTCATTGGTTTTTATAATAGGAGATGACATTTGTGTCATTTCCGTTCTTACTGTTGTTGGGCCGCAGAACTTTTCAAACTTTTCTGCTGTTCTTGGTCCACCTGCTCCAAAAAGCAATTTATATTTACAGTTTTCAAGAATTGCATCTGCTTCATCAATTGTATATAATTGCTCAAAATTTGGTATTGATTGAACAATAAGAAAAAAGTAAATCTGAAACTTGCGGAGATTTTGCATATTGTATACCATATTTGGTACATATCCCTGATTTAAAAACTCCTCATAAACAAAGAAAAGAGAATTAGGTAAAACATGATTCTTTAAGTTTCTATTTGAGTAATCCTCAAGTAATTTTGCCGCTGATGAAAGAAACAGAGCTGATATAAATCCATAGGTTTTATTTGTGATTACATAAATGATTGTCGGCTTTTCTGAAACACCTAACTCCTCAACAAGATTAATTCCGTCAGCAGAGCAAATTCTTGAAATTCCCCTCGAAACAAACAAATCAAGTCTTTGAGCTAAGTTAGCAAGGAAGTTATCTCTTACAGGACAAACCTCAAACAACTTGTACTGTATTTTTGCTTCACTGCTATCATCAAGATTATCAAACAGAATTTCCAACTTATCAACAGTACTGTTATCCATTATCAGTTTCATAATTCCTCTTATACTATTCTCATAACCGCTCTGACCTTCGTTTACATAGAGAATTAGAGCAGGCAAGAGCGTATTCATACCACGGGTAAAAAATTCATCAGAATGGCTGTTTGGCAACTCTGTTGCTTGCTGAATTGTTTGTGTTATTGTTTTTGCAAGATCTATGTTTTGTCCTACAGAGCCTATAAAATTCCATGTATCCGAATGTTCAGGAGACATTGTGTTGAACACTCTGATGTTATATGCATCTTTTTTAAAATCATTATAAGTAAGTTTAAATACTTCTCCAGAAAGATCAGTACAGATGATATTTCTTCTCGCTCTTCTAAGCTGTCCCATTGCAGGTATAATAAAATTTGTTGTTTTATACGAACCTGAATCACCACATATGAAAGCTGATAAATTTGGAGCCCAATCATCAGGTGCATTTTCGGGTTTTGGTTTTTGCATAACGTAATCTCCAGTTTCGGGGAGTATTCCATATAATAGAGTATTTGGATTATTGTTCTTAAATTCACTTTCAGAAACAATTAAAAATTCCTTTGCTATTTCATCTTCATTCATTTCTCTTGCCGACCCCAGTGTTGCGTCTTGTTTTTGCTTTTTGTATTCAGCTCCTCCTCTGTTTTCAACCGTATATGTACCCAAGGCAATATGATTGCGAATATACCAAAACAGTACCGCTGCGGATAATATAAGTACCACTACTAATGCCCATATTGAGTATTTTATATCAAACAGCGATACAAGGGCAGTGATAGGATTAAAAGAAGGTCCCACAATATTATTAATACCATTAGTTAAAGATGCAAACATCCTTATAAATGTTGTAATAACACCTATAATGTATAAGCACAAAACACCTGAAATCACCATAAGTACTATTGTGGATTTTTTCTTTTTCTTAAATTTTGTTTTTATCTTATCAGTAAATGTCCTCAGCTGTTCTCTAAAAGGAGGGAGATCCTCTTTCTTATTATCGTTTGCCGCTGCACCAACACTGTTTTCTCCGCCAAGCCCAAACAAATCAAAATTAGGGAGTTTCATTGCAGTTCACACCTCTTTTCTATTTCCTCTGTGTTTACAGCTATTATTCTAATTCTGTTATTGTCAATAAGTTTCTTTATTATAGGTACATAAAAATCATATGTTACTATTATTGCGTTGTTATTGCTTATTGAATTATATCCAATAAACATATTGAGCTTTGCTATATCAAAATTAAACATAAAAATAAGCGGCTCATTCTCTATAAATCCGTCATTTACCATTGCAGACTTTTTATTCGTTATTTTTTTCTGTTTTTTCACTGAGGATACTAATGTGTTCTCATTGTACAATGTCCACATAAGTAATTTATTATGTTCAATAATGGGTAAAATAATTAGTTCTGAATAATAACCTGAATCAGTTATGTTTCGTCCTTTATTTGTTGGCTTGAAATTTATTATGGCTTCACTTATTTTCTTAACGGCATACAAGTTATTACACATCAGTACTGCTTTTCTTATTTCACAATTTTGAAAATATCTTTTCAAAAGCTGTATATACTGAAATTCAGTTACAAAAAATTCAGGCAATTCATACACTGCTTTGTAAACAGGTATAACTTCTCGTTTTGAAATTAGAATACCATAGCTTTTACTTCCATTAATTGTTATTCCGCCATTTTTTTGTGCTTTTTTAAATTCATTTGCTGTGTAAAAAAAAACTTTTTCTAATTCTTCTGCAATTCCATTTGAAAGTGTTGGTTTTCTATACGGTTCGTATTCTATATTTTGCTTATCTAAAGTTGCGAATACAAATCCAAAATTTTGCATTCGTTTTCTCTTTCTGACATCAGTGTTTGTGCTTTGAAGTATCTCTTGATAGCGTTGCTCTTTTTTTAGTTTTCTCTTTTGTATGTTTGTAAGCGCATATCCTGTTAATCCGTCTAATTTTATTGTCCTTATTATGTTTTCCTGCCTTAATTTACTTAACTGCATTCGGTAATTTGTAGGCGTAATACCCAATACAGTGTATAAATCTGTTGATATTTCTCCTGTTGCAGCGGCATAGTGTATTATTTGTTCTTTTCGTGACTTAAACTTCATTGGTAATGCGCTTTTAAGTGCTCCCATATTTGTAATATCTCCTCCCGTATTAGTTTTGTGTACCTTATTTTCAACTATAGGTATGTGTACATTATTTTGTCCTATGTACCTTAGAGTTGGTCAAAATAATCTGCAATAAAAATCTGCAAAACGGCTCTATATCTGAAAATAATCTGCATTTAATATATTTACAAATTTAAAAATGAATTTGCAGATGTTTGTAAACATATTTTGCAGTTATTTGTAAACATATTTTTATTTTAATTTTCCGGCTTTTTTTCCAAATTAAGCAGTACATCTTTATAAAAGTTGATATAACAGTCTGCTTCTGTTATGTATATTTCTGTTTTTGAATGACTTGACGTGAGCTTTGAATAGTAATGAATATCACATATCAAGCTATTGTCGTCAAGAATGAGCATATTATTAAGTATATTAAGCACATCTCGTGCCTCCTGATTGTCGTTATCGTGAATATACCTCTTATGCAGTGAGGAATAGTAACTCACGAACGATACTGAAGAATTGTGTATGGGTGTGATTTTATTTGTCTTTTGAAATTCATCAATAGCATAATAAACAGATTTACCGATTGTATCTTTGAAAACTCCCCATTTTTTCCTTTGATTTGGCAAAAGAAACGGGAGAGTGAGTTTGTAGCAAACATACGGCATTTCAAGTTGTTCAATATCTATTCCTATTATCTCGGCAGATTCTCGAAAGTATCTCCTCATATTATCTTCCGATGAAGTAAAATTGAATACATAAAACAATTCTCTCAAATCAATTAAGTTTTGTTCTGTATTTGTAAGCATTTTATTGATTAGAGTTTTTTCTATTCGCAGATTATCCTTATCTGACAACTGTTTTTGGAGTTTTATAATATCGTTATTGATTGCTGCCGTTCTCTTTACAACCATGTCTATTCCATTTTTTATATTAATCATACTTCTTACCTTTATCTGAATGTAAGGCTGCCATCATTTTCGATTGTAACCTTATATTTGATATTTCTTATTTTAATCAGAGGAAAATTCTCTGGGGAATCCGTGATAATTATTCTGCAATTAGGAATATCCTCAATATATTTATTGCTATTATCCATCCTATTTATCAGTGCAGTGGTAGGTTCAATACGATTATAAGGAATATAATAAACATCATATATTTTGCCATTACACTCAAAATAAAGAGCACAAGGATAGTATCCTCTGCACAAATACGGTATGTTATTCTTTAATTTGCCCCCCTCATCAGTATCGTTTATCATTATTCTTAGAAACTCCAATGCTTTTTCGTATTCATTGCGTTTTGGAATATTTGAATTAAGGAAACGGTTTTTAACTGATGTTCGACGGTAATATTTAATATTTTCTTGTTCTATGAACTCTATTTCTTTTTTATGTTCAAGAATTTCAATAGCTTTTACAATGTAATCATATTTATTGTTTGGAAAATAGCCTACTATTTCGTCTAAAGTATGTTCTCCAAATACAGTCAAAATATCTCTTATCACATCAATACATCCCGTGCTTTGTAAATATATTATCATAGTGTTTTCCCCCTATGCTAAGTATTAATTAAATATTACAAAACAGATTTTAAAATAGCAATAATCTAAAAACACAAAAAAACATTATAAAATATGACAAGTAAGTGAAAAGTACAAGTATTGCAAAAAATTTTTTTAAAAAATAAATAAAAAAGCTCACCGTAATGGTGAGCAGTAAAAAAATTTTTTGTTGTTCAATTTGACGAAAATTAATAAAATACTTGACTTTTGTTTTTCGTGTGACTATAATGGATTAGATAAAAAAACAAAATAACCACAAATAGCCCTTGCCTTTTACCAGAAGACAAGAGCTCCACTCAAAGAGTACACCAAATACTCGTTTGAAATGTTTTTTTGTAGCTTATAACGGTTTATTAACCGTTATTATACAAAATAGCCTTTTGATGATGTCGCTAACGAGTTCTTTGGGCGAAGTTCAAAGCGAGGTCTAAAAAAGGCTATTTTGCCTTTTTGTACCTAAAAGATAACAGCTACGCATATTAACATATACCCACAATATATGTTAGCGAGCCAAAAGTAAAAACTTTTGCTACCTTCTTCGGTACTTATCTCAAAAGTTATACATTACAAGAAAGAGGCTCTTCTCAATAAAACTGTATGTACAACTTTGTGTTGACAATTTAATATTAAATGAATGGCTTTACTCAATCAATGCGAACTGAGAAAAATGAGTGGCTGGGCTGGCGGGATTCGAACCCACGCGTGACGGAGTCAAAGTCCGTTGCCTTACCGCTTGGCGACAGCCCACCGTTTACCCCAACACTTGTTTTTTTAGGAGAGCCGCACAAAATTTTTAATAATGTGCGGCTGTATGGTGACCCATCGGAGATTCGAACTCCGGACACCTTGATTAAAAGTCAAGTGCTCTGCCAACTGAGCTAATGAGTCATAATATGGGGTGGAATACCGGATTCGAACCGGTGGTCTCCAGTGCCACAAACTGGCGCGTTAACCAACTACGCTAATCCCACCATATGGCGCGCCAAAAGGGACTCGAACCCCTGACCTACTGCTTAGAAGGCAGTTGCTCTATCCAGCTGAGCTATTGGCGCATCTCTGAACTACATTCTATCTGAATAGGTCAGCCTTTATATTATATCTATTGAGGATATATTTGTCAAGGCTTTTTTATAATTTTTTTAAAATTTATGTCGTTTAACTTTTAATTTTGCCTGTAATATTTTCCGTATTTTTGAGCAAGCGCCAGATTGCGATAATCCTGCTCAAAAGTAACTTCTCTTATCAATCTTATAAAATCAGGAAATCTGTACGGCTGATTTTCAGACAACAGTTCAATTTCCAGTGTTGCCCTGTCCTTCCAGAACGGATAAACATCAAGCTCGTAGTATGTTGAATCCCACGCTATGCAATATCTGTCCTTTGAAATTATCCCTGTAATATACTGCGTTAAATTAATATATTCATTATATTCTTTCTCAGAAATATAGCTTTCTGTTTCTATTCGCTTTATATCGGAAATCTTTTTCTTAACCGTTTTAATATAAACGGCTTTGCTTCCCTCTCCCCTTTTTCGTATTCTGAAATTTCCTTCCTGTGGTGTTGTAAGATATGCCTGTGTGATTGGAATTCTGCGGCAGGTTTTAATATTATTCAGCAATTCCATATCGGGATATTCAATCAAAAATTTTCTCTCAATCTCAAGTGGCTCCGGAATGCCTATAAATGCAAAAACTTCATCCATAAGCCTTTCAAGTTTTTTTTCAAAAGCAGTAGAGTTATCAATAATTCTAAGGTGCGGAGTGCCTGTCCATACCGCCATTGTTTCTATATCAAGCCTGCGCGCTTCTTCTATGCTCTCTCTCCTTACTGTGTTGCTTGTAAGGTTATAATACTTTTCTGCGCCGTCTGCGGCGGTTACAAGGTGGAATACAGCGTCATATGAATTGCGTATTACATCCTCACTGGTGTTGCTTAACGCAGAATATCTGTCAAACTCCTCCTGCGTTACAAATGCACGGCTGTCAAGCAGTCCTCGGTCAAATAGTATTACGACCTTGTCGCAGGGCAAATTTTCAGCATAAGCTGTTATTTCTTTATCTTCTTTATATTCAAGCTCAAACAACAGTTTATGAAATTCGTAACTTCCCATATTCTGCGGTGTTTTTCCGCTGAGCATAAGCTTTGTAGCTCTTTCTTCAACTGTTATTACATGAATTCCCTGCTCTCTCAGTTTGTCTGAGACTAAACCGAGAGCAGTGGTTTTTCCTGCGCACGGTCCGCCTGTAAGAACAATTTTAATAACTTCAGCCATAATATATATACCTCTGACGTTTTTTATAATTAAATATTATATAATCATTAAAGAATATTTTAATTCTATATCAGAACTATTTTTATTGAAAGATAAGAATAATTCTGATATAATTATAAATATTATATGCATTAAGAGGTGTAAAATGAAAAATATTAATCTCGGCAAAACAAATTTATATGTCCCTGCAATCTCAATAGGCTGTATGAGATTAAACTCATTAGACGAAGCTTCCGCAGTAAATTATATTAACGGCGCACTTGAAAAAGGACTTAATTATTTTGACCACGCCGATATTTACGGAAACGGCGAATGTGAAATAATCTTTGGAAAAGCGCTTAAAGCTTTAAAAACGAGGCGTGAAGATATTTTTATTCAGTCAAAGTGCGGAATTATACCAGGTGTAATGTACGATTTTTCATATAAACACATTATGAAAAGCGTTGACGGAATTTTGCAGAGGCTTGATACTGACTATATTGATATGCTTCTTCTCCACCGTCCTGACGCATTAGTCGAACCTGATGAGGTTGCAAGGGCTTTTGATGAGCTTAAATCAAAAGGAAAAGTAAAATACTTTGGCGTATCTAATATGAAACCAATGCAGATTGAACTTCTTAGAAAATACTTAAACTGCGAAATTCAGGCGAATCAGCTTCAGCTTAGCATAACAAATTCACAGATGATACGAAACGGACTTGAGGTTAATATGTTTACCGAGGGTTCTCTTGACCGTGACGGAAGCATTCTTGACTATTGCAGGCTTCACGACATCACGATTCAGGCATGGTCACCGTTTCAATACGGCTTTTTTGAGGGCGTATTCCTTGATAATGATAAGTTTTATCAACTTAATTCTGTAATTAATACTATTTCTGAAAAATACAGTGTAAGCAACACCTCAATTGCCGCCGCGTGGATTTTGCGCCACCCTGCAAATATTCAGCTGATTGCCGGAACTATGAATTTAAACCGGCTTGATGACATAATTAAAGGCTCGGAAATTCAGCTGACGCGTGAAGAATGGTATAAAATTTATCTTTCAGCAGGAAATATTTTGCCTTGACATTGACAAAACACGCATTAAAGTGCTAAAATATACTTACAACTTTTAGTTGTTTTGTCTAAATTATGAAAGGAAGTAATATAAATGCAAAAGCAAAACATTGATTGGTCAAATCTCGGCTTTGACTATATGCCCACAGGCGAAAGATTTGTATCAAATTACAAAGACGGAAAATGGGACAACGGTAATATGACTACTGACGCAACCGTTGTTATCAGTGAATGTGCAGGTGTTTTGCAGTATGCCCAGACTTGCTTTGAGGGTTTGAAAGCCTACACAACCTGCGACGGCAGAATTGTTGTGTTCAGACCCGACCTCAACGCTCAGAGAATGGAAGACAGCTGCAAGCGTCTTGAAATGCCTGTGTTACCTAAGGAAAAATTCGTTGAGGCAGTTTGCAAGGTTGTTAAAGCAAATTCCGATTTCGTTCCTCCTTATGGAACCGGTGCTACACTTTATGTTCGACCGTATATGTTCGGTTCAGGACCTGTTATAGGTGTTAAACCGTCAAACGAATATCAGTTCAGAGTTTTCACTACACCTGTTGGTCCTTATTTTAAAGGCGGCGCAAAACCGATTACTCTTAAGGTTTCTGATTTTGACAGAGCCGCTCCGCACGGAACTGGTCACATTAAAGCAGGACTTAACTATGCTATGAGTCTGCATGCAATTGTTACTGCTCACGAAGAGGGATTTGATGAAAATATGTACCTTGACGCGGCAACACGCACTAAGGTCGAAGAAACAGGCGGCGCTAACTTCTTGTTCATTACTAAGGACAACAAGGTTGTTACTCCTAAATCAAACAGCATTCTCCCCTCTATCACACGTCGTTCTCTTACATATGTTGCTAAGGAATATCTCGGTCTTGAGGTTGAAGAAAGAGAAGTACGCTTTGACGAGGTAAAAGACTTTGCAGAATGTGGTCTTTGCGGTACAGCGGCAGTTATTTCTCCTGTTGGAAAGATTTGTGACCACGGCAAGGAGATATGTTTCCCGAGCGGTATGGACGAGATGGGTCCGATTACAAAGAAGCTTTATGATACTCTTACAGGTATTCAGATGGGCAAAATTGACGCCCCTGAAGGTTGGATTGTTGAGATTAAATAATAAACATATTCAAATCAAAACCACCCGTTGAACGGGTGGTTTGCACAACCCCTGTAAGGGGTTTTTACAGGCTTAACCCCTGCAGCAG
>CANQDR010000033.1 GCA_947593615.1 uncultured Clostridia bacterium
CTACAAAATACAGTGAGGAGTTTAAAAAAACAATCGTAAATCTTCACCAGTCAGGGAAATCTTATGCGGATATTCAAAAGGAATACGTCGTATCGTCTTCGGCACTGTCAAACTGGGTGAGGAAATATTCTCAGGTTCGTATGGATGATGATACCGTTCTGACAGCAAAACAGATAAAAGCACTTCAGCGCCGCAACGCAGAGCTTGAGGAGGAAAATCTCATCTTAAAAAAAGCGATTGCAATATTCACGCCACACTCAGACAAAGATTAGAAGCGGTTCGTATTCTGTCAGGGCAGCATTCAACCTCTATTCTTTGCAGGGTTTTGAATATAAACAGAAGCACTTACTACAAATTTCTAAATCGTAAGATGTCCTGCCGTGAGCATGAGAATACTCAAATCAAGCAAAAGATTCTTGAAATCTATGCAAAAGCAGATAAGAGAATATTTCAAGTACTTGAAAAAGGAAGAACTGAACAGGCGTCATTTCACAACAGTTGAACAGCTTAAGCAAAGTCTACTTTCATACATCAAAGGTTTTTATAATCCTTACAAACCGCATTCATATAATCATGGTCTTTCTCCAGACCAATTTGAAAATATTTATTTTTCGTGATTTCTCATGTCCACTTTATTGACTATAATACAGTCTTGTCTATAAGTTCTTTACTGACCTTGATAGCCCAAATATGATGGACGAAAAACCTTTTTTAGAAATTGATATTTTAAATCCTAAAGAAGCTAAAATTGCAGAATTGAAAAAATTTCATAAGTCAAATTTCAATCTTGATGAAATTTTTAGTGCAGCTTCAGAATTGAAGTATTCAAATGAATTTAAAAATATTATTTCATCTGAATTGCAAAATCCAACTGACGAATTTACAAGATTGTTTTTAGGTAAAACATATTCAGGCAGACTAACGCAAAGTGTTGTTAAAAAATTTAAGCCAATACTAAAAAAGGCATTAAATAATAACATAAATGAGCTTATGAATGATAAAATCAAAGCGGCTTTAAATACTGATGAAGAACCTGAACAAAAAGAAAAAACAAAGGTTCTTCAAACTGAGCCTACAGAGATTGAAGAAGAGCAAAGAACAGAACCCAAAATTATAACTACCAATGAAGATTTGGAAGCATATTTTATAATTAAAAATCTTCTTAAAGACATTGTACCAATGTCGGATATTACTTATCGTGATACATTAACATACATAAATATTCTGTATAAAGATAATGGGCGTAAGTGGATATGTCGTCTTGTTTGGGCAGATAACAAAAAAGCTCTTATATTATCAAATTCAGATAAAAGCCAAGAGAAAATCACTTTAAATAACATCTACGAGTTGGAAAATTACAAAGATAAATTTGTTGAAATACTTAATAGATATATAAAAAAATAACCCAAACAACCGAACGGTTGAAAAACAACCCAAACAACCCAATAAGAATAAGAAAAAATACTGCGGCAGAGGATTAATCCTCTGCCGCAGTCGTGTTTTGATGATTAATATTATGCCAAATCTTAAATATTACAGTTTAATAACAGGCTATCGTACCGCCAAATTATAGAGCAAATAGCAGTTTAAAAATACAATACAACTAAATTGATTCTCAAAACAGCGTTTTTGCTAAAAATTAAGCTATTGTATTGAAAAGTTGTTTAATTACTTAAAATAGATGAAAGACCTACGAGATATTTTTGTATTTCTGTAGCATCCAATATGCTGACTACTCCATCTCCGTTGGCATCAGCAACAGACTTTTGTATTACATTAAATTCTACCATACTTACAAGATACTTCTGAATTTCAGTTGCATCAAGTATACTAACGACTCCGTCACAGTTAACGTCAAGCAGTATAGGTTTTTTCACCGTATATATAAAGAGGTTTGTATTGCTGTCCTCATATCCGTCCAATACTGCATACGCTACAATTACCGTGTCCTCATTAACGGTAATAGGTCCTGTGTATAATGTTCGTGCCGGATTATCCAACTGGCACGGACAGGAAGAGTCGAGCGTATAATAAATTTGCGCGTCAGGGTTTGAACAGGTCAGCGTTATTTGTGTTCCTGCTTCAACGACCGAACCGCTTGCTACAGACGCCTGTACTTTTTCAAGCTGCTCCTTTTCTTCAGACTCGACAATATTTGTGCAGGTTATCTTTGTAGTTGCAGTAACGTCTGTTCCGTCAACCTGATAAGTAATATTTGCTGCGCCCGGAAGCAACGCGCTTACGGTTACTTGTGCCATACCGTTTTCATCGGTTACAACACTTGTTTTATCAACAGAAATTAATGTACTGTTGTCGGTACTGATGTTTACGGTTTTGTTAGCGGCTGCCTCACCCGGAAGGAGCTTGATATTAAGAGTTACAGGCTGTCCGTAATTTACAGTAACCGTATTGTCTGCCTCAATGGATGTTACGCGGTGCTGTACGGTGTAATTATTTGTGAACGTATCATCCATTTGGCTGCCAGCATAGTTTACAGCGTCGGCAATGCTTACATTAATTGTACCGCTCAGAGCAGTTCCGTCAGATGGTACAAATCTGAATTTTGAAGCATAGAAGGTATCAGCGTCATTAAAAGAAGCTTCCTTGTCAAGCGGAGTAATTGTACCGCTGATTGTTTTGCCGTTCTGAGTAACTTTTATGTTTTGCGAGGTAACAGAATGTCGGTTCATATACTGACTGAATGTAATATCAATTGAATCGGGATAAGCCATAACGTTTTTAACCGTCGGAGCTTCCAATGAAACCATTGCAACGTTTATATCCATTTGAGGCGGAGGAACAGGCAGCCAGTCGCTGTACTGTGTTTGATATCCGTCTTTTTCGTACTTAACCTGCCAATAACCCTCAGGCACATACCATTCATATTGTCCCATAGAGTTTGTTAAAAGAGGATTTTTCTGATTATAATCTTCTGCATTCCAGATAACGGCGTCGCTTCCGTCGGCGTTAGGACTGTAATAAATTGTTGCGGTAACACCTTCAAGCCTGTTGCTTGAAACAGCCTCGCATACATAACCTGACGGATCCATAATACCGTTCACATTAATATTGGGTAATTTTAGTTTCGATTGGTCTATTAAATTGTCATATATATCAGTAACACAACCGGATTTTGCTAATTCTCTTTTAAAATATGAGAGTATTTGATATCCCAAATTATAATCATTATCAATATAATTTGTTAAATTCTCAAAAGCCATATCAAGACCTACACTTGTAAGAAAACTTAATACACTTAAGGTTATGCTTGCTACTTTTGAGAAAATTTCGATATCCACTAAAGAATATACAAATGACGTCAAACCAACTAAAGTTGAAACAGCAGTTGCTTCTAACGCAGAAAGATATACATTAATATTGTTTTGCATATCGTTTATTGTGTTACCCAAGTCAGATAAAGTTATCATATCTTGGGCACTAAAGTTACATTTATTTGATAGCTCCAATAAAGATTCGTAGGAGTACTTTAAATTATCCAGCTTAGAGCAAGCATCTATATAATAACTCAATTGATCATACAAGCTGTTTAATGAAAATGCATTTAATATGCCGCCAAATAATTTACACGCTGCCTTGCCTACAGGACCAAAATCATGTAATTCTTCAGTTAAAGATAATAATAAATCTGCATATTTTCCTATAACGTTATACGTATTTTTTAAGAAATCAACAACATTTTGATTTAACGAAGCACGTGAATCTATTTTATTGCCGGCTGAACCTAATACATTTGATTTGTTAAAGTTGTTAATTAAATTCGGTAAATTTATAGTTTGTTCAACAGGTATAACTTCCTGTGATGAGAAAGACCCATCTGATAAGTCTGCAATAATACTGCCTGAGTCAGTGACAAGCGAATAAATCCGGTCATTTTCGTTATATGTATCAACTTTGGTATAACCCTCAGCTAACAGGTCATTTGCAGTTTTTGAAGTATCTGTCCAGTCTTTTGAGCAATAAATGACATTGTTTTTATTATCCTTAATTGATACTGAATTGTCAGTTTGTTCAAGCAAGGTGTAATTTTTGTTGACTTCCTCCATTAAAGATTTATATTCAGAATTGTTTATTACCTGATTAACACAGTCAGCAATTTCATTTAATTCCTCTTTAGAGGTTGTTTTTAAATAATCTTCAAGCTCCTGTGCAGCATTTTCACAGTCTGAAACTGCCGACTTGTTTTTTTCCTCATTTGCTCTTGCATTGTCCGAGTCAAAGAATACTTCACCAAAATAATCATAGTCCACACTCAGCGAAACGGGTATTGTGCTTGAAGAGTAATGATATGTTCCGGCAAATGTCTTTGTACTGCCAACACGATCAAGCGGAATAATTATTTCCTGACCATTTGAAGCAGTCGAAATAATCCTTACATTTTTCAGCACGTCAACATTTCCCGAAAACTCAACGGTATATGTAAGGTCGTCATATACTCCGGGATAGTAGTAATACTGAGAAGAGTAATTGCCGTCGCTGCTGTATAACTTAACAGAACCGCCGTACATACCGTTGGGGCTCATAGAAAGGCTTAATACAGAAACAGAATTAATGTCGTATTCAACCGCGTAGGTTTTCGACTTATAGAAGACTCCGCTGCCGTTTTTTATTACGAAATAAATGCTATGGTATGTGTGGTTATACGTATTTTCAAGATGTACATTGTATGAAAATGATCCCAAGTTGTTTGATTTGGTTGAACCAACTAAAATATTGTCCGCATAAACTTCAACATCTGACAGTGGACTTACCTTGCCCGAAACAGGAAAATCAGCATCGCCTACAAGATCGGGAACAATGAAATTTTCATCAAATTTAAGGAGCGCAGTACCTATGGGCTGAACAATTTGTTTATTATTCTTTAAAAATGTGATATTTGCACTAATGTCATATTGTCCGGAATACGCTTCAGTTGAAACTGAAAACATTATAACCGTTTCATTATTTGCTACCGGAACTGTAATAACGTTATTTTCATATGTATAGTCTGAGTTATGAACATTATCTACTCTTAAAGAAGAATCTGAGACCATTTTAATTCCTTCCGGCAGGGTAATTGTTACGCAATCGGGAGCTGCAGTTTTTCTGTATCTATCAAGTACCGAATATTTGACAGAAACAATCAAATAATTACCCGGAACGGAATTTGAGGGTGAAATTGAAATGTATGATTTGTCTGTATCAATAAAGAACAGATTTTCTTCGCTGAATTTAGGTATCGTTACATTTGAAATTTCCGTAATTTCAGCATCTGCAACAGATACATCTTTTTCAATAAAATCAGAATTCTTTTTCAAGCCGAAAGACAGCAGGTCGCTGTATGAGCTTACTCTGTACAGAGATTTGCAGTAACCCATAATTACAGCCTTATAATTTCCTGCGTCAAGATTTGAGCTTAATGAAGAATTATTTAAATCAACAGCTGAAACGTAATCTCCGTTGGCATTGAATATCAACGCCATATTCTTTTCGTTAGAAGAATTAAACGAAAATTTAATAATGCCTTTTTCTGTAAGGGTTAAATCAAATTGGACAGAACTGCCTGTATATGTTACCGTCGCGCTTGTGTCACAAAAAACTCCGTTTGAATCAACTGCTGTGAACAAAAGCTTGTCATTTTTTGAAATATACTCATTAGGAATTTTTATTGTTCCGTTTTCATAGGAAAAGTTTTCAATATATTTTCCGTTTGTCAGGTTTTTTATACTGAATGTTAGCGAATCGGTTGTTACATTGCTGTGCGTAATACCATTTATGTAATTACTTTTTATAACGGGAACAAACGACGCACCAACAGCGGATTCAAGCACAATGGTAATGTCTTTGCCGTCAGGAACTCCGGACCAGGAAGCACTGAAATATGATTCTTTGAAAACCTTAATTCCTGTTTCAAGCGTTCTGAGTGATACTGTAATTTCACCGTTTTCGTCTGCGGTGTAGGTGACAGCAGTATTAAGCTTTTGATTTACCTTTTGAATTATGCTGACATCAGCCTTTGGCAACGGATTGCCGTTAATGTCTTTAACAATAATTTTTGTATTCTTTGTTTCTGCTTTTTTAAGCTTAATTACAATCTTTTTGTCAGAAGCCTGTACTGTGGTGGTGACTGCTTCGGGAACTTCATAAATCTTTTTAAGCTCGTCACCGATTGTAACCGCACATTTTACATTGTCTCCTGCTTTAAGGTCTGTTACAGTGTCGGATTTTGACTCCGGGTCTGATGATGAATTTACAAACCACGTTATTGTATAATCATTAACTTTATTGCCGTTTTCATCTACTACCGAAGCTGTGTAGTCGTAAAGATTAACGTTATTAAAGCTGACAGACGCAGTATCCGAGGCAAGCTTTACATTGCTCTTTTTGTCTATAAGTCTGCCGCTTTTTGTAAGAAGCTCAACAGTATACGTTGTCTCCTGGTCAATGCCGGAGAATACTGCATTTCCGTCTTTAACGGCTCTTAAGAGAGACTCGTTATATTCATTAGAGATTTTTACAAGAAGACGGTCTGAACCGTCATAATCAACGTTTACTTCTATTTTTCCGGAATATTTTGTAGACAAAGTAATAAATGGAATATTGTTTTCCATAGCGTAAGTATATGCATATGAATGAATATATCCAAAAATAACAAGTTGACCACAGTTATAAAAAGCATCCTTGCCGATTGAAGTTACTGAGTTAGGGATTTCTATACTCGCAAGGTTTGTACACCAATAAAAAGCTTGTTCGCCGATTGAAGTTACAGAGTCGGGGATTTCTATACTCGCAAGGCTTGTACAATCCTCAAAAGCTCTATCGCCGATTGAAGTTAATGAATTAGAGAGTTTTACACTTGCAAGGCTTGTGCAATTATAAAAAGCGCTTTCGCCGATTGAAGTTACTGAGTCGGGGATTTCTATACTCGCAAGGCTTGTACAATTCTCAAAAGCTTCATAGCCGATTGAAGCTACTGAATTAGAGAGTTTTACACTCTCAAGGCTTTCGCAACTATAAAAAGCCCAATCGCCGATTGAAGTTACAGAGTTAGGAATTTCTATACTCTCCAGGCTTTTGCAACAACAAAAAGCACTATCGCCGATTGAAGTTAATGAATTAGAGAGTTTTACACTTGCAAGGCTTGTACACCAATAAAAAGCATGTTCGCCGATTGAAGTTACCGAGTCGGGGATTTCTATACTCGCAAGATTTGTACATTCATAAAAAGCTTGATCGCCGATTGAAGTTACCGAGTCGGGGATTTCTATACTCGCAAGGCTTGTACAGGAAAAAAAAGCTTCATAGCCGATTGAAGTTACTGAGTCGGGGATTTCTATACTTGCAAGATTTGTGAATTCTGCAAAAGCCCAATCGCCGATTGAAGTTACACCATTTTGAATTATAATGGTTTTTACGTAACCACTGTCTGATCTTCTTAATACAAGATCATTATACATTTCGCCGGTTCCGCTGATTGTGAGCACACCGGTGGTCAGGTCAAGCTCCCAATTAAGATTATCTCCGCAAGTGCCGTTTACCAATGTTGACGCTCCCGAAACTGCTGTTTCTGCGTCATAAGATGCCGCAGCAGCGTCAGACTTCACGGTGGCTGCAAACGCAGACAGTCCGGCTTGACAGGCGCCTGTAATTGTCATAACGACCAACAATACTGAGACAAATTTTAAAAATTGTTTCATAATATCCTCCTGTTTTAAAATTTAGGAAGTTCCGTACAATGAATCAAGTATATTACACAGTACAATTACCTGATAATTGTGCGGTGTTTCCTAATAATATTATATAAAAAGCTTCGTCTGCCGTAAATGTATAATAATACGTACAATTTTCGGCAATTCCCGTCAGAGTACCGCTTTGATTCTGAGTTTATTTATAATTTGTATAATTTTAAACAAAATAAAATAAACTAATTAGTTGTATTTTAACATATTCATGTGAAATATTCAACATTTTTTCAGTTTATTTTACAAATAATCTGATAATATTTTCTCATATAAGATGAAAATCAGTTGACAACGGAATTATTGATTGTAAATAAATCATAAGTACAAAGCTTATAATAACATTAATAAGGCTCAATAAAACAAATTCTGAAGCTAAAAATCTAATATAAATATTGAAATCCACATTCATTCGCATATATGTATGATATATAAGTTTTAAAAAATAAAAATATAAAATCCAAGGTGATATAATGAGTTATTGCTGTAAGTGCGGAAATAAACTTATTGAAAAAGAGCATAAAAACGAAGGGCTCATTCCCTACTGTTCAAAGTGCGGCGAGTTCAGGTTCCCTGTTTTTTCAGTCGCTTGCAGTATGGTGGTTATGAATCCCGATAAGAATAAAATCTTACTGATACAGCAATATGGTAAAAAGCGAAATGTTCTTGTTGCAGGTTACATCAATAAGGGAGAAAACGCAGAAGACGCCGTTAAAAGAGAAGTAAAAGAAGAAACGGGAATTGATTTATATAATATTAAGTATAACAAGAGCGAGTATTTCGCGCCTACAAATACGCTTTTGCTAAATTTCAGCTGCGTTGCAAAAAGCGAGGATTTGTCGGGAATTAACAATGAAATTGACAAAGCCGAGTGGTTCAGCTTTAATGATGCAAAACAAAACATAATGCCCGACGGGTCTGCACAGCGTTTTCTGGACTTTTTTCTGGAACATTTTGTATAAACAAGCATATTTACTCCACAATTAAACAAATTCGTTATAATAAATAAACGCCGAAATACTTCGGCGTTTATTGTTTATTTTTAAATTTTTCTTATTATTCCGCAGGCAATTTTGCTTCCCGAATTTCCCGAAGGCTGGGTCGTAAAATCATCAACTCCGGAGTGAATTATAATAGGCAGATCTGTAACATCATCTACTGTGAAATTATCTGTAAGAAATGCGTTCCACGCTATGTGATTGGCTGAAAACAGAGGCGGCATATCGCCTGCATGATACGGGTGAGGACAATCGTTAGGATTGAAATGAGTTCCTGCATCTTTAAACGGGTCTGTTTCATCTCCAGAACATCCTGTTCCATTGTGAATATGAATTGCAAAAATCCTGCTGCCGCAAATTGAATTATCATCAGGCAATCCTACAACAGACGTTACTACATACACTCCCATATTTGTCTGATAAAACTTTATCATTCCGTTAATTTGCGGATAGTCTTCCGAACCTTTGATTGCGGCATATGCGCTTGGTTTAGCTTTGATAAGCCATTGAAATATTTGCAAATCTGATGAAATAAACATATATAAAACACCTCATTCACAAATATATGATGAAGTCACGTTAATATATGTGTTATACGTAAAAAAGTGATATGATGTTGCTCCCAATTCAAGCAGGCAAGTTTAACAAATTATATTCTTTGTCCGAGAGTCGCCATGCAGTTTCCTATAAAGCAAAAAAGACCTGCCTTTCAGGCAGGTCTGATTGCTAAACGGCACTGTTAAATATTTTTTCGGCAGTATTCATCATTCGCTTTAATGTACTGCTTCCGCATTTACTGTTAATACATTCCACCGCCTGGGAATAAGCCTCCGGCGTATTGTGAGTAAATGAATGTGCATCAGTTCCGAGTATATCTATTAGTCCTTCGTTAATCAGCTTCAAAAGCTTTCTTCTTTTAAAAACAGATGATTTCTTTGCATAATTACAGGCATTTGTCTGAATTATAACTCCCATATCTTTTAATTCACGAATTAACGACGGGTCATCCATCAAAGCTGAATAACGCTCAACATGCGGTAAAACCGGAATCAATTTGTGGTTTTCTATAAGCATATAAAAATAATTCATAGTTTTATCCGAAAAAGAAGAACCATAGCTGTATTCGGTGAGAATATACTTTGATTTTCCGTACGTCAGCTCTGATAAATCATCATTGCTGAACAGAAATTTAGTTACATATACCTCTGTACCGAGAACAATGTTCATATCATCAGGCTTATGCGGCAGAAACTTTTCATAAGCCTCTCTGCGCTTTTCAACAAAATCCTCCGCACTCATTTCATTTGTATAGAAATGAGGAGTAAAACAAACATTTGTAACGCTTTGCTTTTTTAAGCAATCAAGCATTGAAATGCTTTCATCAACTGATTTTGCCCCGTCATCAAATTCGGGCAATATGTGAGAGTGCATATCATAAAACTGCATTTGAATCACCCGATTAAAGTGCTTTGCAGACAAGGTCGCCCATTTCTTCACAGCTAACCTTTGTCATTCCGTCTTCATATATATCAGGAGTGCGGTATGTTTCAAGCACTTTAGCAACTGCTGCTTCAATTGCATCTGCCGCTTTACCCTGATCGAGAGAATAGCGGAGCATCATTGCAACTGAAAGAATCGTTGCAAGCGGATTTGCAATGCCAAGTCCTGCAATATCGGGTGCAGAGCCGTGAATCGGTTCATAAAGGCCGAACTTTTCACCTGCCAGACTTGCCGAAGCTAACATTCCGATTGAACCGGCGATCATAGAAGCTTCATCAGACAAAATGTCGCCGAAGATGTTTGAAGTAACAATTACATCAAACTGACCGGGATTTCTTACAAGCTGCATTGCACAGTTGTCAACATAAAGATGATTGAGCTCAACTTCAGGATAATCCTTTGACACCTTTATTACAGTCTCTCTCCAAAGGCGTGAGGACTCAAGTACGTTTGCCTTGTCAACACTGGTGAGCTTTTTGTTTCTCTTCATCGCAAGGTCAAATGCCACGCGTGCAATTCTTTCAATCTCTGCTACGGTGTACATTTCCGTATCCCAAGCTGCCGGCTGCCCGTCAACCTCTTTTCTTCCGCGCTCACCGAAGTAAATGCCGCCTGTAAGCTCTCTTACAATCATTATATCAAGGTTTCCGCCTATGATTTCATCCTTAATCGGAGACGCACTCTTTAAAGGTCCAAAGATTACGGATGGGCGAAGATTTGCAAAAAGACCGAGCGCTCCTCTGATTCCGAGAAGTCCTGCCTCAGGACGAATATTTCCTGGCAATGTATCCCATTTGGGTCCGCCTACTGCTCCGAGCAAAACACTGTCTGACGCCTTACACTTTGCAACTGTTTCATCCGGGAGCGGAACTCCTGTTGCGTCAATAGCGCATCCGCCGAGCAAAGCCTCGTCATATTCAACCGAGAAACCGAACTTTTCTCCTGCTTTATCGAGGACCTTTACTGCTTGATTAACAATTTCAGGGCCTATTCCGTCGCCCTTGAGCAATGTAATTTTATAGTCTGCCATATGATTATCTCCTTATATAATTATGTTTACACAGATATTATTGCACATTAATGTTTGAAAGATTGTAAAATATGCTACAATTTAACAAAAAAGTCATTTATTATCTTTTTCGTACGGAACAGAGTCAAAAACCTCACATACCTTGTCACGCTGCCACAGCATAGGAGTTATTCTAAGCGAATATCCGAAGCCGTTATCCATAGTCCATTCATAAGGCTTTGCCTGCGGAAGTCCGTAAACTGCAAGAAGCGTCATAATTACACCGCCGTGCGTTACAATAACGCTTTCGGTTGTTCCTGTTTTCATCAGACCTTCAACAATGCTTTCAAACATTCTGCAAATTCGTCGGGTAAAATCCGCGTTGCTCTCTCCCCTCGGCGGCTTTACGGAGCTGTCGCCTGCAAGCCATTTTTCAAAATCGGGGTCTGACTTCAATTCATCTGCGGTTTTACCTTCCCACTCTCCGAAATTACATTCAGATAAAGCAGGAATCGAAAGCGGATTATGTTCAGGATAGAGTATTTTGCAGGTCTCCGTACAGCGCTTTAGAGGACTTGTAAATACTACCTGCGTACCAGGGTATTTATATTCAAAATCAAGCTTTTTTAAGTCCATTCTTCCCTTATCGGACAATGAAACGTCAGTTGTTCCGATATATTTTCCTGAAAGTGTTTCGTCAATAGAACCGTGACGTATAAAATGAATTACGTATGATTTCATAAAATTCTCCGTTTTTTATTTACAAATGGTTATAAATATATTATACTTATTGTATTATTTATTTCCGAATCGGTTTATATGCCTACAGCACAGCTACAACCTTTATTTTTCAGGCAGTCCGTATGCGGTAATATTATACTATCTATGAAATTGAGGTGTCAAGTTTTGGAAAACGATTTTCCGAGAATTATTACATTTTTAAGAAAAGAGCGGGGAATAAGTCAAAAACAAGTCGCTGCTGATTTGGACATTTCTCAGGCGCTGCTATCTCACTACGAAAAAGGAATTCGCGAATGCGGACTTGACTTTCTTGTTAAACTGGCTGAGTATTACGAGGTTTCGTGCGATTATCTTCTTGGCAGAACCGTTCAGCGCAGGCTTGCTTCAATTACATCCGACGACCTTCCTGAAAGTGATGAGATCAGGCATTTAAAGGGACATATGATTAATCAGATAAACAAAAAACTTCTGATGAATACAACAACTGTTATTTTTGATTTGCTTGCTCAGATAGGAAACAAAAAGCTGACTAACTGCGTCAGTAATTATCTTATGTGCGCGCAATATCAGATTTTCAGAACGATTTACTGTGCCGAAGAAAACAACTCGCAAACGATGTTTTCGGTTGACAGGAACAGGTACAAAAATCTTACTTCCGCTTCTATGCTTGTTGACCTTGAAATGATTGACGCTCTGATTGAAAACAATGAGCTTTCTCTGCCTCTTTCTCCTGACGTTATTTCCTCATATTTTGATAAGGGAGCGTCCTCGCTGTTTAATCTTATTCAATATTCCGAGCGAAATATTAAAAATATCGCGCAAAACAAAGCCTCTGTGTAAGTATGTAACTTCACAGAGGCTCAAATTTTATTATTAATTACTGTTAGCTGTAGGTTTAGGTTCTTTTCCTTTGCTGACTATTATAGTGATGTTTGTACCGTATTCAAGCGTATCTCCGACCTGATGATTTTTGTATCCGATAACTCTGTTTTCAGCAACTGTGGTGCTGTATTGGTATTCAGCCGTTGCCAGAAGTCCCTGAGCCGCAATATCCGAAGCCGCTTCATCAAGCTTTAATCCCTCTACTTTAGGAAGTTCTCTCATTTGCGAACCCTTGCTGACAGTAATACTTACTACTATGCTGTCCTCCTGAGTTATTTTTGAACCTGCCGGAGGATTTTGTGACATAACAGTTCCTTCAGCGAATTCGTCGCTGTATTCATCTGTATAATTTCTGTAGACAGTAATAGTTGAATCAGCCTGACTGCCTTTAAGCACCTCGTCATACTTCATTCCGACATAGTTAGGAATTGTGGCTCCTGTCCATTCGGTGCTCTGAGTTGACGACTCCGTACCTGAAGTATTGCCTCCGAACATTCCTGCAAGCGGATTCTGCATAAGCCAAAATACACCTGCAATGCCTAAAATAAGTACGGTAACAGCAGAAGCAATAATAAGTATTGACGTGTTTGACATTCCGTTTCTGCCTTTTCTGCTGCGTTCGCCTTTAGCAAGATTCATACTTGCAGTACGGGATATTTCCTCCTGAATTGCTTTTGCTGTATGAGCAACGGAAAGCTGTGAACGAAGCTCATCAAAATCGGTAATTCTGTTTTCACGATCAACCTGCAAGCCGTTTGCAAGAGCAGAAACAACGTGAGGAGGAAGTCTTTTAACGGTTGTCGTACTCATAAGAAGCCTGCTGTCTTTGCGGCGCTCGGGCGCACTTTTGGGAAGATGGCCTGTAAGTGCATAAAACAGCGTAGCGCAGAAGCAGTAAATATCGGTTATATCATCAAGCGGGAAATTGTTATCATATTGCTCGGGAGCAGCCGCGCCTGAAAACAACTGAGATTTCAGAGCCGTACCGCGTTTGCGCTCGTTTTCTGTTGCAAAACACGATATTTTAATTTTGCCCGAAGCAGTAATGTACATATTCTTGGGTGCAATTGCATAGTGTCCTATTCCGCGTTTATGCATTGCCTCAAGCGCAGAAATAACTGGCATAAACAGAGGGCGCGCAATGTCCCATTCAAGGCTTCCTCCGCTTCTTTCAACATACTCTTCAAACGGAATAAGGTCTTCGTTTTCCTCAACAACATAAACGGTGTTGTTTTCTTCAAATATATTGTGTATGTTCATCAGAGCAGAAAGCTCTCGAAGTTCTGAGAGTATTCGGTAATAGTTTATAAATTCATCTTTGAGTTTGTTATATGAAAGGCGGTTTTCATAGTTAATTTTTACTTCGCACGTATCCTCTTCACGGCTGAAAAGTCCTATAGGCAAAAATTCACATACTATTACAACATCGCCTGTTTGCTTGTCAAAGCTGATGTAACGTGTGCTTTCGCCGTTTGTATCTATACCCGCACCTATTATATATCTGTTTGAAAGAACTGTTCCGTAAGGCAAAAACGGTGAACTCTGTTTATCAGAATTATTAAAACCGCATGCAGGACAAATCTTGTTATTGCCGATTTCCTGCATACAACCCATACACAATGACATACTATTTTTCAACTCCAGATTAATTTTCAGAAAACAATTTTGTCCGAAAAGAATTATAACACAGTATTATTATTCTTTTCAAGATTTAAAAGTGTCATTATAATTACAGTTTTGTTATAGAAAAACTGCAAAACTCCGGAAAATATGCTTATTAAGTTTCTGGTGGAGATAACGGGGCTCGAACCCGTGACCTTTTGACTGCCAGTCAAACACTCTCCCAGCTGAGCTATACCCCCATATAAAGTTATATATAAAATATTATACACAATATACATTCATTTTGTTTTTATAAAAGAATATTAATAATAAAATATTTATTAATTCAAAGTCTCTGACAAATTAATTATAATTATTGCATTTCCGTTATAAATTCTTATTTTACATTCATTCTGATTAAATATATTTGACACTCCCATTGGATAGCTGCTGTTAAGACATCCTTTGTCAAGCGGATACTCAGCTCCGACATACGAAACACAAACCTTTTCGCATCCAAACGGAAACAGCGAAAAAGTTTTTCCGCAGTATCCGCTGTAGATATGCTCTCCCACAGGCAAAAACTCCGCATATTCATTCTCAGAAAGCAGTACTCCCCTGCCTCCTTTTAAATGTATATACTCAAGCGCGCTGATACAGGCATAGGTATGGTCAAGTCTGCCTCCAAGCGCTCCCAATAGCACAATATCGCTGTATCCGCGGTCAAAGGCAATATCAATTGAATGAATGGTGTCGGTATCATCTTTTTGAGGACTAAGGCGTACAATCTCACTTTCTGTCTGTACTTCTTCATTGCAGGAATCAAAGTCACCCACGACAACATCAGGCATTATGCCCGCTTCTTTTGCAAAAGAATATCCTCTGTCTGCACAAATAACAAAATCACTTTCTTTAACAGTGTGTTTTATAAAGCTGATATTTGTATCGGGTGAACCTGCAATAATTATACAGCGCATTATTTACTCCTTAATCTGCCACGATTTTATGTCTTTTACCTCGTTGTACATTGTCACGTAACTGCGATGACGGGTAGGCTGAATTTCGCCGTCCTTAACTGCATCTAATATTCTGCATCCCTTTTCACATATATGCGCACAGGAGGTAAACTGACATTCTCCGAGATATTTTTCAAACTCCGGGAAGCAATATTGCAGCTGAGATTTGTCTATCATCTCGTATCTCTGCAAATCAACAGTAGAAAATCCCGGCGTATCTGCAACAAAGCATCCGTCAAGCTCAAAAAGCTCAACAACCCTTGTTGTATGTCTTCCACGGCCGAGTTTCTGACTTATATTGCCGGTTTCAAGTTCAAGGTTCGGAAAAAGCATATTCAACAAGGTCGATTTTCCGACTCCGCTGTTTCCCGTAAATGCTGACACCTTGCCGCGCAGAAAACTTTTCAGCTTATCTGCGCCGCAGGTATCTTGAGGTGAACATTGAAAAACATCTATTCCTGAATTTCTATAAATTTCGGCAATCTCATCGCCGTTTTGCAAATCGTTTTTTGATATCGCAATGACCGGCGTCATATCGTTATTGACAGCTGCCGCAGTCATTTTGTCAATGACAGTAAAATTCGGTGCAGGATCAACTGTGGAGCAAACGATTACAAGTGCATCAATGTTGGCAAGTGCAGGACGTTTAAGCTTGTTTTTGCGCGGCAAAATCTCTTCAATTGTCGCATAGCCGTCATCGGGTACGCTTATAATTACTCTGTCGCCGACAACAGGAGAGCTGCCGCTCTTGCGAAAGCTTCCTCTTGCCTTACATTCATAATCCGTATTATTGCAGCGGACATAGTAAAATCCGCCGATTGATTTCATTAAAATCCCCTGTAGAGTATTCATATTTATTCAATTCCGTTTGTTATCTCTCCGCCTGTGGGTAGTTCGGGATCTGTCTGATACGTTGGTTCAGGTTCAGGATCCGTCTGATATGTTGGTTCAGATTCAGGTTCTTGCGTCGGGGCTGTTGTTGGAGGAACGTATTCATATTTTCCTGTTGTATTAATTGTTGATGTTGAAAAATCAATGGTATATTCACGGTAAACCTGACCGTCAAGCTGTACTACAACGGTTGAAGTACCTGAACCGGTAAATTCAAGCGTACAGGTTTTGTTATACATAGGAACAAGTGTTTTTGAATACTTTGTGTCTACAACACCGTCAACAATTACAGTCATTTCTACCGAATTATCTGTATTTGAAGGCAAATCAACAAATACATTTACGGTATTCTTATCCCCCTCTCCCGAACTTACACTAAGCGTTACGACTGTTCCTTTGTCAACCTTTCCGTATTGGAGCGGAGACATTCCCAAAACAGTATCCTTAGGCTCTTTGCTTTCATCGTCATACTGCACTTCTACCGTAAGTTCGAGTGATTCAAGCTGAGTTTTAGCCTCTGATAACATAAGTCCTGTTACCGACGGCAAAGTAACCTGCTCGGTTCTTGCACCGTTGGCAATATAAATATAGATGGTCGAGCCGATTGTTGACTTAACTCCAGCTTTTGGGAAAGTTTCTATTGTGTATCCTTTGGGTGTTTTTGTATTTTCAACGTAAACCACTTCCGGCATAAGGTTTTTATCTCTTAATGCCTGCATGGCTTCTTTTTCGCTGTAATTTGTTACAAACGGAACAGAAACCTCTGTATCGGTGCCGTTTACGGTGAGCGTAATTGTTGAACCTGTTTTTACTTTCATAGATTCGGGAGCAGGCTCCTGGTCAAGTATGACTCCCATTTCTTTAGATTCGTCGTATTTGCTTTTTATCTCAAAAACAAAGTTATTTGGGTTATTCTCTTTAGCCTCAACAAGAGTCTTTCCGATGAGATCCGGAACCTGAACATCCTTTGCCTGCGCTGAATTACAGCCTCTGAACATTGCAAGCAAAAAGAATACTGCACATACTGCAACGGCCGCAATCAAAATGCCCTTAACGGCATAATATGACGGCTTGTGTTCTTTTATATAATTATCGCTGTCATCATCGTTATCTTCCTCATTATCTGATAATTTATCATTTTTAACAATCTGCTTTGTTTCAGATTTTTTTGTATCCTTAAGCGAACCAACAAATTTTGTAGGCTGATTATCTACAAATGATGAACCATAATCAAACACAATTGACGGATTAAGGCGGAAACGCTCAATATCACTGAGCATTTCTGCCGCAGAAGTATAGCGTTCGGACGGCAGCTTCTGCATTGCCTTCATTGTAATTTGCTCAAGACCTATCGGTATTCCGGGGTTGATTTCTCTAAGGCGCTTCGGAGTTGACTGAAGCTGCATAAGCGCAACAGACACTGCGCTTTCGCCGTCAAACGGCAGCTTGCCTGTCAGCATTTCATAAAGCATTACTCCTACAGAGTAAATGTCTGTCTTTCCGTCTGTTGTATCTCCTCTTGCCTGTTCGGGGGCAATATAATGTACAGAACCAATTGCCTGGTCAGTCATTGTACGGGTTGATTTATCGGAAAATCTTGCAATACCAAAGTCTGTAACCTTTATTGTTCCGTCCTGAAGCAACATTATATTCTGCGGTTTTATGTCACGGTGAACAATGCCGCATTCATGAGCGTGCTGAAGTGCTTTGAGTACCTGAGTTGTAAGATGAAGCGCGTCTTTCCACTCAATAATACCCTGCTGGTCGATGTATTCCTTAAGCGTAATGCCGTCAATATATTCAATTACAATGTACTGAATCATATCTCCGAAGCTAACGTCATAAACCTTTACAATATTGGGGTGCGAAAGCATAGCAATAGCTTTTGATTCATTTTTAAATCTGCGGATAAACTCCTCGTTATTAAGATATTCATCCTTTAATATTTTTATTGCTACCTCTCGGTCATCAATTGTGTCAGTACAGCGATAAACACTTGCCATACCGCCAACGCCGATAAGCTCGTGAATTTCATAACGACCGTCAAGTCTTTTGCCTATATATTTATCCAAAAGAGTCACTCCCGTATGTTAATAAATAACTGTTGCTGTTATGTTATCGGTTCCGCCGCCGTCCTTTGCACAGTCAACAAGCTTTGTTATAAGTCCTTCACCGCGGTTTTCATGGCATATTTTCACCATATCGCCTGTTGAAACACAGTTTGAAAGTCCGTCGGTGCAAACAAGAAGTATATCGCCGTAAATAAAATTAGCTTCAATATAATCAAGCCTTACAGACGGCTTGATTCCGAGCGCTCTTGTAATGAAGTTTTTGTTTGGATGGTTTTGTGCCTCTTCATATGTCAGCTCACCTCTGCGCACCATTTCCTGTACTACAGAATGGTCTTCGGTAAGCTGCTTTATTTTGCCGCCTCGTATTGCGTATGTACGGCTGTCACCGACATGTACAACGTGGACTGTGGTATCCTTGACAAATACAAATTCACAGGTCGTTCCCATTCCCGCAAGATCAGGGTCGGATGTTGAAAGCTCAAAAACCTTCATATTTGCATTGACAACTATTTCTGCCATCAGTTCGCCAATCTGTTCTTTAGTCATATCCTCTTTATATAAATCGGTAATTTTAGTGCTTATATAATCAACTGCGGCTGCACTTGCAATATTTCCGCCGTTTGCACCTCCCATACCGTCGCATACTACCGCCCATACACAGCTGGGAGAAATAACTCCGAAGCGGCAATCATCCTGATTTTGAGTGCGGACAAGTCCGATATCGCTTTTGCTGAATACTTCCAAGTTATTTACCTCCTTCATTAAAATGTTTTCGTTTAAGCTGACCGCACGAAGCGTTTATATCGCTGCCGAGCGTCCGTCTTACAGTTGCCGTAATATTCTTTGCGGCAAGTATATCTATAAAAGACTGCTGTCTTTTTATATTGCTTTTTATGTATCCAGTACCTTCAACTGTGTTTACAGGGATAAGATTTACATGGCAGTTCATACCGCTAAGGCGGTCTGCAAGCTCTCTGGCATTTTCGTCACTGTCATTAACTCCGCTTATCATTGAATATTCAAAGGTTACACGTCTGCCTGTCGTTTTAAAATAATCTCTGCAAGACTGTAATAATTCTTCAATAGAATATTTATGAGCAATAGGCATAGTTTTCTGCCTGATTTCGTCGTTTGGCGCATGCAGAGAAATTGAAAGAGTTATTCCGAGATGAAGCTTTGCAAGCTCGTAAATTTTAGGTACTATTCCGCAGGTTGAAAGCGTTATGTGCCTCATGCCTATGTTAAGGCCGTCATCCGACGATACAAGATAAAGGAACTTTACCACATTGTCAAAATTATCAAGCGGTTCACCCATTCCCATCAGCACAACATTCGATATTCTTACTTTAAGGTCATTTTGCGCCGCCTCAATCTGTGCAAGCATTTCAGAAGCAGTAAGACTGCGTGAAAAACCGCTCTTTCCCGTTGCGCAGAATGTACATCCCATTTTGCAGCCAACCTGTGTTGATATGCAGATCGAATATCCGTGTTTATAGCTCATTACAACTGCTTCAACACATTCTCCGTCATTAAAGGAAAAAAGATACTTTACTGTTTTATCATACCTTGAAACAAGTTTTTTTTCAATATTTGCAACAGAAATGTAACAACTTGTTTTTAAAAAGCTTTTTAGGTCCGACGGCAGGTTCTTCATTTCGTCAAAATATGTTACGCTTTTTGCAAGCCATGAATAAATCTGTTTAGCCCTGAATTTCTGAAACCCGTTTTGCGTTACATACTCTTCAAGCTCGGAAAGCGTCATTGATTTTATATCGGTAAGTAAATTCATCATTATGCCTTCTTTCCGAATACAGCAATGTAAAAGCCGTCGGTGCCTGCTGTATGAGGCATTAATGTAAGCTCATATTCGTTTTCATTAAAAGCACGGCATATTCCTTCGGGAAGATTTAGCTTTACGCCGTAGAAATCGGTATGTTCTTCAAGAAAACGCTGTGCGTTTTCGTTATTTTCAGCAGGATTGAGCGTGCAGGTTGAGTAAACAAGCCGTCCGCCGCTTGCAAGATATTCTGCGCTTTTGCATAGAATTTCGTATTGAAGCTTAGGCAATTCATCTGAAATCAAATCGTCTTTATACCGTATTTCGGGCTTACGTGAAAGTATTCCAAGTCCGCTGCAGGGAACGTCGCAAAGAATTTTATCCGCCGTTGGAAGCGATATATCTGACGACGCGCCGTCGCGCTTTAAGGTAACAATAGAATTTATGCCAAGACGTTTTGCACCGTCTTTAATAAGCTTTAATTTATGTTCGTATAAATCACAGGCAAAAATCTTTCCCCTATCATTCATATACTGCGCAGCTGTAAAGGTTTTTCCTCCGGGCGCTGAACAGATATCAAGCATAATATCCCGCGGTTTCGGAAAAAGAAAATCTACGCATAACTGAGAGGACAAATCCTGAATATGAAACTTTCCTTCTTTAAATGCTTTTTGATGCTCAACCGAGCCTGTGTTTTTAAGGATAACTGCATTTTTAAGAAACGGTACTTCCTGTGATTTTACATTTTGCTTTAAAAGTTCTGCGCAGAGAGTCTTTTTATCTGTTTTGAGAGTGTTTATCCTCGCGCATATTTTTGGTCTGCCGTTCAGATTTTCAAGAAGCATTTGGGTATTTAATTCTCCATAGGAATCAATCCATAATTTTATAAGCTCCTGCGGTGCTGAATACTTTACTGAAAAATACCGCACTATATCGCTTTTGTCAGGCAAAACATATTTTACTTCAGCCCTTGTAATGCTTCTGAGTATTCCGTTGATAAAGCCCGATGATTTTTGAAGCCTATGCTTTTTTGCAAGATTAACGCTTTCATTCACCGCCGCGCTTTCAGGGATTTTATCCATAAAAATCAGCTGTAAAATTCCAAGACGGAGTATAATTTTTGTTTTAAGTTCTATTTTTCTTAAAGGAATTTTAGAGTATTGTCTGATAATATAATCAAGAGTAATTTTACGCTCAAGCACACCGTAAACAAGAGCCGATACAAAAGAGCTGTCAAGACTGCCTAATTTATTTTCCTTTATGGCATTATTAAGCGCAATATTTGAATACGCGTTATCCTGTTCAATTTTTAAAAGCACATTAAAAGCTGTGTTTCTTGGGCTTGACATTACATCTCTCCGTAAATCAGGTTAGTTTCTTCTTCTTGCAATTAAAATTAATCGTAAAAGCTGCATTACCGCAGTAAGCGCAGACGCAACATAGGTCATTGCAGCCGCCTGCAAGGTTCGCTTTGCGCCTGTATATTCTTCGCCGTAGAGCAAATCTGTATCTCTGATACATTCAAGAGCACGTTTTGAGGCATTGAACTCAACAGGCAAAGTCGCAACGGTAAAAAGCACCGAAAGAGAAAACAGTGCAATACCTATATAAAGGATTATATATCCAGCTCTGGCAGTGAATAAAAGACCGATTAAAATTAATATCCAGCTAAGCTGAGAACCAAGTCTTGCCATAGGCAGAATTGCTGACCTTATTTTGTTAGGCAAATAGTTCTGAGCGTGCTGTACGGCGTGACCTGCCTCGTGTGCGGCTACTCCGACAGCGGCAACAGATGTGTTGTTATAAACAGAATCAGATAACCTTATTACGTTTGTGCGCGGGTCAAAGTGGTCGGTAAGGCTGCCCGAAACGTGTTCAATGCTCACGCCCGATACTCCGTTTTGTCTGAGTACATATTCAGCCGCCTGAGCACCCGTTAAATTGCGAGTATTTCTTATCTTTGAATATTTTGAAAAAGTTGATTTTACATTTATCTGACATATCAGAGTTATTACGATACATGGCAGAATAAAAGCCATATAAGTCCAGTCAAATCCATAAAAATACGGCATAGTTCACACACCTTTCTATCCTACAGTTTCACCTATCTTCAGCTGATGTCCTGCCGTAAATGCCTCGGCGGACATTCTCTTCCTGCCCTCGGGCTGAATTTCGGTAATTTCTACCGAACCCTCGCCGCAGGCAATAATAAGAGGCTTTATACTTATTATTGTTCCGCTTGTTCCGGTTTTATTACATAACCTTGTTGTATAAATTTTTACGTTTTTTTCGCCAATTTTTGAAGTTGCTACCGGCCAAGGATTTAATCCTCTAACCTTATTGTGGACTTCAGCGGCAGACTTAGAAAAGTCAATCGGACAAAATGATTTATCTATTTTTGCAGTATGCGTAGCAAGACCTTCATCCTGCTTTTTTGGAACTGCCGTTCCGTTTTCAAGAGCAGAAAGCGTTTCTAAAATAAGCTCTCCGCCGAGCAATGCAAGTCTGTCAAAAAGCTCTCCCGATGTTTCATTCTCGCCTATTTCGGTTTTGGAGGTCATAAGAACATCTCCCGTGTCGAGTCCTGCATCCATAAGCATTGTTGTAATTCCTGTTATTTTGTCGCCGTTGAGGACTGCCTGCTGAATCGGCGAAGCTCCTCTGTATTTTGGCAAAAGAGATCCGTGAATATTGACACAGCCGTATTTCGGTGTATCAAGCACAGCCTTCGGAAGAATTTTTCCGTAAGCCGCAACAACAATTACGTCGGGATTATACTTATTTATAATTTCAAGCGCCTCTTGGCTTTTCATTGAATCAGGCTGATACACGGGTATTCCGAGTTCCTGAGCGCATACCTTTACATCAGGCGGAGTCATAATCATTTTTCTGCCTCTGGGTTTATCAGGCTGAGTAAACACCGCAGATACGGTATGGCTTGAAGACGCAAGCTTTTTAAGTGCAGGTACGGCAAAATCGGGAGTACCCATATATATAATGTTCATATTGCTTCACAGGCTTTCTATTTTTTATACTTTGTCTAATTAATAGAAAATTGAAAAAAGTTTATAAATCCATTTCCCTGATCTCTTCAGGCGTAAGCATTCTGATTGCAACCTCTTTAAAAATAATACCGTCAAGGTGGTCAATTTCATGACAAAACGCTTTTGCCAGAAGTTCCCTGCCGTCAATGGTAAATTCCTTTCCGAATCTGTCCTGAGCTTTTACTTTTACATAATCGGGTCTGCGTGTAATTCCCCATTCACCGGGACAGGAAAGACATCCCTCAAGGGTTTCCTGCTCGCCGCTGTAGGCGATGATCTTGGGATTTACAAGTTCAATTACGCCTTCTCCAACGTCAATTACAACTACTCGTCTGAGCACTCCGACCTGAGGTGCGGCAAGTCCAACGCCCTTTGAAAGGTGCAGAGTTTCTGTCATATCGTCAATCAGAGTTGCCAGCCGCTCATCAAATTTTTCTACAGTTCTGCATTTTTTTTTGAGGATATCGTCGCCCTCTTTAACAATTTGTCTGATTGCCATAGTTATTCCTTTCATTTATCAGCATATCAGCGCATTCATATCTGCATACGCCGTAACACTGCTGTATTCCTTATTTTTCCCAAACTCTGTCAGAAGCGCTGATAACAGCTTTCTGAATTCACGGTTGTTTTTACATTTTATTATAAGTTTATATCTGAATTTATTGCTCACCTTTACCACAAGCGCAGGCGACGGTCCGAGAATACGCAGAGGAATTGTCGGATAATCGCTTTTGGAAAGGCTTATAAAGGACTTTAAAAAAGCGTTTGCCGCCTTTAAAGTAAGAGCTTGATTTTCACCCACAAAGCCTATTAAGCAAATATCGGCAAACGGCGGATAAAGCATAGACTTACGCACTTGTATTTCGGTGTTGTAAAATGTATCATAATCCTGATTTGCCGCCATAGATATTATAAGGTTATCGGGTGTGTATGACTGAATGACAGCCATTCCCTTTGAGTTTCCCCTTCCGCTTCGTCCCACCACCTGTGTAAGAAGCGAGAACGAGCGTTCATAGCTTCGGTAATCGTCTGCATACAGCATATGGTCTGTGTTAAGAACACCCACCAATGTTACGTTTGGGAAATCAAGTCCCTTTGCCACCATCTGCGTTCCTACAAGAATATCATAGTCGCCTTTTGCGAATGCAGAAATCATTTTTTCATATGACGATTTGGAAGAAGTTGCGTCGGTATCCATACGCAAAATTCTTGCGTTCGGAAAAATCTCAGAAATATCCTTTTCGGCTTTTTGAGTTCCCGTACCTCCAAAACGCAGCGACTTGCTGTGGCAGATAGGACATTCGTCGGTATAGGGAACCGAATATCCGCAGTAATGGCACATCAGCCTGTTGTTTGCGCTGTGATAGGTAAGAGATATTGAACAGTTGGGGCAGGTCACGGATTCACCGCAAAAGCGACAGGAAACAAATGTGTTGTGTCCTCTTCTGTTCAGCAGTAAAATTGACTGTTTTCCATGTTCAAGGTTGTATTTAAGATTTTCAAGAAGCACGTCTGAAAATCCTGTTGTATTGCCGTTTTGCATTTCAACGTTCATATCGGCAGTTACGACTTCCGGCAAGGTAGCTGTGCCGTAACGCTTTTTAAGAGTGTTGAGAGAATAGCGGCCGTTTTTTGCATAATAATAGGTTTCAACGCTCGGAGTTGCCGAGCTTAAAACAAGAAGTGCATTGTTCTGAGCGCATCTGAACTTCGCAATTTCGCGCGCATGGTACCTCGGTGAGCTTTCTGATTTGTAGCTGTACTCCTGCTCCTCGTCCATAATTATAAGTCCGAGTTTATCAAACGGAGCAAAAACCGCGCTTCGGGTACCGATCACAATTTTTGCAATTCCTTTTTTAACCCTTTTGTACTCATCAAGTCTTTCCCCGAGAGAAAGCGCACTGTGAAACACGGCTATTTTATCGCCGAACCGCTTTGAAAAAAGCGATACAAACTGAGGAGTAAGAGAAATTTCGGGCACCATTACAATTATGCCCTTATCATCGTCAATTACTTTCTCAATCAGTTTTAAAAAAACACTTGTCTTGCCTGAACCCGTTACGCCGTAGAGCAGGCTTATATGAGGTTTTGAATCTTTGTATTCGGCATAAAGCGAATTGCAGGCATTCATCTGTTCATCAGACAAAACTATTTCGGTAAGATTTGATTCTGCGCCTCGTCTATCAATTCTGAATACTTCTTCATCATAAAAATATATGACTCCCTTTTTGTAAAGTGCGTCAATTACGGAAGAAGAAACTCCTGTAAAATAGCATATCTCCTTTACAGATGTTCCGCCAGTCATTTCTATAAGCTCTACAATACTTTTCTGCTTCGGGGTAAGTTTTACTGACGATAAGTCAACATTCGGCGAAACCGCTGCCATTTTCATAACCGCGTCCGAAACTCTGCGAAAAGCCTCGTCGGACTTATACAGCACGCCTTTTGATACCATTTCATCAAGAATTCGTGTATCGGAAAGTCCGAACGCGTCAAGAATTGTATCTGACTTTACAGACTTGCGCTTTGAAAAAAGATAATCAAAAATTCTCTGTTCCTCAAAATCAAGACTGATATTATCATCGGGTGAAATATCTCTTACGCCGTAAACAGTTGTAAGTCTGTAATTAATTCCTGCCGGAAGCATGGTTTTAAACGCTTCGTACAGCGTACAAAAATAATGCTCTTTCATAAACTGTGCAGTTTTAAGCATTTCATCCGATAAGACAGGCTCTTTGTCAAGAACGCTCAGAATTGTTTTTAAGCCGTCTGTTTGTGAATACATGATGTCAGTAACAATACCCTGACATTTTTTGTTACCTCTTCCAAACGGTATCAACACTCTGACGCCCTTTTTACAGCTCTCGCACAAATTCTGCGGAACTGCATAGTCAAACGGCTTATCAAACGAATACAGCGTGTTTTCAACCGCAATTTTGGCGACTAAATCAGAGTTCATCTTCGTCGGGTTCAATAAGATTTATTCTATGGCTTTTGATTTCATCAATTGCAAGAAGCACAGGCTTTTCGTCGGTTACAACTCCCTCGTCCTCAAGTGACTCTGTAATCTGTCGTGCTCTTTTTGAAACACCTACTACAAGGGCATATTTGCTCTGCTTTCCTTCAAATAATTCATCTACATCTACTCTGTGCATATATATCTCTCCTTAAAATATTTGCTTAATTATTATTTGAAACTTCTTTATAAAGTATTTCAAGTATTTCCTCTACGGCAGTTTCAAGCTTGCCGTTGACTACATTATATTTGTATTTATCCTTAAAGCCGATTTCGCGCTTTGCCTCGTCAAGGCGCTTTTGAATGGTTTCTTCGTCCTCCGTTCCTCTGCGCCTGAGTCTTTTTTCAAGAACATCCATTGACGGAGGAAGTATGAAAATACTTAATACATCGGGATATTTTTCCATAATTTGAAGTCCTCCCTGAACCTCAATTTCAAGAAAAACATTATAACCCTGATCAAGCATATCTTCAACAGGCTTTTTGGGCGTGCCGTAGTAATTTTCACAATATTCGGCATACTCAAGGTAACCGTCTTCGGAAATAAGCTTTTCAAACTGCTCTTTGGTGACGAAATTATAGTGTACGCCGTCAATTTCACCCTTTCTGGGACTGCGCGTCGTGTTTGACACCGAAACTCTGATGCCGGGATCACGCTTTAAAAGCTCAGATAATATAGTGCCTTTACCTACTCCTGACGAACCCGAATACAGCACGAGCTTTCCGCGTTTTTTATTGTTCATCGCGCTGTTCCTCACTTTCATCGCTTCTGTTCTGTATTGCTTCACAGGAAATTGCAGAAAGTACAACGTGGTTGTTTTCTGTAATTATAACTGCCTTGCACTTGCGTCCGCAGGTTGCGTCAATTAACATTCCGTTGGATTTAGCCTCCTGAACGATTCGTTTCACAGGAGCCGAATCGGGCGCGACTACTGCTGTGAGCTTATTTAAGTTTACCAGATTGCCGAATCCTATGTTTACAAGCTTCATAATCTCACCTTATTCTATGTTCTGTACCTGCTCTCTTATTTTTTCGATCTCACTTTTTATATCTACAACCTTATGAGCAAGAACGGCGTCCTGCACCTTTGATCCGATTGTATTTGCCTCACGGTTCATCTCCTGAATAATGAAGTCAATTTTTCTTCCTACAGGCTCGTCGTATTCAAGAAATTTTTTAAGCTGTTCAAAATGACTTCTGAGCCTTACCGTTTCTTCCGCAACCGCAACCTTATCGGCAAAGATTGCAACCTCTGTAAGAACTCTTTGCTCGTCAATATTTATTTCGTTATCATCAAGTGTTTGCTTTATTCTTTCAAGCAAACGCTTTTCGTATTCTTCAACTATCTGAGGAGAACGCTCCTCAATTTCTTCTACTATTTCAAGAATAGTCTGAGCGCGGCCTAAAATATCCGACTTCATTTTTTCTCCTTCTGCTTCTCTCATTGAAATAAAGGAGTTTAACGCGCTCTCTGTAGCTGCCAAAACATCTGCGACAATCTGTTCTTCATCCTCGGCAGCCTTATGGACTGTGAAAACATCCGGAAAACGTGAAAGCGAAACAACGGATATATCGTTTGTCACTCCGTAGGTATCGCTGATTTCCCTCATAGCGTTAAGATAACCTGATACAAGCTGATGGTTTACCGTAACTTCGGAAGGAGTATCTTCCGAAACCCCGATATTGACAAAAATATCAATTTTTCCGCGTGATACTATTGAATTTACATAACTTTTAAGTTTGTCGTCAAGAAAATTGTATCCTCGGGGCGTACGGCATGAAAATTCAAAATAACGGTGGTTTACGCTTTTTATTTCAACAGTGATTTCTCTGCCGTTGATTTCGGTTTCACAACGTCCGAAACCCGTCATAGACTTTATCATAACATCCTGTCCTTTCATAACTTCATTTTCGCACTTTTACATATATAGGTAATTATACCACTATTAATATGGTTTGACAATGGAGTTATTACAAAACTGTAATAACTTTTTGTATTTTCATATGATATACTAAAAAAGATAAATTTAATTTATTAAAAAGGAATGAATTTTTATGTCAGGACATAACAAATGGAGTACAATTAAGCAGAAAAAAGGCAAAAACGACGCTGCAAGGGCAAAGGTATTTACCAAAATCGGCAGAGAGCTTATTGTAGCAATTAAAGAAGGCGGAAGCGCAGACCCGACAGTTAATTCAAAATTAAAGGACTGCATTGCAAAAGCAAAAGCAGCAAATGTACCCAATGATAATATTGAACGCATAATAAAAAAGGCAGCCAATGATAGCGACTCCACCAACTATGAGTCTGTTACATATGAGGGATACGGTCCGAACGGCGTTGCCGTAATAGTAGAGGCACTTACCGACAACCGCAACAGAACAGCAGGAGAAGTAAGACATTACTTTGACAAATTCGGCGGAAATATGGGTACTCAGGGCTGTGTAAGCTTTATGTTCTCTCAAAAGGGAGTGCTTGTTATTGAGCGTGAAGAGCTTGAAAAGGACGAGGATACCGTTATGAGCGACGCGCTTGAGTGCGGAGCTTCTGATTTTGAAGCTGATGACGATGTATTTACAATATACACAGAGCCTGAGGATTTCGGCGGGGTGAGAGATGACCTTGAAAAACTCGGATACACATTTGTTTCGGCTGAACTTGAAATGGTACCAAGCACATACACTAAGCTTGAAGATGAGGAAACTGCTGCAAAAATGCAGAAAATGCTTGATATGTTCGAGGACAACGATGATATTCAGAATGTATGGCACAACTGGGAAATGGATTAATTATAAAAGAATTTAATAAAAAATAAACAGAACTATTAGCAAAAAGCAATTAACAGATAAATTTTCAGTTAATTGCTTTTTTTGCTTGATATTTATAAAACAAAATGTTATAATATATCACATAATAAGATTATATGTATAAAATAAACTGAAAAAACGCTAAAATTTTTCCTCAAGTAAGCTACTTATGCTTTATCACCGCGAAAATCCGCATTTAATCGGACTTTCGCGGTTTTTTGACTTACTGTTTGACGATTTTTGATAC
>CANQDR010000034.1 GCA_947593615.1 uncultured Clostridia bacterium
ATAATATAATCTGCACTATTTTATGGGCAAAAAACTGAAAAATCCTTGAAAATTAATTATCTTACTTGAGGATTTTTCGCGTCATTTTTAAATCAAAGACATAATTTTTACATATTCCTTCATCTATACCTATAAAAACTAAAAAAATTGTATTATAATACGCAATTTTCCTAAAATTTTTATTTTTCATATTTTTTACGCATAAAAAGACACCGCGAAAATCCTTTTAATTGGAATTTAGCGGTGTAAAATTGTTATTAACATATACTTTAGGAAAAATTTTAGCGGTTTTTCAGTTTATTTTATATATATAATCTTATTATGTGATATATTTTAACATATAGCACAATAAAAGTCAATCTGTTTTTCTTTTTCTTTATTTAATTTATCTCAATTTTAATTACATAGCCATAAATCCCTGCTTGCTATGAACAGGAATTTATACAATTGAAAATCAAAATACAGGTTTTGCATAAAATTATTTTATACATAAAATATTGACATTTATTGTCTGTTATTGTATTATAAAATAGATTTATCACATTTTAAAATGCAAAAAGGGGCAGATAATGTTTTCTATAATAAAAAGCAAGCTCAAAAACATGACATTTTTAGAGTATGTATTTTTCTTTTCTGTTTTTGCCTGGGGTCTGTTTTTTGAGTTTGCCGACTGTATAGTTTCAATAATACTGTTTATTTATCTTTTATACTTGTACAACAAAAATAAAAAACTTATTTTTGTTTCGAATATTGAAACAATATCAATTTGCGTAATAGTTTTGTTTTATGCAGTTTCTTCGCTGTGGGCTGTTGACAGAGGAATGGCAATATGGGGCTTTTTAAAGTTCCTGCCTGTTTTGTTGTTTTTAATGTGTATTATACAGTTAGGAAATGAAATAAAAACAAAGCTGTTTAGACTTGTTCCTTATATCGGCGCAATAATGACAATTATTTCTTTTGTTTTTATGTTTATTCCGGTAATTAATAAGTATTTTTCAACTGCGGGAAGAATATCCGGGTTTTTTCAATATCCGAATGTATTTGCGTTGTTTTTGCTGTTAGGAACAATAATACTGCTTACCCAAAAAAAGCTCTCAATAAAAAACATCATACTTTTTGTTGTTCTTACAGTCGGAATATTTGCAACGGGTTCAAGAACTGTTTTTCTAATTTATGCAATAACTTTGGTTATTATTGCAGTGTTTAAAAAATCAAAGAAACTAAGAATAACGGTCTTTTTAATTTTAGCCGTTTCGTTGATTACAACTGTTTTGTATGTGCTGCTGACAGATAATTTTTCTTCTATCGGACGCTATCTGACTACATCATTTTCGGAAAGTACGTTTATCGGTCGTATTCTTTATTATATTGACGCTGTTCCCGTAATTCTGAAAAATCCCTTCGGACTGGGTTATAGCGGTTATTATTTCATACAAAATGAGATTCAGACAGGCGTTTACTCGCTTAAATTCATACATAATGATTTTTTGCAATTATTGCTTGATATAGGGTGGATACCGGTTGCTTTGTTTTTGGCCGCGCTTGCTCATTCGTTTTTTTCAAAGGGCAGTTCGCTTACAAACCGTCTTATAATGTCTGTAATATGTATTCATTGTCTTTTTGACTACGACCTTCAGTTTGTGTCTATTTTCTGGATTCTGCTGTTGACTATGAAAACCGACGGAGGGAAAGAGTTTTCTGTTTCACAAAAAGCAAAACCGGCTGTAACATTAGCGGTAATAATTTTGCTGCCGTTGTGTTTATATTTTGGAATTGCGACGTTTGCAGATGTGTATTGCGATCCGCTTACAGCATTAAAAATATATCCGCTTAATACAACAGCTCAAATTAAGCTGCTGCCTTTGCAGAGTGATGTGAACAAACTTGACGATGTTGCCGATGATATTATACGCAGAAACAATCATGTTTCACTTGCGTACAGTGCAAAGGCACTAAAGGCGTACAGCGAAGGGAATATTGAAAGCTTCATTCAATATAAATTGCTTGCAATTAAAAAATCGCCGTATTCAATTGAGGAATACAACGACTATTGTCAAAAGCTTGTTACTGCAATTTCGCTTTATGAGCAGAATAACGACAATGACAGTGCAGATTATTGCAGGCAAAAGTTAAAACAGGTTCCCTCAAAACTTGAGGAACTCAGGAAAAAGACCAGCGCCCTTGCGTATATGATTGATGATAAGCCTTGTTTTGAATTGAGCAAGGAATATACTGTATATATAAATCAGAATAAAATAATGTTATAAAACCTCTGCGAGGTTAAAATATAAGGAGTGTTATCTATTGAAAAAATTAAAAAAACTGACAGCTGTGCTGCTTTCAACTATTATGGTGTTCAGCGTGTTTGCAATTGTACCAATTACTGCAAGCGCAGCGGAGTATGGTGACTTTACTTATGAAATTATCAGTCGCTATGATTATGAAACCGACACCGAATACAATACGGCAGAAATTACCGGATATAACGGTTATGAAGTTAATGTTATAATTCCTTCTGAAATTGACGGATACAAAGTAACAGATGTTGACAATGTGTTCAGCTACTGTGAAAATCTGCAAAGTATAACAATTCCCGACAGCGTAACGGAAATTGGATATAGTGCATTTTGGGGATGTGAAAATCTGAAAAACATAAATGTTGACAGTAATAATGAAGATTATTGCAGTATAGATGGTATATTGTTTAGCAAAGACAAAACAACTTTATATGTTTATCCTCAAGGGAAAACACAAACCAGCTATACAATCCCGGACAGTGTAACGTATATTGAATATAGTGCATTTGAGGATTGTACAAGTCTTACAAACATAGCAATTCCGGACAGTGTAACGGAAATTGGATATAGTGCATTTTCAGGTTGCACAGGTCTTACAAGCGTAACAATTCCCGACAGCGTAACGGAAATTGGATATAGTGCATTTTGGGGATGTGAAAATCTGAAAAACATAAATGTTGACAGTAATAATGAAGATTATTGCAGTATAGATGGTATATTGTTTAGCAAAGACAAAACAACTTTATATGTTTATCCTCAAGGGAAAACACAAACCAGCTATACAATCCCGGACAGTGTAACGTATATTGAATATAGTGCATTTGAGGATTGTACAAGTCTTACAAACATAACAATTCCGGACAGCGTAACGGAAATTGGATATAATGCATTTTCAGGCTGCACAAGTCTTGCAAATATAACAATTCCCGACAGCGTAGAGTACATTAGCAACAGTGCATTTGCAAATACAGCATGGTATGAAAATCAGCCTGACGGTGTTGTTTATGCAGGAAAAGTTGCATATGCGTATAAAGGTGAAATGCCGAGTAATACAACCATAGTGTTGAAGGACGGAACAAAAACAATATGCGACTGTTTATTTGAGGTCTGTGAAAATCTTGCAGGCATAACTATTCCAAACAGCGTAATAAGCATTGGCAGGGATGCATTTTCATACTGTACAAGTCTTACAAACATAACAATTCCTGACAGTGTAACGTACATTGGCTATAATGCGTTTCACAATACAGCATGGTATGAAAATCAGCCTGACGGTGTTGTTTATGCAGGAAAAGTTGCTTATGACTATAAAGGTGAAATGCCAGATAATACAACCATAGTGTTGAAGGACGGAACAAAAACAATATGCGACTATTTATTTCAGGACTGTGAAAATCTTTCAAGTATTACAATTCCGAGCAGTGTAACAAGCATTGGCCTGAGCGCATTTAAAAATTGCACAAGTCTTGAAAGCATAACAATTCCGAGCAGTGTAACAAAAATTAGTTGGGAGGCATTTGACAATTGCCAGAGCTTAGTACAAATTGATTTGCCGGATTCAATAACTGAAATTGTATATGGTACATTCAAGGGCTGCACGTCACTTACAAATGTTAATATACCAAATAGTGTAAAGAGCATTGAGCATGATGCATTTTCAGATTGCTCAAGACTCGCAAGCGTAACTATTCCCAAAAGTGTAACTGATATTGGTGAAAATGCATTTGGATATTTCTTTTATCATGAGAATAAGGTACAAGGGTTTACCATCAGCGGCTACACCGGCACAGCGGCAGAAACCTATGCAAAAGAAAACGGATTTGAATTTATAGCGTTAACTGATGATATAATTACAGGCGACTCCGACGGTGACGGCAGAGTGAGCGTGTTTGACGCTACGCTGATTCAAAAATACAGCGCGAGTATTGAAGCTCTCACAGGAGGAAATCTCACTGCAAGCGATGTAAACAAAGACGGCATTGTGAATGTTATGGACGCTACCGAAATTCAAAAGTACTTAGCAAATTTACCGTCGGTTTTATCATAAAAATTCATTAAATAAGCCTCCTTTTAAAGGAGGCTTTTAGTCTGTCTGCTATATTAATGTTTTCATTATTAAGAATAAAATTCCCATTATTACAGGCTGATGAGCAATATAAATCCACAGGCTGAAACGTCCTATCGCATCAAGCACAGGCACTTTTAATTTAAAAATTTCATCTGCGTTTTGCTCCTTAATAAAACGCCAGATAAAATAACCTGCAAAAAACAAAAATATCCACGGTATAATCGGGAAATAATCGGACGAGAAAAAATCCGCCGACGGAAATCCCAAAAATGACAGCCACTTGAATTGATACATAAAATCAGGCAAATCAAAAATACGACAATCCAAAAATCCTGCATAACCGTTCGGAATCCCGTACAACACCGAAAATATCAAAAGCGAAGAAACCGCCCCGATTACAGGCGGTATTTTTTCTGCGTATTTTCTTAAAGACTGTAAAATAAGCATTGCACAGCCGAGAAAATTGAGGATTCCAAACCATATTGCCTGTTCGGGAATTATTAAAACCGTCACAACTGTAATTGCAAAACCCAAAGCATTTAAAATTATTCCTCGCTTATATGCGTGTTTTGAAAAGTTAAACGAAACTCCTGAAATTAAAATAAACGAACAGCAGATAAAACGCTCCCAAACGGAAGCAAGCGGCTGAAAAAACCAGCCGCTGTTCAGTCCGTATATTGCGAATAAATCATATAACAGATGGAACGCCACCATATTTATCATTGCAAAGCCTCTGAGAGCGTCAATTAAAAAGTATCTGTCAGAGCTTGCGGAAAGACTTTTTTTCATTACTTGTTCCTTTTCATTTTTACCGTAAAAACAGCCACCGATACGCAAAGCAGAATAACCGCATAACCGATTACCCACCAAAGCTCGGGCATAATTTCTGAAAATTCTCCCGATACCGCATATCTTGCCGCCATTACCGCGTGAACAAACGGCATTAAGTTCGACAGGGTTTCAAACCAGCCGCCAACAAGCGCAGTATCAAACCAGATGTTAGAAAACCAAGCCGAAAGGTTTGTGAGCAATGCTCCGCAAATACCTCCCACTGCTTTTTCATTAAACATTGTTCCGAAAAGCAGTCCGAGCGCAATAAAAACAAGCGCAATCGGAATATTGACAACAATAGCTAAAAGTGTGTTCAAATTAATCTCCAGTCCTAAGAACAGAGCCGCTATGTAGCACACAGCCGTCTGAATGAGAGCCAAGGGAACAAGCGGCAGAGTGTAGCCGAGGATAAACTGTGACGCTTTCAGCGGAGAAGTAAACAATCTGAGAATAAAACTTGTGGTTCTGTCCTTTGAAATCAGCATTGCTGAGAAAAGCGAAATAAAGCTTAGACCGAAAACCGAAATTCCGGGCGCAAGATTCTGAATTTGAAACAGCTTTGTCGCTTCTGCCGCGCTCTCGGGAATACTCGCATTAATTGCCGAAAGCAAAACCATAAGCACAAGCGGAAATCCCAGTCCGAATATCAGTGTTATAAGGTCGCGGAGAATTTCTTTTGTATTGCGCGATGCAAAAATAAGTGTTCTCATTTTAAAAATCCTCTCCTGCAATTCTGACAAATACTTCTTCAAAGTCATCAGTACCTGCAAGCCCTTTAAGTTCAGCGACCGTTCCCTCTGCTTTCAGTCTGCCCTTTGCCATAATTCCTATTCTGTCGGAAAGAGCTTCCGCCTCTTCAAGATAATGAGTGGTAAGAATAATTGTCATTTTGCCCTTCAGCTTTTCAATCTGTGCCCACAGTTCTCTGCGAGCAAGAACATCAAGTCCGAGCGTAGGCTCGTCAAGAAAAAGAATTTCAGGGTCGGTAATAAGCGCCATAGCAATGCTCAGTCTGCGCTGCCAGCCCCCCGAAAGCGTGCTCGCCCTGTCTTTTGCAATTTCATGCATATCAAATTTTTCAATTAACTTTTGCGCCTTTTCGGCAGACTCTTTTTTGTTGAATCCGTAAATTCCTGCAATAAGCTCGAGATTTTCACGCACCGAAAGTTTTAGTGCGACTGCGGTTTCCTGAGGGGAAACATTTATTCTCTGTTTTACCTTTTGACTGTCTTTTTTGACGCTGCTGTCAAGCAACAGCGCGTCTCCGCCTGTCGGCGGCACAAGGCAGGAGAGCATTTTTATTGTTGTTGACTTTCCTGCGCCGTTAACACCCAAAAGCGCATATAGCTCGCCTTTATTTACGGTGAGATTCAAAGAATCTACGGCTGTTTTCTCTTTGTATTTTTTAGTCAGATCAATTGTTTTGATTGCAAACATAATTTCTCGCTTTCCGTGAATTATATTTTAAAATCTTTTTCGAGTCCGGGCACCTTTGCAAACGCAATTCCGCCCTTGTTCTTGTCACCCAAAGCAATGAGTTTATCTCCCGGATTAATGCCAAAAATCAATCTTGCATATTTGGGAATTACCACCTGTCCTCTTTCGCCCACTTTAACTATTCCGAAAACAAATTTTCCGTCGCTTTCGTTTTCTGTAAATTTTTCTTCGGGAAATGAAAAATTAATAAGATTATCTATAGTAGTTTCAAACAGATTTGCCATCTCATTGCATTTTATAATATCGGGAAGAGTTTCGCTGTTTTCCCACTTTGCAACCGACTGACGTGAAACACCGATTTTTTCTGCCAGCTCCTCCTGCGACATATTATATTTTTTTCGCAGGTACTTCAGATTCATACTAATACTAATCATATTTTTTCATATCCTTTCTGCCTCAAAGCATAACAGAAATAAAGCGGATTTGCAATCAATCTATGTTTACATTTTACGTTAATTTTTGTTGCAGTCAAGCAAAATTTTTAATAAGTATATTTATACTGAAAATTAAAGGCACACTGCAATTTGTTGTTTTATTGTTTATGACAAAAATATTACAACAAATAAAAAATGGGCGGATTATAAAAAATCCGCCCGTCAGCAATGAAACACACAAAATATCGGTGGTATTTTGGCGTTCATATATATTATAATACATTTACAATATTTGTCAAGTTTTTATTTTTATAAAAAAATATAATTATTTTATCTTAATTTCGCCTTTATCTGTTGATTGTATTTTTATAAGCCGTATGTTATTATTATTTACGTGTCGGAGGTGAATTTTATGATTAGAGGCGCAATCTTTGATATGGACGGACTTATGTTTGACAGCGAACGTCTGGTGTATGAAATATGGCAGGAAATGATGGATGAAAACGGGTTTAACTACAACCTTGAAGTTTTCAAAAAAACAATAGGACTTCGCACCGACAAGGCAGAGCAGTATTACTGCAATTTATACGGAAGCAGCTTTGACTACAAACCGTTCAAGAAGAAAAGCAGAAAAACTTTTATTGCGCGTGTTACAAACGACGGTGTACCGATAAAAAAAGGACTATTTGAAATTCTTGATTATCTTAAAGCAAACAGCATTAAAATGGCTGTGGCAACTTCAACCTCAGCGCAAACAGCATTAAATATAATAAAAATGGCAGGAGTATATGATTATTTCGACGCCTTTGTCTGCGGTGACGACGTAAAAAACAGCAAGCCGCATCCCGAAGTTTTCCTTACCGCCGCACAAAGGCTTGGAATACCGCCAAAGGACTGCGTCGCATTTGAGGACAGCATTAACGGAATCAAATCAGCCTATGCGGTTAATATGATGACCGTGATGGTGCCCGATTTTCTTGAACCCACCGATGAAATACGCCCGATGCTCAGCTTTTTGTGCAAAGACCTCACGCAGGCGGTACAATTTTTGCAAAGTCAAAACAACATTTAATATAAACATAAAAATTAATCCAAAACAGGAAAAACAAAATGTCGAAACCGTGTAAAATTCCTTTCAAAACACTTTACAAAAATAATTATAAGTGATAAAATCTAATGTGATACAGTATGTATCTTTTCTACACATTATAGCGGCATATAATTTCCTTTGCCGCTTTGACAATTAAAGGAGGACAATTCCAATGGCAAGAAAAATGAAAACCATGGATGGTAACAGTGCAGTTGCTCACGTTTCATATGCGTTTACAGATGTTGCTGCTATCTATCCCATCACACCTTCTTCCGTAATGGCAGACTTGACCGACAAGTTTTCGGCTCAGGGTGTTAAAAACCTTTTCGGAAGAGAAGTTCAGGTAACCGAAATGCAGTCTGAAGGCGGTGCTTCAGGTGCTGTTCACGGTTCACTTGCAGCAGGCGCTTTAACAACCACATATACAGCCTCACAGGGTCTGCTTCTTATGATTCCTAATATGTATAAAATGGCAGGTGAGCTTCTTCCGGGTGTAATTCATGTCTCGGCACGTGCTCTTACAAGCCACGCTCTTTCAATTTTCGGCGACCATTCTGACGTTTATGCTTGCCGTCAGACCGGTTATGCAATGCTTTGCTCAAACAACCCTCAGGAATGTATGGACCTTGCAGCAGTAGCTCATCTTGCTGCAATCAAAGGCAGAGTACCTTTCCTGCACTTCTTTGACGGTTTCAGAACTTCTCACGAGATTCAGAAGATAGAAGAGTGGGATTATGAAGATTTAGGCGAAATGCTCGACTGGGACGCAGTTGAAAAATTCCGCCGCGGTTCACTTAACCCTGAACACCCTGTAACAAGAGGTACAGCTCAGAACGACGATATCTTCTTCCAGGCAAGAGAAGCCTGCAACAAGTATTATGACGCTGTTCCCGAAGTTGTTGTTGAATATATGAACAAGGTTAATGCTAAAATCGGCACTAACTACAAGCCGTTCAACTATTACGGCGCAGAGGACGCAGAACACGTTATCGTTGCTATGGGTTCTGTTTGCGATTGTATCGAAGAGGTTGTTGACTACCTCAACGCCGCAGGCGAAAAGGTTGGTCTGCTTAAGGTTCACCTCTACAGACCTTTTGTTGCTGACTATCTTCTCAGCGAGCTTCCAAAAACCGTTAAAACAATCTCTGTTCTTGACAGAACAAAAGAGCCCGGCTCAATCGGCGAGCCTCTCTATCTTGATGTTCTTGCTGCTATCAACGGTTCTGATTTTGCAGGCGTAAAGGTATTCACAGGCAGATACGGTCTTGGTTCAAAGGATACTACACCGGGCGATATCATTGCTGTTTACAGAAACGCTCAGAGCGAAACACCTAAGAAGAGATTTACAATCGGCATTGTTGACGACGTTACAAACCTCTCTCTTCCGATTGTTGAAAATCCCGACACAACTCCTTCAGGCACACAGAGCTGTAAGTTCTGGGGACTTGGTGCTGACGGTACGGTGGGTGCAAACAAAAACTCAATTAAAATCATCGGTGACAACACAGATATGTACGCTCAGGGCTACTTTGCTTATGACTCAAAGAAGTCAGGCGGTCTTACTGTTTCTCACCTTCGTTTCGGAAATACTCCGATTAAATCTACTTATTATATTTCTAAGGCTGACTTCGTTGCATGCCACAACCCGTCTTATGTTGACAAATATGACATTGTTGACGACCTTAAAGAGGGCGGTTCGTTCCTTCTTAACTGCGCTTGGGACGTTGACGAGCTTTCAAAGAGACTTCCCGGCAAGATGAAGAAAATCCTTGCAGACAGAAAGATTAACTTCTACACAATCGACGGTATAAAGATTGGTAAGGAAATCGGTCTTGGCGGCCGTATCAACACTGTTCTTCAGTCAGCATTCTTTAAGATTGCAGACATCATTCCTGCCGACAAGGCTAAAGAACTTATGAAGGCTGCCGCTAAGAAGTCGTATATGAAAAAGGGTCAGGCTATCGTAGATATGAACTATGCAGCTATTGACCGCGGAATGGAAGACCTTAAAAAGGTTGAAATCCCTGCTGAATGGGCTAACTGCACAGACGATGCTGCAACAGACAAGATTGACGGTCAGGGCGCACTCGTTGAGTACGTAAACGGCATTTTAAAGCCTGTTAACTCATACAAGGGTAATCAGCTCCCGGTATCATCATTTATGGACCACGTTGACGGTACTGCTCCTAACGGCTCTTCTGCATACGAAAAGAGAGGTATTGCAGTTGACGTTCCCGAATGGCAGCCTCAAAACTGTATTCAGTGTAATAAATGTTCAATGGTTTGTCCTCACGCTGTAATCCGTCCTGCTGCTATGACAGACGCCGAAGTTGCTGCTGCTCCTGAGGGAACAGACAGTATTCCTATGATTGGTCTTAAAGACCTCAAGTTTGTTATGACGGTGTCAACTCTTGACTGTACAGGCTGCGGTGCGTGTGCACAGGTTTGTCCGGGCAAGAAGGGCGAAAAGGCTCTTGTAATGAAGCCAATCGACTCACAGCGTCCGAAACAGGCACTCTTTGACTACGGCCGTTCACTTGACGAGAAACCTGAGGTTAACGAAAAGTTCAAGTTCTCAACAGTAAAGGGCAGCCAGTTCAAACAGCCGCTCCTCGAGTTCTCAGGCGCATGCGCAGGCTGCGGTGAAACTCCTTACGCTAAGCTTGTTACACAGCTCTTCGGTGACAGAATGTTCATTGCAAACGCAACCGGATGTTCTTCAATCTGGGGTGCTTCTGCTCCTGCAACACCATATACAAAGAACAAAAAGGGACACGGTCCTGCTTGGCAGAACTCACTGTTTGAAGATAACGCTGAGTTCGGTCTTGGTATGGCACTCGGTCAGAACGCAATTCGCAGCAGACTTGCCGAGTATGTTGAAAACATTCAGAAAGATACTGACAGCGAAGAACTCAAGACAGCATGTCAGAACTACCTTGACACAATTACCGACTCAACCGCAAGCCGTGCTGCTACAGACGCACTCATTGCTGAGCTCGAAAAGAACACAGACGACGCTAAGGTCGGCGAACTCGTTAAGAAAACTCTTGTTGACAAAGACGAGCTTGCTAAAAAGTCAATGTGGATATTCGGCGGCGACGGCTGGGCTTACGATATCGGCTTCGGCGGTCTTGACCACGTTATCGCTTCAGGCGAAAATGTAAATATCCTTGTATTCGATACAGAGGTTTACTCAAACACAGGCGGTCAGGCATCAAAGGCTACTCCTGTCGGCTCTGTTGCTCAGTTTGCCGCAGCAGGTAAGGCTGTTAAGAAGAAAGACCTTGCCGCTATTGCTATGAGCTACGGCTATGTATATGTTGCACAGTGCGCTATGGGTGCTGATAACAATCAGGTTCTTAAGGCTATGGTTGAGGCTGAAAGCTATAACGGTCCTTCACTCGTTATCTGCTACGCTCCATGTATCAATCACGGTATCAAGGGCGGTATGGGCATTGCTCAGCTTGAAGAGAAAAAGGCTGTTGATGCAGGTTATTGGAATATCTTCCGCTTTGATCCGCGTCTTGCTGACGAAGGCAAAAATCCGTTTATTCTTGACGGCAAGGCTCCATCAGCTTCTTATCGTGACTTCATCATGGGCGAGGTTCGTTACAACTCACTCACTCGCTCATTCCCTGAGAGAGCCGAGAAGCTCTTTGCAGAGGCTGAACAGGTTGCAGAGAAGAAATACGCTCATCTCCAGCAGCTTGCCAATCTTGATGCTACAGAATAATTTTGCATAATCAAAAATAACATTTTAAATAAAACGAGGTATAGTCAAATTGCTATACCTCGTTTATTTATCATAACGGTCTTTCCGGCGTTTTAACGGTATTGGGACAGCAATGCCACGTTATAGCTCTCGATTGGATTCAAATCACTTGTTGAAAAATTCGGATCTGGCGCATACCAAGACTTTGAACTGAAATAAGCTTTTAAATCCGCGTCCTTAAACACATATCCGTTGCGCGCATATATTTCGTTTATTGCCTCCTGAGCCTGTTCGTCAGTCAAATTGGAAATCTCGCTTTGAGTGAGCTTTCTGACTGATGAGTCGTAGAAAATAAAATCACTTTTATGCTCTTCTGCGCTGCTGCTTTGGGGCTTTTGATTTGTAACGGTTGTGCCTTGCTCAGATGGATTTGAACTTTCCTTTGTGTTGTTCGCCTTATTGGAGTTATCCGCCTTTACGGTAACTGTACATGACGCTTCTTTTCCATTGTCCGATTTACATATAATATTTACAACGCCTTGCTTCACGCCTGTTACGAATCCCTCGCTGTTTACAACAGCAATTTCTTCATCTGACGATACCCATTTCAGTCCGTCTGTCGGTGCGTCAACCGGCTGTACCTTTGCGGTAAGCTGAATTTTCTTGCCCGCCTTTACGGAAACTGTTGAGTCGCTAAGTGTAATTGAATTTATTTCTTTATTTTTAACTGTTACATTACAGGATTTTTTCTCTCCGTTTTCAGCTTTAGCTGTAACAACTGCATTACCCTCTGCCTTTGCTTTAACAGTACCGTCAGACACCGTAACAATATTTGAGTCTGACGTTGTCCATTCTATGCCTTTATTTTCCGCATTTTCGGGAAGAACCGACGCTTCTATAACCGCCGAGTCGCCAACTGTAAGCGTAAGTTCGGTTTTGCTGAGAGATACGCTTGCAACTTCCTCTTTGAAGCAGGAACAAAGCATAAACGGAACAGCAATAATCAGGCAAAAAATCATAGACAGTTTTTTCATAATTTTACCCTCCCTTTTATTATATTTTACCTTATTCGATATATTTTGTAAATACAATAATATAAATCTATTTGACGAAATAAAAAAGTACATAGAATATGATTCTTGACAAATTTTTAAATTTATGATATGCTTTTGGAGCAAATTAATAAGACAAAAACATAAACGACACAAGTAGTGCTATGCACGTAAATCTGATTACGGTACATATGTTAAAATCGGATTTTCTCATACGCTGTTGTGTCTCTTTTTTGTCTTGATACCTATTATAAGGAGAGTATTTATGCCAAGAAATCAATTTCAGAGAATGGTTTTTGCCTTTTTGACAGTTTTAGTAACAGTTCACGCTTTTGTGTTCTTCAGCCTGTATGTTGTCAACGGCAGCACTTTAATGGAGGTAAACGGAACCCGGAGTGTTCTTGAAGCTATTTACAAGCAAGGCGGAGTTTATATGTTCGGAACATATGTACCGATTTGGTTTGTTGTAATTGTAGAGTTCGTGCTTGCATACTGTCTTGAAGTTCTTATGGGCAGTCCCTGCTCGTTTAAGCTTGCCTCGAAAATTTTTGATCCGAAAGAAACCCATCCCGTTATTTTTGAAAGCGCAATAATCAGCGCAACAGTAGGACTTATGTGTCCTGCTATGAGCCTTATTGCAGCATTTTTGTACTATCCGTACTACAGCGGTTTTGACATTATAAATCTGTTTGCAATTTGGTTCAAGCTTGTTTGCTTTAACCTGCCGTTTGCATTTTTCAGCCAGATGTTTTTCATTCAGCCTCTCATACGCAAAGTATTCAAGCTGTTGTTCAGAAAAGACATCAAAAAACGCCAGACTGCGGCAGCTCCGGCGACAGCGTAAAATTAATTTAAATATCTTTAAAGAATATTTTTGCTAAAACAAACAGGTCGGAAAGGAAATCACCTTTCCGACCTGTTTCTATTAATTGTAAAAATCAGCTGAGCGAATCAACCTGTTTGTTGTTTGCAATTTGGTCAGCCTGATTAATCAGCTTATTAATACCGGCCTTGTGAACGTGTCCGACAACCTTTCCGTTTAAAGCGGCGACATAACGGTTTTCGCCTGTTGAATAGAATTCTACCGTATCGCTGCTGTTGTCAGAAGAGTAAGTATAAGTCACCGAGAACACAGGTGTTCCGCTGACACTTACTGACGAAACATCTGCAAGCTGTGTAAGAGCGATATTCTGGAAAAATGTAGAGAAGTATGAAAGCTCAATTTCATCTTTTCCGTACTGCACCGTCGTTGTTGTAGAAGTAGTTTCGCTTCCCTCGTTATCGGTAGTGGTAACTTCTTTGGAACTGAGTGTAAAATCATATGTTTTTTTGCCGTTGTTTACCGACATATTCGACAATGCGTTCATATTCGGGTTCAGTACATATTCGCTCACAAGCTTCTCATAACTTGTAGTTACCCACGGAAGATTTGCCGAAGCCATACAATATACAACCTTGCCGCCCTTTTCCATAATAAATACTTTTCCTTCGCCATCGGGCTTAGAGCTGATAATATCAACCGTTATATCGGGATAAACAGCCTTTACTTCGGCATACGGTGCTGAAAGTCCAAGTGAAGAAAGCTGGTTTGACGACGGATTGACCATTCTCACACTTTCTGCATAGAGACCTCTTATTGCGCCCTCTACAAGACTGCTCTCGTTCTCATTTGCATATCCCTTGCTCGGCTTTGTCATAAGATATGAAGCTGAGTTTTTGTCGTCCGTATTCGGCACAAGTTCAATGCTGTCTGCAAAATTAGAACCTGACAGCGTTATGGATGATGCCTGACTGTTTTCATCGTCGTCTGCGGATGAGTTGATTGTAAGACTTATCATATCCGTAAGGCTGTATTTGAATGAATCTACCGCGTCAGTGGTAACAAGATAAATTGTATCGCCGCTGCCGAATTTTACGTAGGTTCCCGCACCCTGAGGAGCGTCGCTGCCTACAATTATTACAGCTTTTGTTTTGTCTGTATATGTTACATTTACAGTAGCCTGAGGTTTGTCAAAGCCATAGTCAGAGGCTTTGTCCTTTTCAAGTGTAACTACCTGTGAAAATTCAAGCTTAGCGGCATCTGTTGCAATATCATCTGGAGCACCTGACTGAAGCTCAAAATCCTCAAATCCTTTTATCTTGTATTGAGTAGCCTCGGTTTCTCCCTTTTCGTTTGTAGGAGTATGTGAAATAACTTCAATTGTTCCTGCGTCGTTTTCAACCTTTATTTCTGAAATATCTGCGGGAACATATTCAAGCAGATTGCCGTAGCTGTTGTTTTCTATGTTTCCATTATCATCTGTATTGATGACTGCCTGATGCACACCGTTTTTATCGACAGAGGTACTCATACTGATACCCTCGTCATACGTTGCGGTGTCCTGACTGTCGCCTTTAGGCATAAATATCAGGAGCAGCATAAGTCCTACAAGAAGCACTGCCGCAACGGATACTATAATTAATACTTTTTTATTCTTTTTCATTATTTGTTCCTCCTGCGAAGCCACATAACAAGCCCCGTAACAAGAATAGCTGCCGGGATTATAAACACAAACAGCGCAAACATAATATTCTTTGTTGTTACGTCTGTAACGCCAAGTTCAGCGCTTTCAAGAGATTTGCTTTCAATGGTTATTCCCATATTATCACGGTCGGCTGCCGTATTAACAACATTCATAAAGTAAGCTGAATTGTTATAACTGTTGTACTGCATTATTGTTTTGTCAAACATCATATATGAGCCAAATACAACAACTCTTGATGACTTCTCATCGTTGTTTGTTTTAACACCCTCTGCACCGATGTTGAGCGGCTCACCTGTAATAGCGTCCTCATAATTCCAGTTCTCGTCAGCGTCATAAGGATAAACTCCTGCATTATCAGAAGTTGTAAGCAGTGCATGAGCCATTTCGTCATCATTAATTATAATATCGTGTGCGTCGGATACAACAACGGGGATATTAGGATTTTTAAGCCCTTCTTTATAATAGTCGGTATAATCTACAACGAACGCATACGGAGATGAACTGCTCACGCGATAATCGCCGCTTGTTTCAAAAACATATCCGCCGTTTATCTTCATTCCCCATTCATCAAGCAATGCGTCAAGATTTGGGGTGTCAACCTTTTCGGCACTTGGAACATAAATCAGCGTTCTTCCGTACTTTCCGTCATTATCGAGCCATTCCGAGATTTTCTCAGCAGCACTTTCATCAAGGTCAACAGCAGGAGCATAAAGTACAACAATTTCTGCTTTGTCGTCAATATCCTGAGTAACAAGACGAACCTCCTTTACCTCATAGGCATTGTTCTCAAGAAGCGTTACCATTCCCGAATAATCCTGCTCCTGATTTCCCGTAATCATATTGACAAGCACTTTGTCATCTGTTGTAACATAAAGCATTGCAGTTACAAGCGCCTGTTCAATTGTCGTTCCGGTGAACTGATACGAGCCGTAGTAGCTGTATGTTTCCTGGTCATACTCAAAGCAATCTTCAAGAGTAAGCACCTTATACTGCTTTCCGCATTCAACAATCGCAATATAGTTATTGCTTGTGGTATCCCAGTCAACATTCGGATAATCGGCAGTAAAAGTAGGATTTGTTGTAAGGTCAACGTATTTAATCTTCAGTTTGCCGTCTGAATCACTTTTCATTTTGTCTATCAGATTTTTCGCCTGAATAAAGTATGTTCCCTGATTTTCAAAGCTTGTTTCAGGCATAAGGATATACACGGTTACTTCCTTGTCGAGGTGTGAAACGTAATCTACGGTGTCCTCCTGCAAAGCAAACGACTGGTTAGCCGTTAAATCAATCTTCATTTCAGGAAATCTTTCCGTAAGAAGCCCTACTATAATATTCAGCACTATTACCAGTACAATAACTACTGCAATAATCGCTATTGCAATTGAGCCGTGGCGCGCCTTTCTTGACTTGAGAAAAGCCTTGATGCCTCCGCTTTTTTTGCTTTTTTTCGGCTTCTTTTCTTTTTTCTCTTCTTTATCCGTTTTAGCTTCGGAAGTATTAATTTCATTAATCTCATTAATGTTCTTGTTTTCTTCGCTCATTATAACAACCTCCCTCAGCTCCAGCGCTTTTTCTCCAGCGCACGAACCGTAAAGAACAGAAACAGTCCCGTTACGCTAAGGAAAAATACAATGTCTGTAATATTAAGAATTCCATATGTAAAGTTTGAATAGTAGTCTAAAAAGTTAATTTTATCAAGTATAAATTCAATCCATTCAATTGTAACCATATTTATAAAATAATTCATAACAGAGATAACAAGACCTACACCCATACCTGCAATTGCCGCTATAATCATACTTTCTGTAAGTACGGAAATAAACACATTAATTGCTATAAGCGATGCGCCTAAAAGCAAAATTCCGATAAATGTACAAATAATTGTTGCCCAGTCGGGAGCAACAAAGAAGGAAATTACAACTGCATATATAAGAAAAATACAGCAACAAATCGCGTAAAGTATAAATGCGCCCAAAAACTTGCCCAAGACAATCTCTGTAAGGCTTGCAGGAGATGTAAGCAAAGCCTGGTCGGTTTTCTGTCGTTTTTCCTCGGCAAATGTTTTCATTGTAATTATAGGAATAACAAACAGGATAATAGTAAACATATTACCGTAAACGCCTGCAAGGCTTGATGTGTTGCCCTCAAAGCAGTACGAGTAAAAGAACAGGCCCGAAAAGAAAAAGTAAACGGCCATTACCACATAAGCAATAGCTGAGTTAAAGTAAGAGGAAAGCTCTCTTTTTAAAATTGCGCCCATCAGTTATTACCTCTCTTTCCTACTACTGTGCCTGACTGCACCGATGAAGTGAGCTTGAGGAACATATCTTCAAGCGTTTCGTTACCTGACTGCATATCAAGTATGGGACAGTCAATTCTTGACATAGCATTAAATACTTCTTTGCGTATATCAGCGCCTTTTTCATATTCAACCATATATTTAGCCGTGTTTTCGCTCATATCAAAAGTCTTGGATACACGCGTCACCGCAGGAATTTTCTTAATTGCAGAAATAATATTTGCAGAAACACCCTCAATCTGAAGAGCAAGCTTCTGCTCACCCGAAACAGAAGTTGAAAGTTCGTCTGTTTTTGCGTCGGCAACTATTTTTCCGTTGGAAATCACAATAATTCTGTCGCAAGTTGCAGAAATTTCCGAAAGTACGTGTGACGAAAATATAACCGTGTGCTTTTTACCTAAACTTTTAATAAGCTTTCTTATTTCAATAATCTGTTTTGGATCAAGACCAACCGTAGGCTCATCAAGAATAAGCACAGGCGGATTGCCGAGCAAAGCCTGAGCAAAGCCGACGCGCTGGCGAAAACCTTTTGACAAATTCTTGATGATACGCTCCGATTGCTCGCTTATGCGAACCAAACGCATAACCTCTTCAATATGCTCTTTTTTAGGAAGCTTGACCTTTTTCAGGTCAAACATAAACTCCAGATACTTTCTGACCGTCATATCAACATATAACGGCGGGATTTCAGGAAGATATCCGATTTTTTGCTTCGTTTTCTTGGGATCATCAAGAATTTCGCAGCCGTCAATGGTAACGGTACCGCTTGTTGAAGAAATATAACCCGTTATCATATTCATTGTTGTGGATTTGCCTGCACCGTTCGGTCCGAGAAATCCGAGAACTTCACCTGTTTCAACTGTGAAGCTGATGTCGTCAACGGCCCTTATATCGCCATAAAACTTCGAAAGGTTTTTAACCTCGACCATGTGACCTTTCACTCCTTAAAATTAATATGTATCATCCGTCAAGTGTCGCTTGATGACGGATTTAAACATTATAGATTATACTATAAAATTTATATTTTGTGTAGATAAAATATAAAAAAATCAATTCCAACTCACAAATATTCAGTTTTTCATCACATTAATTTTTAGAGTGAGGAATTATTAAACAAAAATTGAAAATAATATTTATTGATAATGACAAAACAATTGGAAAGAAGTGTTTAAATGGACTATCTTAATGCCTTTTGGGTAGGCGGTCTAATTTGCGTTGTCGGACAAATCTTAATAGATAAAACAAAGCTTACCCCTGCAAGAATACTGACAGGGTTCGTTGTTGCAGGGGTAATTCTCGGTGCGGTAGGATTGTACAAACCCCTTGTTGATTTTGCAGGCGCAGGTGCTTCAGTTCCCATAAGCGGATTTGGATTTCTTATGAGCGAGGGCGTTAAGGAAGCTCTGAAAGCCGACGGAGCTCTCGGAATACTGACAGGCGGACTTACAAGCGCCGCAGGAGGAATTGCCGCCGCTGTATTCTTTGGTCTGATTGCGGCCCTTTGTACAAAATCGGGAGATAAGTAATACTAAACACTAAAAAATATCTGACACACCTAAAAGCGAAAGTTTTAAAACTTTCGCTTTTCTTCAATTAACTGTTATATATAAAGATTTCATCGGAACAAAAAATCTGAAATATTGCTCTTATTTGCAACAAGATCGTTGTTGTGAATTATTGTTCAAAATTGTTAGAATATTTTTAAATAATGCGCTGTTAATTCATAAACTGAATTTAACTGATGAATTTTCTGCTTTTATGAATAACGATATTCCTACCCTGAATAAATTACAATCATAACAATTTATTTAGCATAAATACTGCTCTTGTGCTTCTGATGTGTATTGTTATAAAATGTATATTGTATTGATAACAAATAAAGGATGAAACATTATGCAGTTATATAAAAACTTTTGCAAAGAAACACTTGATGAAAACGGAAATCTTATTGATTTTGAACTTGACTTTCCCGAAAACTACAACTTCGGCTACGACGTAGTTGATAAAATGGCAGAGGCCGCGCCTGACGACACAGCCGTATTCTGGACAAATCCCGAAAACGATAAAAAGATTTTTACATTTGCGGATATAAGCCGTTTGAGCAACAAGGCGGCTAATGTTTTTAAAAACCACGGTATTAAAAAGGGAGATAAGGTACTTGTGATTTTAAAGCGAAATTACGAATACTGGTATATTGCGCCTGCACTTCACAAACTTGGCGCAGTAATGATTCCTGCAACACATCTGCTTACACAAAGTGATATTTCATACCGCGTCAATACCGCAGAAATCAAGGCGGCGGTATGTACTCCCGACGAAAATACTGCGGAAGATATACTTGCAGTTGCTTCTCAGCCGAACACGCTTGAAAAGGTGTTTGTTGTAAGAAGAAAGATTTTCGGAACAGTTGACCTCACCAAAGAAATTGACGAAGCAGACGACAAACTGGAAAGAGTGGAAACCAAAGCCGAAGAGCCAATGCTCATTTATTTTACATCAGGAACAACAGGTTATCCTAAGGCAGTTGAGCACAATCACACATACACGCTTGGACACATTATAACTGCAAAATACTGGCAATGCGTAAAGGAAGGTGGACTCCACTTGACCGTTGCGGAAACAGGCTGGGCAAAAGCTTCGTGGGGTAAAATATACGGTCAATGGCTGTGCGGATGCGGCGTAATGGTTTATGATTTTGACAAATTTTCTCCAGGCAAGCTTCTGCGCATAATGGAATCCTGCAAAGTAACATCCTTCTGCGCACCGCCGACGGTTTACAGATACTTCATCAAAAGAGGAATGAACAAATACGATTTAAGCTCGCTTGAACACCTTACGACCGCAGGTGAAGCTCTAAATTCCGAAGTGTTTGAAAAGGTGTATGAGCAAACGGGAATTCATCTTATGGAGGGATTCGGTCAGACTGAATGTGTTCTTATGCTTGCAAATTTAAAGGGCTCTGCCGCCAAACCCGGTTCAATGGGAAAACCCACTCCGCTTTATGATATACACATTATTGACGAAAACGGAAAAGAACTCGGCGCAAATGAAACAGGCGAATTAGTCGTATATCCGCAAAAAGACAGAAAGCAGTACGGAATTTTTATGTCCTACTACGGCGACCCAAAGCTTTATGAAAATGTATGGCGCAAAGGCGTTTATCATACAGGCGATACAGCCTATAGAGATGAAGACGGCTACTACTGGTATGTGGGCAGAGCTGATGATTTGATTAAAACAAGAGGCTTCCGCGTAGGCCCTTTTGAAATTGAAAATGTAATTATGCAGTATCCCAACGTGCTTGAATGTGCTGTTATCGGAGTTCCTGACAAAGACAGAGGTCAGGCAATCAATGCAATTGTAAAAATGGCCGACGGTGTGCGTTATGATAAAAACACGGCAAACGAAATCAAAAACTTCTGCAACAAGCGTATGGCGTCTTACAAGTGGATACAGTTTCTTGAAATAGTTGACGAATTCCCGAAAACAATCAGCGGAAAAATCAAGCGCGCTGATTTGAGAAATGATAAATAAAATCTGATATTTTGCAAGGCAAAGTAAAAAGTGTATAGAAACAGGCGGCAGGATTAACACCTGCCGCCTGTTTCTATACAAATAAATTTATTTTCTGTATTTTATAGGTTCGGTTTCATATACATTGTTTCCATCGCTGTCAATTGCGACAATACACGGAAAATCCTCAACAGTATATCTGCGTATCGCCTCTGTTCCCAAATCCTCGTAGCAGAGCATTTCCTCTGATTTTATGCTCTTTGCTATCAGTGCGGCTGCTCCGCCAATAGCTGCAAAATAAACGCACTTGTTTTTTACGATTGATTCAACGACCTCTTTATTTCTTGCGCCCTTTCCGATCATTCCCTTTAGTCCGAGCTCAAGAAGCGTCGGGGCATACTTGTCCATTCTGTAGCTTGATGTAGGACCGGCAGGTCCTACGGCATACCCCGGTTTTGCAGGCGCAGGACCGACGTAATATATAATCTCTCCTTTGATGTCAACGGGCAGGGAATCTCCGTTCTGTATCAGTTCATAAAGACGTTTGTGTGCGGCGTCGCGTCCCGTAAGTATTGTTCCCGAGAGCAGAACGCTGTCGCCGGCTTTAAGATTTTTTATATCTTCATCCGTAATCGGAAGAGTAATTCTTTTAGCCATACTAAAAACTCCTTTAATTATATAGTAGCGCTTGCGTGTCTTGCGGCGTGACAGCATATGTTTACCGCAACAGGCATGCCTGCAATATGGGTAGGAGAAGTTTCTATATTCACGCCCAGAGCAGTCGTATTTCCGCCGAGGCCGGCAGGACCAAAACCCATCTTGTTGATTTCTTCAAGCAGTTCCCGTTCAAGAGAAGCATAGCGGGGGTCAGTGTTGCTTGAGTCAATAGAACGGAAAGTTGCCTGCTTGGCAAGCTGTGCCGCACGCTCAAATGTGCCGCCTATGCCAACTCCGACAACAATCGGAGGGCAGGGATTAGGACCTGCCGTGCGCACTGTATCAAGAATAAACTGCTTTACGCCTTCTATTCCGTATGACGGTGTGATCATTTTTATTGCAGACATATTTTCGCTTCCGAAGCCTTTACCTCCTGCTGTAATTTTAATTGAGTTTCCGCTCACAATTTTTGTATGTATTATCGCAGGAGTATTGTCCTTTGTGTTGATACGGTCAAATACAGGGTCGCTTACAACGCTCTTTCTGAGGTAGCCGTCGCAGTATGCCTGACGAACACCCTCGTTTACGGCGTCCTCAAAGCTTCCGTCCTCAATCACAACCTTGTCGCCGTACTCAACAAAGAGTATCGCCATTCCCGTATCCTGACAAAGGGGGATTTCCTCATTTGCGGCAATTTTATCGTTTTCGATTATCTGAGAAAGAACGCTTTTGCCCACAGGTGAGGTTTCATTTTCAAAGCTTTTTTTAAGCGCGGTCATTATATCTTTTCCGATAAAGTAGTTGCAGTCCATAAAAAGTTTTTTTACGGTTTCGGTAACTGTTTCGGCTTTTATCTGTCTTATTTCCATATCCGTTTTCCTTTCGGTTAGTTTTGACTAAGCAATACCATTATAAATCTTTTCTGCAAGTATTTCAATATTAATAAAAATATGATATAATTATCAAATAATAATGCAGTTTTTTTCGAGATTTTAAGAAAAGAAACATAAATCCGTCACAATTTTTCTTTATATTTAGATTGATATTTATAATTACTGATTAATATAAAAATTTTTAAAGGAGATGACAGAATGAGCAGAATACTGGTAGTGGATGATGAGTTCAGGATAAGACAGCTTATCCGCAAATATGCCGAATTTGAGGGATACACCGTTGAAGAAGCTGTTGACGGAATGCAGGCAATCGATATTTGCCGAAAAGAGGAATTTGACCTTATCATTATGGACGTTATGATGCCTGAGCTCGACGGATTTTCTGCATGCAGAGAAATCAGAAAATTTAGACAGACACCTATTATTATGCTCTCGGCAAGGGGCGAGGAGTACGATAAAATTCACGGTTTTGAGCTTGGAAGCGACGACTATGTAGTGAAGCCGTTCTCTCCCAAAGAGCTTATGATGCGCGTCAGCGCAGTAATAAAGCGTTCAAACGGGTCTAATCAGACCGATGTGAAAAAGGACATATTCACATATGAAGGACTTTCGGTTGATTTTTCAGCAAGAATAGTCACAATTGACGGCAATCGAATCGATATGACGCCAAAGGAGTACGAGCTGTTTTTCTATATGGTAAAGAACAAGGGTCTTGCGCTCACGCGTGAAAGGCTGATAAGCGAGGTATGGGGATATGATTTCTTCGGCGACGAGCGTACTCTTGACACTCACATAAAATTGCTGAGAAAAAGTCTTGGCGAATACAGCAAATGCATAGTTACCTTGCGAGGGGTGGGCTACAGATTTGAAACGCTTTGACCGCCACTTTATACCGCTTCATTTCAAGCTTCTATGTTATTTTCTGCTGTTTGGCATAATTATACTCATAGTGCTCTGGGCATTTCAGACATTCTTTCTTGAATCATTTTACACTATGACAAAATCGGCGCAGGTAGAAAAAAATGCGGCTGTTATTTCAAAGTCAATAAAGGAAAATAAAAATGTTCAGGGAACTATTGAAAATGTGGCAAGCTACAATTCAATGTCTGTTTATGTTTACGACACAGCCTCGCTGTTTTCGCTGAGATACGGCTGCGAATACGACAGTCCTGCAACAGCGCTCAATCTTGAATATCACGACATCTATTCGTATTATAAGAGCGCATCTGAAAACGGCGGTCAGTATATGTGCGTAACGAGCAATGGAAACGAGTCTATTGCAAAAGTAAAACTCAGAAAATTGTTTAACAGTTACGCTTCTCCCGATATGCCTCAGACTGAAATTCAATATATAAAAAACGGCGACGGAAATGTTAAAAATATGGTTTATGCCGATATAATTGAATTAAAAGGCGGAAACGAGTGCTTTTTGATAATTACCTCGTCAATATCTCCGCTGAACAATACAGTTGAGATTATAAAAGACCAGATGTTTATCGTATCAATAGTATTTGTACTTCTTGCAATGTTTTTCTCACTTTATGCAAGCCGCAGAATTGCGCGCCCTATTTCAAAGACTAACAGTGCGGCAAAAGAACTTGCAAAAAAGAACTATGATGTAGATTTTGACGCAAGGGGCTATCTTGAAGTTGAGGAGCTTAACGATACCCTCAACTATGCAAAGACGGAGCTTGCCGCCACGGAAAAACTTCAGAAGGAGCTTATTGCAAATATTTCTCACGACCTGAGAACTCCGCTTACAATGATAACTGGTTACGGAGAGGTTATGCGCGACCTGCCGGGCGAGAATACGCCTGAAAATATTCAGATTATCATTGACGAAGCAACCCGACTTTCGAGCCTTGTAAATGATTTGCTCGACCTGTCAAAACTTCAGTCGGGTGCAATCCAGCCTGAAAAATCACGTTTCTGTCTTACTGACAGCATTACGGATATTTTTACACGCTATGCAAAGCTAAAGGAGCAGGACGGATATAATATAAGTTTTGAGAGCAACGAAAAAGTATATGTTTTTGCCGATGAGCTGAAAATATCGCAGGTTATTTACAATCTTGTGAACAACGCGATAAATCATTCGGGAGATAACAAAACCGTTGTTGTTTCACAAAGTGTAAAGGATAAAAAGGTTGTGATTTCGGTTACCGATTACGGTGAAGGAATTCCTGCGGACAAGCTTGAATATATCTGGGACAGATATTATAAGGTTGACAAGGAACATAAGCGGGGTGTCATCGGTTCGGGACTTGGACTTTCAATAGTTAAAACTATTCTTGACTCGCATAACGCACACTATGGCGTGCGAAGCACACTCGGAAAGGGAAGTACGTTCTGGTTTGAACTTGACGCAGTTGCAGTTAAGAAGAAAAGCAAAGAAAAGAACAACAAACAGGACAAAGATAATATAAATTAAAACAAATTACGACACCGCAGAATATAAAGGAATTTCACTTTTCGGCACACTACGACACCGCAGAATTCTCTGCGGTGTCTTAGTGTATGGGGAATTAGCCGGTAAAACTCGGGCAAAAAGGTTTCTAATTTGTCGAACCTTTCTGCTCGAATTGTGAGCGACATCATGTCGCTTTTTGCGTAAAAAATATGAAAAATAAAAGTTTTGGGGAAATTGCGTATTATAATGCAATTTTTAGTTTTTATAGGTATAGATGAAAGGAGCTGTAGTAATATTCTGCGGCTCCTTTCAATTTGTTGAATATTTTTGCCCGAATTGTGAGAGATATCATGTCGCTTTTTTGCGTAAAAGATATGAAAAATAAAAATTTTGGAAAATTGCGTATTATAATACAATTTTTTGGGTTTTATAGGTATAGATGAAGGAATATGTAAAAATTATGACTTTGATTTAAAAATGACGCAAAAAATCCTCAAGTAAGATAATTAATTTTCAAGGATTTTTCAGTTTTTTGCCCATAAAATAGTGCAGATTATATTATTTTTTATGATTTATTTCGATGTTATTGTACAAATTTTCAAGTTTTTTGCTTTGTTTTTACTTTTTTAAATGTTATTTTTGGTCAAGGCGTGGTCAGTTTGTTGTGTTTTATAAATAGGAGATGATTATTATCAGAACACAAAGAAATATTTACAAGAGAAAAGACGGTCGCTGGGAGGGTAGGTATTTTAAAGGATACGGTGCCGACGGAAAAATTAAGTATAATTCGATATATGGCAAAACATATAACGAGGTTAAAGAAAAGCTTGAAAAAATAAAAACAGGAATTTTAAATTACCCTCCAACCTATTCAAA
>CANQDR010000035.1 GCA_947593615.1 uncultured Clostridia bacterium
GCCGACTATATCAATGCTTTTTTATCAACCGGCCAAGTTTTCTAATTTTGTAACACATCATTGACAAACCTACATTTATACAATAATAAGTTCTTTAGGCAAAGACACAAAATTTTTGTATCCGTTTTCAGTAACGCAAACCATATCTTCAATTCTAACGCCGAACTTGTCAGGAAGATATATTCCTGGCTCATCAGTTATTACCATCCCCGATTTTAATATTGTATCATTTTTAAAAGAAACTGTCGGAGCTTCGTGAATTTCAAGTCCTACTCCGTGTCCAGTTGAATGACCAAAGTATTTGCCGTATCCTGAGTCTTCAATTACTTTTCGGGCGGATCTATCAACATCACTGCACAAAGCACCTGGCTTTATTTCTTTCAAAGCATTAAGCTGAGCGTTCAGAACTATATTATAAATATTTTTCATATCATCACTTGCATATTTTACTGCAACGGTTCTTGTGGTGTCACTATGATAGCCGTCATATACAGCGCCAAAATCCATTGTGAAAAAGTCACCCTCCGAAATCACATCATCCGACGGCACTCCGTGCGGCAATGAGGTTTTTTTGCCAGTTATCGTAATCAAATCAAAAGATACACGTTCAGCGCCTTTAAGCTTCATAAAATATTCAAGCCGAACTGCCATTTCACGTTCTGTAACACCGGGATTTAAAAAATTAAGCACTTCAAGATATGCCTGCTCTGCAATTTGCTGAGCCTTTAATATTTTCTCACATTCGCTTTTGTCTTTAATAATGCGTATATTTGCAATACATTCGTCAAGAGCTGATGATGTCACACAACTGATGTTATTATCATTAAATACTTTTTTGAAAGCATTAAACCTTGAAAGAGTAATATCAGAAGCTTCAAAATATATATTTCTCACATTACAATCAGCAATTACTTTGCACAAATCACTCAAAAGCTTTGTAAAACAAATCACCTTACAGCAGACAGCATACTTTTGAGCAGCTTCAAAATACCTGAAATCCACAAACAGAACGTTCTCGCTTTCCGTCACAAGCATTACACCCTCGCTGTGAAAGAAACCGCTGAAATACCCTATATTGATTTCATTGGTAATGAGTATGGCTTCATCTGATGATTTTATAAGTTGTCTGAGCTTATCAATACGTTTGGAAAACTTTTTATCAGCTTCCATTAAATCAAATCCTTTAAAGCATTTATGGCAAGAAAATAGCTGTTTTTTCCAAAACCTGCAATTTGTCCTGCACAAACCGGAGCGATTACAGACGTGTGTCTAAACTCCTCACGCGCATGAATATTAGACATATGAACTTCAACGAAAGGAATTTTTACGCAGGCAATTGCGTCACGCAAAGCATAACTGTAGTGAGTAAGAGCGCCTGCATTAATTACAACTCCCTCATAATTATTATCTTTTGCAGAATGGATTTTATCTATGAGGTCGCCTTCGTGATTTGACTGGAAAATTTCGGCAGAAAATCCATTATTCAGTGCAAACTCTTTAATTTGGTTTTCAATGCTTTCAGCATTTTCAGTGCCGTAAATTCCCTTTTCACGAACGCCTACCATATTAAGATTAGGGCCTAATAAAACAAGAATTTTTTTCATATTATCACCTTTTTCATAATAATACAGAGCTTTGATAAAAAATCGGGAGATTAATTAGTATAAATTATTATAATAATTTAATGATTAGCATAAAAGACAAAAAGCGGACAGAATGCTCTGTCCGCCTGTTTAATTACCTGTATTTGCGTTTGCGAGCTGCTTCGGATTTCTTTTTACGCTTAACAGAAGGTTTTTCATAAGCCTCTCTCTTGCGCACCTCAGCAATAACGCCAGCTCTGGCACACTGCTTTTTGAATCTTCTCAACGCACTTTCAAGTGATTCATTCTCTTTAAGTCTAATCTCTGCCATCTATCTTCCCTCCCATCTACCGTATGGCATGGGTACTTTGCATATAATTGCAAATGTAATTATACATTATATAATTAATAATGTCAATAGAAATGTAGAATTTTAGGACAAATTAAATTATTTTTTAAAATTATGGTTTAACAACAAGATTAACAAGCTTTTTAGGAACGACAATTTCTTTTATTATGTTCATTCCGTCAATTGCTTTTCTGACGTTTTCATCAGACTTTGCAAGGCTGAGGATTTCATCCTTTTGTGCGTCAACAGAAATATTTAGCTTTGCCTTAATTTTGCCGTTGACCTGTACAACGATCTCAACGCTGTCATCAACACATTTAGATTCATCGTATTTCGGCCACTCTGCCTCAGCAAGAATACCGTCACCGAGTGAACAGATTTCATATACTTCTTCCGTAACATGAGGAGCAAACGGATTTAAAAGAATTGCAAAAATCCTAAGCTCTTCCCTGTTAATTGATTTGAGATTGGAAATATCGTTAATCAGTGCCATTAATGTCGCAATAGCAGTATTAAATTTGATATTTTCAATATCATCTCCGACTTTTTTAATTGCCTTATTCATTGCACTCTCGAGTTCAGGTCGGATTTTATCGCCGTCAATTAAAATTGTTTGCAAGTTCCAGAAGCGTTCAATAAATCTTCGGCAGCCTCTGATGCTCGCCTGGCTCCACGGTGCGGCTTTTTCAAAGTCACCTATGAACATTTCATACAGACGCATTGTGTCTGCACCGTATTCATCAACAATATCATCAGGATTTACTACGTTTCCGCGGGATTTACTCATCTTCTCGCCGTTTTCTCCTAAAATCATACCGTGCGAAGTACGCTTTGCATATGGTTCAGGAGTTGGTACAACACCGATGTCATAAAGGAATTTATGCCAGAAACGACTGTAAAGCAAGTGAAGCGTTGTGTGTTCCATACCGCCGTTATACCAGTCAACGGGAGCCCAGTATTCAAGAGCTTCTTTTGAAGCAAGAGCTTTATCGTTATGCGGATCCATATAACGGAGATAATACCACGACGAGCCAGCCCATTGTGGCATTGTATCGGTCTCGCGGTGTGCCTTTCCTCCGCAATGAGGACAGGTAGTTTCAATCCAGTCGGTCATCTTTGCAAGAGGTGATTCACCGTTATCGGTAGGTTCATAGGATTCAACCATTGGAAGCTTGAGCGGAAGCTCGCTTTCATCGATAGGAACATATCCGCACTTGTCGCAATGAACAATAGGAATAGGCTCGCCCCAATAACGCTGACGGGAGAATACCCAGTCGCGGAGCTTATAGTTAACCTTAGAGTGACCTTTGCCCTCTTTTGTGAGCCAATCAATAATCTTCTTTTTCGCCTCGTCAACACTGAGTCCGTCAAGCATACCCGAATTAGTCATAATGCCTGTTGCACAGTCGGTAAATGCTTCTTCTTGAACATTTCCTCCCTTTACGACCTCAATGATAGGCAAATCAAATTTCTTTGCAAATTCCCAGTCGCGCGTATCATGGGCAGGAACAGCCATAATCGCACCCGTACCGTAGGACACAAGCACGTAATCGGAAATAAAGATAGGAATTTCCTTATTATTTACAGGATTTATTGCTCTTACGCCGTCAAGCTTTACACCTGTTTTATCCTTTGCGACCTCTGTTCTTTCAAAATCGGACTTACGTGCAGCGGCAGCCTGATATTCTCTTATTTCATCAATATTCGTCAGCTTATCTGCCCATTTTTCTATAAGAGGATGCTCGGGAGAAATTACCATATATGTTGCACCGTAAAGTGTATCGGCTCTGGTAGTGTAAATTGTAAGAGTATCTCCGGTAGTAGTTGAAAAATCGACTTCTGCACCTGTACTTCTGCCAATCCAGTTCTTCTGCTGAGCTTTAACGCGGTCAGGATAATTTACAAGATCAAGGTCATTGATAAGTCTGTCTGCATATTCTGTTATTTTCAGCATCCATTGTGACTTGACCTTATGTACAACCTCGCTTCCGCAGCGCTCGCATACACCATTGACAACTTCTTCATTTGCGAGCACGCATTTACAGGAGGTGCACCAGTTTACATTCATTTCCTTTTTGTATGCCAGACCGTGCTTAAAAAGTTGAATAAATATCCACTGAGTCCACTTGTAGTAATCAGGGTCGGTAGTATTAATTTCCCGGCTCCAGTCAAAAGATATACCGAGTGACTGAATTTGCTTTTTAAAGCGGTCAATATTTTTTTTAGTTACTATTTCGGGATGAATATGATTTTTTATAGCATAGTTTTCAGTAGGAAGTCCAAAAGCGTCCCAACCAATTGGATAAAGTACATTATATCCCTGAAGTCTGCGCTTCCTTGCAACGGTATCGAGAGCAGTATAAGGACGTGGATGTCCTACATGAAGTCCCTGCCCCGATGGATAAGGAAATTCTATAAGAGCATAGAATTTTTCTTTCTCAGAATCTTCAAGAGCGTGAAAAACTCCCTTATCTTCCCAGATTTTCTGCCATTTTTGTTCTACAGATTTGTGATTATATTTCAATTTAAGTCCTCCCAAGCACTTAATCTATTATATTTGTTAAATCAATCGGCTTTCCGTCCTGCCAAAGACGTTCAAGGTCATAAAACTCTCTGGCTTCATCTGAAAATACATTTACCAAAACATCAATGTAATCGAGTAAAATCCATGTATTTGAACGGTAACCCTCGATATGACTTACAGAAATACCGGCTTCGTCAAGTTTATATTCTACTTCATCTGCAAGAGCCTTTACGTGTGTTGAACTTGTGCCAGTAGCAATAACCATATAATCAGCCAAAACGGAAATATCTCCGATTTCTATAATCTGAATATCAAGTCCTTTTTTACTGCTGAGAGCCTTTGCAATCATTACAGCCTGTTCATATGAATTCATTTAGCAGTTCCTTTCAATTGTGATTTCTCCAAAACAATTTCGTTGTAACAATTTATTTCATCAGGATGTATAGCAAGCTCACGCGCGGATAGGTCCGTAAAAGTAAACTTATATCCGTAAAGCATTGCTTCTTCAAGACTTTTTCTTGATTTTTTACGCATTGTTTCAACGCCCTTGTATGTACGTTCTTCGGAAGTAAAATCCGCAACAAAAATTATTTTTTCAAGCAATGACATATTCGCTCTTCCGGTGGTGTGGTATCTTATGGCGTTTATTATGTCTTCGTCATCTATATTAAGCTGTTTGTTAATATATACACTTCCGCTTATACCATGCCAAAGCTTCGGGGCATCTTTTTGAATATTGTCTAAAATTATACCACCGCTGTGTATAATTTGCAACTGTTCCTGCTTGTCAAGCTCCTTTGTAATATCGTGAAGTATTCCTGCAGTGACGGCTTTTTCTTCATCAGCACCATATATTTTCGCAAGGCGCTTTGCCTCTTTTGAGACATTAACGCTGTGAATATATCTGTGCTCGCTCATCATTGGCTTGATTATTTGTTTGTAGTCATTGATATTCAAATAAATCACTTCCGATATAAATTATTCTTTGTTATATAATCATAAACATTCCTGTCAATAAGCGATTTAATAATAGGATAATTTTCAATATTATCTCTTATATATGTTGACGACACCTGCATAACCGATTCAGACAAAATAACAGCTTGTGCACCCAACTTCTTAATTACAGAATTATAATAATTATTCAGTTCTTCATAATCGGCTTTATCTCTGGGAATACAAACAATTATTGAATTTTTAAAAATTATGTCTGGATTTTTCCACCTGTCAAGAGTGAGAAACATATCTGCTCCCATAATAAGATAAAAAATATCATGAGGATATAATTTTTTTAAAAATGTCAAAGTCTGATAAGTGTAGCTTTTACCCTGTCTTTTTATTTCAATATCCGATACTTCAAAGCCTGTCAGATTTTCAACAGCGATTTTGCACATATTCATTCTGTGATCTTCACTGACAAGTTCTGTACTTGCTTTATGAGGCGGAGTATAAGTCGGCATTAAAATAATTTTATCAAGCCTTAATTCTTTTTTGCAATACTTGCCGAGCAAAATATGACCGTTGTGTACAGGGTTAAAGGTTCCTCCGAGAATTCCTACTTTACTCATTTTTTATTCGCTTTTGGAAGTACAATAACAGGTTCATCTGGATTTTCACGATAAAGAACAAATTTTGAACCGATAACCTGCACAACATCTGCACTGCATTTATCTGAAATCAAATCGGCAGCCTCTCTTGATGAGTACGTACTGTTTTCAAGCACTTTTCCTTTTATTATTTCGCGGGCGGTAAGCGCAGTATCCGCCTGCATAATAATATTATCGGTAATTTCTCCTTTTCCTACTATAAGTATTGTATCTATTTTATTTGCAAGTCCGCGCAGAAATGCGCGTTGTTTACTTGTAAGCATATTTTTATTCCTTTCGGAGAGTTATTATTTACAATAATATTTTTTTAATTCTGTTTGAAGTTTTCTAAGCGCCTTTCCCCTGTGACTGACTGCGTCCTTTTCTTCACTTGTCAGCTGCGCATAGCTTTTATCACCATATATAAATACAGGGTCATAACCGAAACCGCCGTTTCCTGTCGGTTTAAAGGCGATTTTTCCTTCGCATATACCTTCAACCTCTATCTTTGTTCCGTCAGGCAAAATACAGCAGATTGCGCAGGTGAAATGCGCCGTTCTGTCACTTTCTGAAACATCTTTCATTTCATCAAGCAGCTTGTTATATCTGTCCTCGTCAGATGCATTTTTCCCTGCATATCTTGCAGAATAAATGCCTGGTCTTCCGCCCAAAGCGTCAACAGAAAGTCCCGAATCGTCAGCAACAGCAGGCATACCTGTTTTGGTAAAGGCTGCATTCGCTTTTAAAAAAGCATTTTCAGCAAAAGTTGTGCCGGTTTCTTCAACATCATCAAGAACAACTCCCGCTTCCTTTGCAGAAACCGCATTTATTCCAAGCGGATTTAATATACGTTCGAGTTCTTTAAGTTTTTTAGCGTTATTGGTTGCTATTATAAACTCCATTTTAATTTCACTCCGTCTTTGCAAATAGGGCTTTGGCAAATTCATCTGAATTAAACGGCTGCAAATCATCAATTTGCTCGCCTACTCCGATATATTTAACCGGAATGCCAAGACCGTCTTTTATTGCAAGAACTACACCGCCCTTTGCCGTACCATCGAGTTTGGTAAGAACAATTCCTGTAATTCCCGTAGCCTGTATGAACTGCTCAGCTTGATTTACCGCATTCTGACCGGTTGTGGCGTCAAGGACAAGAAGCTTTTCCTTTGAAGAATCGGGTAGTTCACGGTCAATTACTCTGTTGATTTTAGCAAGCTCGTCCATAAGATGTTTTTTATTATGCAGACGTCCTGCGGTATCGCAGATGATAACATCCGCGTTTCTTGCCTTTGCGGCAGAAATTGCATCAAAAATTACAGCAGCCGGATCGCTTCCCTCATTTTGCTTTATAATCTCGCATCCACTTCGCTGTGCCCAAATGTCAAGCTGTTCAATAGCAGCCGCTCTGAATGTGTCGGCAGCGGCAAGTATTACTTTTTTGCCCTGCTTGGAAAGATTATTTGCAAGCTTTCCTATAGTTGTAGTTTTGCCTACTCCGTTTACACCTATAACAAGAATGATCGACGGACTTGTTGATATATCAAGTTCTTCTCCGCCTTTGAGCATTTCGGAAATGATTTCTTCAAGAAGCGCATTTATTTGCGCCGGGTCTGTGATTCCTTCTTTTTTCACTCTGTTTCTAAGCTCATCACATATTTTTTCAGCAGTCGGAACACCTACGTCGCCCATTACCAAAAGCTCTTCAAGTTCTTCAAACAGCTCTTCATCAATCTTGGTAAACGATTTAAGCATTGAATCAATCTGACCAACTACAGCATTTCTTGTCTTTTTTAAGCCCTCTTTTATTTTATTGAACAATCCCATAATTTCAGTCCTTTGCTTACTTTGATTCTGCTCCGAGTTTAGAAGCAATCTCTGTTGAACGAAGCTCTAACAGTTTTGAAATTCCCTCGTCCTGCATAGTAACGCCATAGAGAACGTCAGCTTCTTCCATCGTTCCCCTTCTGTGCGTAATTAAAATAAACTGTGTATTTTCAGTGAGTCTGCGCAAATAACTTGCAAATCTGTAAACATTAACATCGTCAAGCGCTGCTTCAATTTCATCCATTACGCAGAAAGGCGCAGGTCTTACTTTCATTATAGCAAAATACAGAGCAATTGCAACAAGTGCTTTTTCTCCTCCGGATAATGCGTCAAGATGTACTACAATTTTTCCCGGAGGATGAACAAGAATGTCAATTCCGCTAGTAAGAATATTTTCAGGGTCGGACAGTGATAAAGAAGCCGTACCGCCGCCGAAAAGCTCTTTGAAAGTATATGTGAAGTTTTTGTTAATTTGGTCAAAGCTTTCTACAAAAACTTCTTTCATCTGTTTTGTAAGGTCTGTTATAAGCCGCTCAATCTCTTTCTTTGATTTTTCTACATCACTGACCTGAGCGCTCATAAACTCATAACGCTCAGAAACCTCTTTATATTCTTCAATAGCTGCAACATTTACATTTCCGAGAGATTTTATACTCTGTTTAAGCTCGTTGAGCCGTTTTTGAGCTTTGGAAGAATCTTCAATTTCAATAGCTGTTTCCTCAGCCTCTCGCTTTGTAAGCTCATATTCTTCCCAAAGCTTTGAAATAATGTCATCATACTGCTTCTGAATATTGATTTTCCGCTCCTCAAGCCTTGCAAGCTCTCTGCCCGATGCTTCTCTTTCGGCGGTCTTATCGCGCTCCGCGGAGCGGATTTCAACGCTTCTTTTTTCAAGTAAATTTCTCTGTTCATTTATAGAATTAATTTTTTCATTTAATGTGTTCTGAGAATTTAAAAGAGCATCAATTTCAGCTTTTAATTCTGCAATCAGATTTTCTTTATTTAGCGTCAATTCATTAATATCAGATACTTGTTTGCTTAATTGTGCCCTTTTTTCGTCGTTGTCAGAGCCTGAGTTTCTTGCAAAAACAATTTCCGAATTAAGAACGTCAATATCCTTTTGCGCAGTCACGATTTCAAGCCGTACACTTTGCAAAAGTGAGGTTAATTCCTCTCTTTTCTTTGTAAGCTCGGTTCTGCTGCCTGTGACTGAATTGACTTTCTCTTCAGCCTCGGCAATTTTTATATTAAGCTCTGCAAGCTGTTCTTTAGCCTGCTCGCTGCTTAATTTAAGTGATTCAATTCTGCTTTTACACTCAATAATTTCATTTTTATCATTTTGAAGCATTAATTCCGAATTACCGATTTCATTCTCGCAAGCGCGTTTTTCAGCCTGCAAGCGAACAAGCTCATGCTGTTTATTAGATAAATCTGCCTGTGTGCCGAGTAAATCAGCCTCGATTGCGGCATATTCCTGTGAAATCTTACTGCTCAAAGCTTCAGAATCTTTTGCCTTGTCCTGCAATACAGCGGTCTGTTTTTTAAGAGAATCAATCTCAGAGGCGCGGCTGAGCAAGCCTGTGTTTCTGTTAAGAGAGCCTCCTGTAAGTGAACCTCCTGCGTTTACTACCTGTCCGTCAAGAGTTACTATTTTAAATCTATATGAATATTTTTTAGCTATTGTAACCGCGCTGTTCAGATCCTCTGCAATAACTATTTTTCCAAGTAAAGAATAGAGTATTCCCTTATATTTTTCTTCACAAGAACAAAGATCTGCGGCAATTCCTACAAATCCGTAACAATCATCAAGGCCGTTTTCTTTGAGCTCACGCGGTTTTATGGTATTAAGCGGAAGAAAGGTTGCTCTGCCGCCGTCAGTAGATTTAAGGTATCGTATTGCCTGTTTTGCGTCTTCGTCCGTATTAACAACAATATTCTGCATTGCCGCGCCCAATGCTGTTTCAACGGCAACTCCGTATTCTGACGGCACCGATATAACACGTGAAACAGGGCCGCAGATTCCTCGTACTTTTCCGCTCTTTGAAGCATTTACAACTGATTTTACGCTCTTTGAAAATCCTTCAAAATTTCTTTCAAGATTTTCAAGAAACGAGATTTTTCTAAAATGCTCTTTAACATCAAGAAGAAGTTTTTCACTCACTTCTTTAAGTTCATTTTTCTTCTTTTCTTTAGATGAAAGTTTTAACTGAAGTCCCTCAATAGAATTGTTTAGTGAATTAATTTCACTTTCTAATGTTTGGATATTCTTTTCATAATCTGTATTGATTTCAGAAAGCTCTTTGATTTTTGTCTTTATTTCCTCGTCAGACTCATTTAAAGAATTAATTCTCGCATTAAGCTCGTTAATAGCGCTTTCTGATGTCATATCTATAACTCTTGCGTCGGCGGATTTTGAAGTCAATAATGACAATTCGGCGGTTATTTCCTGCAATAAATCTCCGCTTTTGCTTGAATCAAGATTAATTATATTGAGCTTTTCCGAAAGCCCTGAATACTTTTTTTGTTTTTCAATTATTTCGGCATCAAGAATTGCTATTTTTTCTTGTTTTTGCGCTATTTTCTCCTCAAGCTCATCTGCATTTTGTGAAGCCTGAAGAATTTCATTTTGAATTCTCTCTATATTCTCGTTGTTGTGAAGTATATCGTTTTCAGCAACAGAAACAAGTGAGCGTTTGTCAGCAATTTGCGAATCAATTTCTGAGATTTGCTGCCTAATTTCTTCTATTTTGGAGGAAAACTGTCCGTTTTTACGATATATTTCTTCGGTTTCAGTCTGAATATCGAAAAGCGCCTTTTCAGCGTCCTCGTACTGAGATTTTGCAATTGAAATTTTTTCGTCCTGTAATTTTAAATCTCTCTGCGATTTATCAAGAGTAAGCAGCCAAAGTGCTATTTCAAGTCCTTGTTTCTCTTCTGAATATTTTAAAAATTTCTGTGCTTTTTCAGACTGCTTATGTAAAGGCTCAACGCGTTCTTCAAGCTCTGTTACTATATCACGAAGTCTGAGAAGATTGTCTTCGGTATTTTTAAGTTTTCGTTCAGCTTCAATTTTTCTGTATCTGTATCTTGAAATTCCTGCTGCTTCTTCAAAAATTTCACGTCTGTCCTCACTTTTTGAAGATACAATGCTGTCTATTTTTCCCTGTCCGATTATTGAATATCCGTCACGTCCGAGACCTGTATCCATAAACAGTTCATTAACATCTTTAAGTCTGACCGCAGCTTTATTTATTAGATATTCACTCTCTCCGCTTCTGTAATAACGTCTTGTAACAGATATTTCATCACCGTTAAAATCAAGAAGGCGGTCAGAATTGTCAATATTAAGCGTAACCTCGGCGTATCCCTGTCTTTTTCGCTTGTCGGTACCGTTGAAAACAACGTCTTCCATTTTTGAGCAGCGAAGACTTTTAGGCGACTGCTCACCAAGCACCCAGCGAATTGCATCGCTTATATTACTCTTACCTGAACCGTTTGGTCCGACAACAGAGGTTATTCCCTTTTCAAAGGATAATTTAGTTTTATCGGGAAAAGTTTTAAATCCCTGCACTTCCAATGATTTTAAACGCATTAAAAAACCCCTATTTTATGTATAAATCATATTTTCCAAGTGTATTGTCAAAATTAATTTTAAAATTGTATCCCATTTGATTTAATTTCAGAATATTTTCTTTCTTTTGCCCGAGAAATTTTGATAAAGATCTTTCATTAATATACACTGTAAATCCAGATTTAAGATTTGCTGTTTCAATCTTATCAAGAAAGGAATTTAAAAATATTTTGCTTTCGCAAAGCTCCTTAAAAGCAGGATGATAATTATCTGCCAGGCTGTTACTTATAAGACTGTCTGAATAATGAAGTCCAAGCCTGATTATTTTTATATTATTTTTTTCAAACATTTGAATAAGTTTTGAACAAAGATCAACCGATCGTTCAAGTGAATATGGCTTAAATTTTCCGCTTAAATACAGTCTTGCAAGTTCCGTATCTTTCATTATTACGGTGGGATAAATTCTGACCGTATCAGGGTTTAGCTCAATAAATTTTTCAGCCGTATAAATATCTTTTTCAATATCGGAAGCATAAAGACCTGTCATCATCTGCAAGCCAAGCGAAAAACCGTATTTTTTTATTAATTTTGAAGCCTTTTCAACATCTGAGGATAAATGACCTCTGTTATTTGCAGTCAAAACAATATCATCCATTGATTGTGCACCAAGTTCAATTGACGTGACATTGTACATTTTCAATATTTCAAGAATCTCTTTGTCTATGTAATCAGGGCGGGTAGAAATTCTTATACCTGAAAATTTGCCGATATACGGCTTAGCAGTATTAAGCAGTCTGAGCATATAGCTTCTGTCGATCGCGGTAAAACTGCCTCCGAAAAAAGCAATTTCACAATTCCTTGTTCTTTCTTTAAGGTCATCAACAGCTTTGTCAAGCGTTGAAATGACATCATTTTCATCAGGCTGATAAGACTGCCCTGTAATATTCTTTTGATTGCAAAAACTGCATTGATGCGGACATCCGTTGTGGGGTATAAAAATTGAAATATTACTGTGTTTAATATCCCATCAGCTCCAAAGCCTCTCGTGCAGCCTGCTGTTCTGCTTCTTTTTTACTTCTGCCGCCGCCTTTTCCGATTACATTGCTGTTTAAATGAACTTCAACAACAAAATGCTTATCATGCGGTGGTCCGCTTTCTTTAATGAGCACATATTCAAGCATTTCTCCGGGATTTTTTTGAATTATTTCCTGTAAGGTTGTCTTGTAATCTTTAAGTTTTTTAACTCTCAAATTTTTTATAGCAGGAATAATAAAATTTAAAATAAATTTTGAAGCATTGGATATGCCGCCATCAATATAAATTGCCGCAATCAACGCTTCAAAAGCGTCAGCTAAAATTGAAGGACGTTCTGCACCGCCGTTATTTCGTTCGCCTTTGCTGAAAAACAGATATTTGCCTAAATTGATTTTTTTTGCAAATTCAAAAAGCGATTTTTCACATACAAGAGATGCCCGAAGCTTAGTAAGCTCACCTTCGGGAAGCTCCGGACAATTCTTGAAAATATAGTCTGATACAACAAACGATAGAACAGAATCACCCAAAAATTCAAGACGTTCATTATATTTTAAATGCTGTGACTTATGCTCATTTGCATATGAAGAATGAGTCAGTGCCTCTTTAAGCAAATCTTTATTCTTAAAATAATAATCGATTTTGTTTTGTAAATCATCCATTTTTTCGACTCCTATATATTTATAATGAAGAAGATATTTCTTTAATTGCATTAGCATTTACATAATCAATCGACAAACGAATTGCATTTTTTATTGTTCTTGCCTTTGAATCACCGTGAGCTTTGAAAACAGGTTTTGATGTTCCTAAAATAGGTGCGCCTCCATATGCATTGTAATCAAAATGCGCTTTCATATACTTAAGGTCTTTCATTACAAGCGAAGCGGCAAGCTTGCCTTTTACGCTGTCGGCAAACATATGCTTAATTTGTTTCATAAGGGTAATTGCAACGCCTTCATAGGTTTTTAATATAAGATTTCCTGTAAATCCGTCGCATACGACTACATCACAAACACCTTTCGGAATATTACGACCCTCTATATTGCCTGTAAAATTAAGATTACTGTTTGAAAGCAACTCGTAAGTAGTCTGATATAACTCGTTTCCTTTATGAGATTCAGTCCCTACATTTGCAAGTCCGATTTTAGGCTTATTAACTCCCATTACTTTTTCCATATAAACCGAACCCATAACAGCAAATTGATAAAGCATTTCAGGGCGGCAGTCGATGTTTGCTCCTCCGTCCATAAGCATAAAAAATCCGTTTTCAGACGGTAAAACAGGAGAAAACGCAGGACGCTTTATTCCCTTTATTCTCTTAATCCCAAGCGTTGCTCCCATGCACAAAGCTCCGCTGTTTCCTGCACTGATAAAAGCCTGACCCTTATCTTCGTTTAAAAGCCGCAGACCGACCGCCATTGAACTGTCTTTTTTGGTTTTGAGTACAGAGTCCGCACTGTCATCCATTGTAATTGTTTGAGTACAGTTTATAATCTCAATGTTATTAAGAGAAAGATTGTTATTTTCTGCAACTTCTCTTATTATTTTTTCATTACCGGTAAGAATAATATTTACTTTATATTCGTTAACAGAATCAACGCATCCCTTTATTATTTCAAGCGGCGCATAATCTCCGCCGAAAGCATCAACTATTATTTTCATAATCAAGCCTCTGTGTTATTTTCTATAAATTTATCAAGACTTTCTATCGCACGAGCAGCAAAAAGAGCACCGCGTTCCTTTTTATCTTTTGGACGGTTTTCAAGTTCAGGTAATATACCAAAATTTGCACCCATAGGCTGAAACTTTTTAACTGTAGGGTCTGATATATATGCACAAAGCGCACCGATCATTGTATCTTTCGGGAAAAAAAGCGCGGGTTTATTTTGCAGTCTTCTGCAAGCGTTAATGCCAGCAACAATACCTGATGACGCAGACTCCATATATCCCTCAACACCTGTGATCTGACCGGCAAAAAACAGAGATTTATTATCTTTTACTGAAAAATCAGCATTTAGTATCTTAGAAGAACATATAAAGGTATTTCTGTGCATAACTCCGTATCTTACAAAATCAGCATTATGAAGCGAAGGAATAAGCGAAAAAACACGCTTTTGCTCTGAAAATTTTAAATTAGTCTGAAAACCTACAAGATTATACATAGTGCCCAAAGAATTTTCCTTGCGAAGCTGCAAAACGGCCCAAGGGCGATGTCCTGTTCGCGGATTAACAAGTCCTACCGGCTTCATAGGTCCGAAACGCAGAGTTCCCTCGCCTCGCTGCGCCATAACCTCAACAGGCATACATCCCTCATAAACTTTCGGATTGCTTACATCAAAATCGTGAAGCGGCGCGCGTTGAGCAGAAAGAAGCTCATTGTAAAACAATTCATATTCTTCTTTATTCATCGGACAGTTGATATAATCACTGTCATCGCCTCTGTCATATCTTGAAGCACAAAACGCAAAGTCCATATCAATACTTTCAGAAGTGATGATCGGAGCGGCTGCATCAAAAAATGACAGAGAATCACCAAACATTCTGCTTATTGAATTTGCAAGGGCGTCGGAAGTCAACGGACCTGTAGCTACCACCGTAACAGAGTCGTCAGGAATTTCAGTAATTTCTTCGCTGATTACTTCAATATAAGGATTATTTTTGATTTCCTCAGTGACAAATGAAGCAAATAGTTCTCTGTCAACAGCCAAAGCACCGCCGGCAGGCACTCTGCATTTATCTGCGCACTTCATCAGAAAAGAATTCAAATGACGCATCTCTTCCTTTAATAAACCTGCGGCACTCTCAACACGCATTGCTTTAAGAGAGTTTGAACAAACAAGCTCACCGAACATATCAGTATGATGCGCAGGAGTTCGTTTATGAGGCTTCATTTCATATAGACGAACTTTTATATTCCTTGAAGCAATTTGCATAGCAGCTTCACAGCCTGCAAGTCCTGCACCTATTACATTAATATACATTTACTTTTCTTCCGTACTGATATTTTTAGTATATCCGCATCCTTCTTTTGCACAAAAAAGCACAGGTTTTTTACCCTTTTTCTTGAAGAGTATTTCACCGCACTGCGGACATTTTTCATTAACCGGCTCATTCCAGCTTACAAAATCACACTTAGGATAATTTGAGCATCCATAAAAAATACGTTTTGTCTTGGTGTGTTTTACAATAACATCGCCGCCGCATTTCGGGCAGACTACACCGGTTTTTTCTACAAACTTTTTAATATTCTGACATTCAGGATAGCCAGGACAAGCAATAAATTTGCCGTATCTTCCGACTTTGACAACCATTCTTCTGCCGCACTTTTCGCAGATTATGTCGGTTTCGTCTTCCTTAAGCTGGATCTTGACGCCCTCCATATCAGCTTTTGCTTTTTTAAGAGTTTTGTCAAAATCTCCGTAAAAGTCATTTAGAAGCTCTCCCCACTCTTCATTACCGTTTTCAACCATATCAAGGTTTTCTTCCATCTGAGCAGTGAATTTGACATTTACAATCTTAGGAAATCTTTCTTTCATCAGATTTGTTGAAACCTCTCCGAGCTCGGTCGGAACAAGAGTTTTAGCCTCGCGTTTTACATACTCGCGGCTCGTAATAGTAGTAATTGTTGCGGCATATGTTGACGGCCTGCCGATGCCGTACTCTTCAAGCGCTTTAATGAGAGAAGCCTCAGTATATCGTGCAGGCGGTTGTGTAAAATGCTGGTTTTTCTTTAATTCCTTACATTTAACAGGCATATTCTTTTCCAACGGAGGAAGCTGAGATGACTTTTCTTCATCTACGTCTTTACTTTCAACGTAAAGTGTAGTAAATCCGGGAAAATCGACATAATATCCTGATGCCTTGAATGTATAGCCGTTTGCCTCAATGTCAGCCTGAGTGGTTTTCTGAATACAGTCTGCCATCTGAGAAGCCGTAAATCTGTTCCAAATAAGTTTATAAAGCTTATACTGGTCTGATGTAAGACTGTCTTTGATTTTATCGGGTGCAAGACTCGGCATGGAAGGTCTTATTGCCTCGTGACCGTCCTGCGCATTGTTTCTTGATTTAAAAAACCTTGGCTTTGGCGGCAAATACTCAATGCCGTATTCAGAGCCGATAAACTGTGTTACCTCTTCTATGGCAACATTGCTTATTCTGAGCGAGTCAGTTCTCATATATGTTATAAGACCGGTTGCGCCCATTCCCTGGATATCAACACCTTCATACAGCTCCTGAGCCACTTTCATGGTTCTTCTCGACTGGAATCCTAGTTTTCTTGAAGCCTCCTGCTGTAATGTTGAAGTAATAAACGGCGGAGCAGGAGATTTTTTTCGCGTGCCGTGTTTTACCTTAGTAATTACATAGTCAGCTTCTTTAAGGTCAGCTTCAATCTTATCGGCCTGTTCCTGATTAGATATTTTTATTTTTCCGTTTGCATCGGAATAAAGGCTAGCGGAAAATGATTTTCTACTGCCCTTAGGAATGAATTTTGCATCAACAGTCCAATATTCTTCAGGCTTAAATTTTCTTATTTCTTCTTCTCTGTCAACAATAATCCTTACGGCAACCGACTGCACACGACCGGCGGAAAGTCCTCGTCTGATTTTTTGCGAAATGAAAGGACTCAGCTTATAGCCGACAAGTCTGTCAAGAATACGTCTTGCCTGCTGAGCATTTACCAAATCTATATTAATTGAACGGGGATTATTCATACCGTTTGTAACGCCTGTTTTTGTAATCTCATTAAACTCAACACGCTTGCAGTAATCATCGGGAAGTCCGAGAATATATGCAAGATGCCACGAAATTGCTTCTCCCTCACGGTCGGGGTCGGTAGCAAGATAAATATTGTCACTTTTTTCAGCCATTGACTTTAATTCATTTACAAGCTTTTCTTTACCTTTTATAATTTCATATTTAGGTGCAAAATTGTTTTTTATATCAACGCTCAATCTCGCTTTTGGCAAATCACGAACATGTCCCATTGAGGCCACTACTTCATAATTGCTTCCGAGATATTTTTTTATTGTTTTAGCTTTTGCGGGTGACTCCACAATTACCAAATCTGACATTTAAACCTCCGATTATTTAAGTATATATCTTCTTCCCTGCAATGCTGTAATTAGATTATTCATCTCAAGCTCAGATATAGCACTGAGAACTTTAAATACAGGAATTTGCAGGTCACTTGAAATTTTATCTATGTGAACAGGCTCATTTGATATATATTCATATACTTTTTGAGCTGTAGTGTTCAATTTTAAATTTTTCTTATGTTTTGTTTCTGTTTTTGATTTGTTGAAAAATATTTTCTTTTTATTAATATTGTTATTTGTCTTTGCTTTATTCCTGAAAGGACTTTTTCCTTTTACAGGAATTGCTTCAATGTCCTCAAGAGAAATATTGTTGAAATCAACCTTTTCATCTGTTGCGTATAAATTATCAAATGCCGTCAGAATATCTAAAAAATCTGTAACCGGAATTGCCGTACCCTCTTTAATTCTTTCATTAGAGCCTTCGTTCTGAGGACTGTTGTTTCCAACAAGCGCAAAAACCTCTTTTCCCTGGTCAATGGCCAAATCAGCAGTTATCAGCGAACCGCTTTTCGCGCCTGCTTCTATTATAAGCACGCCGTCTGACAAGGCGGAAATAATTCTGTTGCGGGCAGGGAAATAATAGCCTCTTGGCGTTTCATCAGGAGGATATTCAGAAATCACTGCCCCTCTCTTAGTAATATCTTGACGCATTTTTGAATTTTCATTAAGATATCGGCAGTTAATTCCGCACCCTCTTACACAAACGGTCACTCCGTCTGCTTTTAGTGCGCCTCTGTGAGAAGCACAATCTACTCCAAGTGCCCCTCCGCTTACTATGGTAACGCCGTATTTTGCTAAAGCATAGGCAAATTTGTAAGAATTATTAAGCCCGTATTCCTTAGCACGTCTTGTTCCTACTATTCCGATAGTCAAACGATTATCCATATCAGGCAAAGTACCGTTTACATAAATTAATGCAGGCGGAGAATCAATATTATAAAGACATTCGGGATAGTTTTCATCGTCTATACAAATTATGGAATACCCAAGCTCTTTACATCTATTGATAATGCGCTCTGATTCAGTAGTGTTGCATTTATTCAGCTTATCAATATCGTTTGGTGATAAAAATTCGCAGGATCTCCACGATTTTTCACCGCCGGAATAAAACTTTGTAATATCCGTAAACCGCTCAAATATTTTCTTTGCCTTTGGCGTGTTATAACCGAGTGCCAGAGTTATCCAGATCCATAGCTTTGCGTTTGATGAAATCATTTTATCATTTCCCAAATAATTATTGACGCTGCAACGGAAGCGTTGAGCGACTCTGCTTTGCCGTTCATCGGAATTGTAATTTTTGTTTTGCAGGCGGAAATTGTTTCTTCTTTTAATCCATTGCCCTCATTTCCTACAACAACTACGCACGGCTCGTTAAAAACAGTCTCTTTGATATCTTTCGCGTCACCGCTTACAACTGCCGCATATGAATTAAGCTCAGGATTAGCGGACAGAAAATCGGCTATACTTTCGCATATAGTAAAAGGAATTCTGAATACAGCGCCCATACTGCCCCTTACAACCTTTGGACTGTATATATCGCAACAGTCCTTTGACATAATTATACCATTTATGCCAAAGGCTTCAGCTGTACGCAAAATAGTTCCAAGATTATTCGGATCCTGTACATTATCGAGCGCAAGAAATTTTCCGCTATTTTTTATTGTATCAAACTGGTTCGTTTTGTCAAGTGCTTTTATTACACAAAGAAATCCCTGGGGATTGTCGGTATCGCTTATCAGTGAAAACAATTCAGGTGAAACTACAAAAGATTTTTCAGAGTATTCCGATATTTTCAAAAATTCATTGTTGTGCTTGTTCATTGCCTTTTCAGTTACAAAAAGCGTATCTATAACTGCGTTGCTAAGCATAGCGTCATAGCAAACTCTTAGTCCTTCGGCTATAAACATCTTGCATTCACGTCTGAATTTTGCACTTTTCCTGAGTTTAACGGCATTTTTGATATTGCCGTTATCTTTGCTTGTAAGAATAAGCATAGCTATCTCCCTAAAACAGCAAATGCGTTTGGGATTTCCCAAACGCAATTACAAAAATTTTAATTAAGCGTTTTTAGCCTGTTCAACAAGTGAAGTGAAAGCAGCAGGATCTGAAATAGCAATTTCAGAAAGCATTTTACGGTTTAATGTAATGCCTGCTTTTTTAAGACCGTTCATAAATGTTGAATAGTTTGTGCCGTTTGATTTGCAGGCGGCTGAAATACGAGTAATCCAAAGACGACGGAAATCTCTCTTTCTCTGCTTACGACCGATATACGCATAGTTGCCTGACTTCATAACAGCCTGTTTAGCCATTTTGAAGTGTCTGGATTTTGAACCCCAGTATCCCTTGGCAAGCTTTAATGTCTTTTTTCTTCTTTTGCGAGTCATCATCGCACCTTTTACACGTGCCATTATATGTTACCTCCGATTGTAATTTAATTAAATGTCAGCGATTAATTATTTATAAGGAATTAAACGCTTTACCTGAGCTGTATTTGTCTTATCAGCTACTGCTGTCTGGCGTAAACCTCTTTTACGCTTTCTTGTTTTCTTGTTCAGGATATGACTTTTGTTAGCGTGAGCACGGATAACTTTACCGTTTTTAGAAAGTTTAAAACGTTTTTTGGCACCGCTGTGTGTTTTAATTTTAGGCATAGATATAATCCTCCCTTGTTTAATTACTTATTAGACTTTGGCGCAAGAAACATAAGCATATTGCGGCCTTCAAGTTTTGCAGGCTTTTCAATAACTGCTGTTTCGCTGCAAGCATCAGCAAATCGGTTCATAGTATCCAGACCAATTTCGGGATGTCCCATTTCACGTCCGCGAAAACGAATTGACACTTTGACTTTGTCGCCGTGTTTAATGAATTTAAGAGCATTATTAAGCTTAGTATTAAAATCATGAGTGTCAATATTCAGTGACAAACGCACTTCTTTAATATCAACAGTATGCTGATTTTTTCTTGCTTCTTTTTCTCTCTTAGCCTGCTCAAATCGATATTTGCCGTAATCCATAATCTTACATACGGGCGGCTTGCTCTGCGGAGCTATTTTTACCAAATCAAGGTTTCTCTGCTCAGCCAAATTCAGAGCTTCCTTAGCCGACATAATACCAAGCTGCTGGCCATCAGAACTGATTACTCTCAGCTCTGAGTCATGGATTTCTTCATTAATCTGAATATTATCTTTCTTGCCGATGGTTAAGCACCTCCCAAGTACTTTAAAATAATAAATAATGCGGACAGAAATACTCCGTCCGCAAACAATACACAATAAACAAAGGTATTGACCCGTGCAGACGGAACCCCACAGGTGAAAGCATTTCTGCTTTGCTTTATTTTCGTAAAAAATTATAATACAATTATTTACTGTTGTCAAGCATTATTTTAAATTATCATAAATTAAATTTACAACACGCTCGGTAGATTTTCCGTCGCGATAATCAAAGAACATATCTGCAAACGGTTTTATCTTCTCGGTACAGTAATCCTCTTTATTTATTACATCAATAAGCTGTTCCTGAGAATATACAATCTTGCCGGGTGCATAAAGCTTAAAATCAAAATAAAAATCGCGTTCATTAATATATTTTTCAAGATCGAATACATAGAATATCATCGGAATATCAAGCAGAGAAGCCTCAAAAACAAGTGATGAGTAATCGGTTATGATTACATCTGTTACAAACAACAAATCATTCAGTTCTGTATCTTCAGACAAATCAATTATTCTATGTTTATACTTTTCAGGTATCGGCTGCTCATCCTTTACAAACGGATGATGCTTTACGATAAACACATAGTCTTCGGGAAGTTTTGAACACACCTCATTAAGGTCAAACATTTCCGTAGGATAAAAAGCTGTTTCTTTTACCATTCCTCTGAACGTAGGTGCAAAAAGGATGATTTTTTTGCCCTTAAATTCGGGATGAGCGGCAAAAAATTTTTCTTTTGCATTCTTTTTATACTCATCATCAAAGAATACATCCGTTCGCGGAATACCGGTTGCGACAACATTGTCGGTAGGAATACCAAATCCCTCGGAGTGGCATTTTTTGCAATATGCGGAGCTTACCGTAACATAATCATAGCTCCTGTGGTTTCTGGTAGGCTGCGGAGAACCCTGCGGCTTTGAAAGGCGAGTAAACCCAAAAGTCTTAAAAGCACCGCACGCGTGCCAAAGCTGAATAAGCTTTGTTTGAGGTCTTAAATTAATATAGTGTATCTGAGGAGTAAATTCATCAAGAATTACGACTTTACTTGTCGCGCATGCTTTTGTAAAGGTCCTTATTTCTTTAAAAGTCATATCAGAAATTGTATGGTCACTTAATATAAAGTTTATATCAAGACTTTTATCATTTTTTAAACGGTTATATACAAAAGCAAAGTTGCCTGAAATATCATCACGTCTTAAAGAAATAAAAGTAATTTTATTGGACTGAATTTTATACATGTTATAAAATCCGTAGCATTGTTTAAAAATAAATCTTTTTACAGTCCACAAAGCTACCTTGTATGTGGCGACCTGAGAAAATCTCCAGAAAACAAAAGCAAAAAATCGCTTTAATACGCTTTCATCATTAAAACGCGCAGGCATACGCTTAATATCCGTAAGCCTTAATAAACCGTCAACAATAAAAAGCGGAAGCATAATAATGGCAAAAATATATTCAATAAACCTTATCCAAAAATCCAAAAAATTAATTATAAAACGTGAAAACGGTGTATGAATTATTTTTTTCTTATTAGGTAAAAATCTGAAATGATTGCCTTCATATGTGTAACCGTAGCATTTGTCATCTGTCTCAAAATATTCAGGAGTTAAATCAACAGGTATTTTCTCCTCATAATAATCGGCAAAACTAAAATTAAGATACATTTCAAACGGCAGGCAGTCGTTTCTTGTATTCCAGAAAAGCAGGTCAAGTCTGTAAGTATATTTTCCGGAGAAAAAGCATTTACCGTCAACATATGTTACATTAGAAAGGACAAACGGAATACGTCTGTCCTCTGTGCCATCATTAAAATATAATATGATTTTTGGTTTTGATAAAAAATGAGAATTAATTGATTTATCCGCCACTTCACCCATTATAGTCAGAACCATTTTACGGTCGCAAATTATAAGCTCCTTAACATTTATTTTATATTCCAATAAATACACCCCGAATTATTTAATCAACTTCATCATTTTTTCAACAGCTTCTTCAATTTTCATACCCTTTGAATAAACAGAAGAAGAACCTGCTACGAACAAATCCGCGCCGCTTTCACGCATTTTTTTACATAAATCCCAGCTGACGTGACCGTCAACCTCAAGGATAATATCTTGATTTGAATTATCAATGATTTTTCTGACTTCCGAAATTTTTTCAAAACTGCCCTCAGCAATAGGCTGCCCAGCAAACCCCGGATAAACAGTCATTACAAGCACACCGTCAATTTTGTCAAGATAATTGCAAATAACACTTGCAGGTGTGTCGGGACTTATCGCAATAAAAGGACTTGCTCCTCGTGAACGTATTTCAGATAAAACATCATCTACATTCTTACAAGCCTCAAAGTGAACAGATACTATATCACCCGAGCCTATGTCCATTCTGTCAAAATAATTTTGCGGCTCAAAAGCCATTATATGAATATCTCTTTTCATATTTTTAAGCACGGATTTAACGGACTTTATCAATGAGGCATCAAGAGTTATATTCGGAACAAACTTTCCGTCCATAAAATCAAGATGTAAATAATCTACGCCGAGATTATCAAGAGCAGTAATTTCAGACTGTAAATTCAGCATATCCGCACACATAAGTGACGGTGAAAGCATACCTCTCATATCAAACACCTTTTAGTCTTCGTTGACAACCATTATTTTAGCAAAGAACTCCGTATTATTCTTCATAATTTCAAGGCCTTTATCCATCGTTTTAAAGTCAAATTTATGAGTAATCAGCTTTTCAGCATCAATTTTTCCGTTAGCCATAGCATCTACAACAAGATTCCAGTCGCTTTTATGTGTATCGCTGTAGCTTGAATTCCATGTGCCGAAAATAGTCAGCTGTTTTCTGAGAATTTGCCAGTAAGTATTCTGAGGGAAAGTAAAATCGCCGTGAGGATTTCCTACAAACAGAACTTTGCCGCCTGCCGCAACAGACTCAAGACAATTGCACGCTGTCACAGGAACACCCACAGCCTCAACAGCTATATCTGCACCGATTCCGTTTGTCATTTTTTTTACCCATTCAATCGGGTCTTCGTGAGAAGAATTGCAATAATCATAAAATCCAAGACTTTCGATAAAATTCCAATTGTTAATATCGGTACCTACAAGAAGAACTTTTGCGCCCCATGCCCTTGCCCATTGGGCAATAAGCATACCGATTGTGCCAGGTCCGTAAATTACAACAACATCGCCGATTTCAATTTGAGCGCGTCTTAATGCGTGAAGTCCGACTGCACAGGGCTCAGTCATTGCAGCGGCCTCAAATGAAAGCGAGTCAGGAATAGGAACGAGATTCCAGACCGGAACTCTTACATACTCGGCAAAAGCACCGTCGCTTCTTGAGCCGAGATAATCATAGCTTTTGCACATTTCATAGCTTCCCTTGTTGCAGCTCTCACAGGTTTTGCATGGTATAAGCGGAAAAACCGTAGCTCTCATTCCTACAAGATTTTTATTTTCTTCATCTGCAACCGCAACCACTTCACCGGAAAACTCATGACCCGGAATAGTAGGAAAATGATATGTTCCGTTTACAAATATTCTTGGTATATCAGAACCGCAGATACCGCATGCTCTGACTTTGAAAAGCACTTCTCCCGATTTAATCTGCGGTACGGGATAATCGCAGTAATCAAGATTGCCGACAGCTTTTAATACTCTTGCTTTCATAGTATCCAAATTAATTCACGCCTTTCAAAATTGATTCAAAAGTTTCAAGATCCTCAACAGTAGTAATTTTTAGATTTCTTTCGCTGCCTTTTACCATACATACATCCATACCGTGACGGTAAGCGATTTCACTGCTGCCTGCCGTAAGACCGATTTCTTCATCAGAAACTTCGTTATGAATCTGCAAATACTTCTTAAACTTAAAACTTTCGGGAGCCTGTCCTGCAAAAAGTTCCGAGCGTTTTAACAAACAGCCGATTTTGTGTCCGTCTTTGCTCTGATAGACGGTATCTTTGACAGAAATTACAGGCATTGCGCCGTCATATTCAGTTGCACCGCTTATGCAGTCGGAAATAATTTGATCTGAAACCAACGGACGTGCAGCGTCGTGCACAATAACTATGTCGGTATCAGGCGCATTTTTTTCAATACACTTTAAGCCGTTATATATGGAGTGTTGTCGAGTTTTACCGGCAGGTGCATATCCGCATATTTTGGAGATGCCGTATTGATGTGCGTATTCTTTAACAAAGCCCTGCCATTCTTCACTTACCACAACTACAATTTTATCAATCTCTATATGATTTTGAAAAATATCAAAGCAATACGAAATTATAGGTTTGCCCTGAACCATTAAGAACTGTTTCGGTCGGTCAGCACCCATTCTGCTTCCGACTCCGCCTGCAAGAATAATCGCAGTGTTCATCATAAGCCTCCGTTTATATATCAATACATTTTACATTAATCTGGCATTTATAGGCAATCGTATAATAACATATTTATGGCTTTTTTGTCAATATGCATACTATAATTGTGTATTTAAACTTTGTAGGATTACAATAGATGTGTTACAAAAAAATGAGAGTGAACCGTGGAATTGAGGAAAACTGCAAGCAGTTTAC
>CANQDR010000036.1 GCA_947593615.1 uncultured Clostridia bacterium
TTTGCCATATATCGAATTATACTTTCTTTTGCCGTCGGCACCGTATCCTTTAAAATACCTGCCCTCCCAGCGACCGTTTTTTCTTTTGTAAATATTACTTTGTTTTCTGATAATAATCAACTCCAATCTATAAAATAAAACAATACAGACCATATTATGACAAACTATAACCTCAAAAAAAGTAAAAACAAAGCAAAAAACTTGAAAACTTGTACAATAACATTCAAATAAATCATAAAAAATAATATAATCTGCACTATTTTATGGACGAAAAACTGAAAAATCCTTGAAAATTAATTAGCTTACTTGAGGATTTTTTGCGTCATTTATAAATCAAAGACATAATTTTTATATATTCCTTCATCTATACCTAAAAAACTAAAAAAATTGTATTATAATACGCAATTTTCCAAAAATTTTTATTTTTCATATCTTTTACGCAAAAAAGCGACATGATGTCGCTCACAATTGAGCAGAAAAGTTCGAAAAATTAGAAACCTTTTTGCCCGAGTTTTACCGGCTAATTCCCCATACAGCAAAAAAGACACCGCAGTATTTTCTGCGGTGTCTTAGATTTTTATGCTGTTTTACCCGTATAGAGCTGATAATATTTTCCCTTTTGTTCTATTAACTGCTCGTGAGTTCCGCGCTCAATTATTCTGCCATTTTCAAGCACCATAATGCAGTCGGAATTCTTTACCGTTGAAAGTCGGTGGGCAATTACAAAGGTTGTTCTGCCATGCATCAGCTTATCCATACTGTCCTGAACGATCTTTTCTGTTCTGGTATCAATTGAGCTTGTAGCCTCGTCAAGTATAAGCGCAGGCGGATCTGCTACCGCAGCACGCGCTATTGCAAGCATCTGCCGCTGTCCCTGGCTGAGATTTCCTCCGTCACCTTTCAGCATTGTGTTGTATCCGTCAGGCAGTCTGCGTATAAAGCTGTCTGCATTTGCAAGCTTTGCCGCCGCAATAACCTCTTCATCGGTAGCGTCAAGACGTCCGTATCTGATATTTTCCATAACCGTATCCGTAAATAAATGCGTATCCTGCAAAACAATTCCGAGAGAACGCCTTAAATCGGACTTTTTGATTTTATTAACGTTTATGCCGTCGTATCTTATTTTTCCGTCCTGAATATCGTAAAAACGGTTTATAAGATTAGTTATGGTGGTTTTGCCTGCTCCCGTGGAGCCTACAAAGGCGATTTTCTGACCAGGATTTGCGTACAAATCCACATTGTGCAGCACTATCTTTTCATCGGTATATCCAAAATCCACATCATCCATTACAATTGCGCCTTTAAGCTCTTTATACTCAACTTCTCCAGTTGCCTGATGAACATGCTTCCACGCCCAAAGTCCTGTGCGTGCTTCTGTTTCTTTCAGCTGTCCGTTTTCACTTGTCACATTTACAAGCGTTACATATCCGTTGTCTTCTTCGCTCGTTTCATCAAGCAGCTTAAATATGCGCTCTGCTCCGGCAAGGGCCATTACTATGCTGTTGAACTGCTGGCTTACCTGATTTATCGGCTGGCTGAAGCTTTTATTAAATGTCAAAAAGCTGACAAGCTTTCCGATTGTAAATCCTGCAAATCCGTTTAATGCAAGTATGCCTCCGAGGATCGCACAGAATACATAGCTTACATTTCCAAGCTGTGCATTAATCGGCATAATTATGTTTGCAAACCTGTTTGCATTATATGCGCTGTCAAAGAGCTTATCATTGAGTTCCGTGAATTCCTCAATGCTTTTCTTTTCATGGTTAAATACCTTGACTACCTTCTGCCCGTTCATCATCTCTTCTATATAGCCGTTTTCTTTTCCTAAATCAGTCTGCTGAGCAAGAAAATATTTTCCGCTTTTAGACGCAAGCTTCTGCGTTACCAAGAGCATTACTCCTACCATTACCAAGGTGAGAAATGTAAGAGGTATGCTAAGACTTACCATACTTACGATCACCGCAACGATAGTTATTATGCTTGAAAAAATCTGCGGCAGACTCTGGCTTATCATCTGACGAAGTGTATCGACATCGTTTGTATATACGCTCATTATGTCGCCGTGGGCGTGAGTATCAAAATACTTAATTGGCAGACTTTCCATATGCGAGAAAATATCGCACCTTAAATCACGCATAATACCCTGAGTTACATATACCATTATTCTGGAATATGTGTAGGTTGCCGCCGCTCCGATAAGATAAAAGAACGCAACTCTGGCTATTGCAAGCAAAAGAGGTGTAAAATCAGGGTTTTGTGTTCCGAGCAAAGGAGTTATATAATCATCTATCAGATTCTGGATGAACAATGTTCCCTGTACGTTTGCAAGTACGCTGATTATTATGCAAATAAACACAGCTATAATTTGCAGCTTATGATTGCCGAATGTGATTTTTAAGAGCCGTCTAAGGGTCTTTCCCGGATTTTCTACCTTCGGCCTTTTTTGAAAATTTCTTCTTCCGGCAGGTCCTCTCATTGTTACATCTCTCCTTTCTCGTCAAAATCTCCGCTTCCGCCGGTTTGAGCAGTATATATTTCACTGTAAATCGGACTTGATTCAAGAAGCTGTTCATGAGTTCCAACGGCACTTATCTCGCCGTCATCCATTACGATGATTCTGTCTGCGCTTTCAACGCTTGAAATACGCTGAGAAATTATAATTTTTGTTGTATCGGGTATTTCATCTCTGAACGATTTGCGTATTTTTGAGTCTGTTGCCGTATCTACTGCGCTTGTTGAGTCATCAAGAATCAGTATTTTCGGCTTTTTGAGCAATGCCCTTGCTATGCAAAGCCTTTGCTTCTGTCCGCCCGATACGTTTGTACCGCCCTGCTCAATGTAAGTATTATATTTGTCGGGAAACGACTGTATAAAATCATCTGCGCACGCAAGTTTGCAGGCTTTTACACATTCCTCTTCAGTCGCGTTTTCGTTGCCCCATCTGAGATTATCAAGTATTGTTCCGCTGAACAGCACATTTGACTGGATCACCACGGAAACTTCATCTCTCAGGGTTTCAAGGTCGTAGGAGCGGACATCCTTTCCGCCTACCTTGACTGTGCCTTCCGTAACGTCGTAAAGTCTGCCTATTAGATTTATAAGGCTTGTTTTGGAGCTTCCCGTACCTCCGATAATGCCAATGGTTTCTCCAGATTTTATTGAAATGTCAATATTTTTCAGAACAGGCTTTTCTCCGCTTGCATTGTAACTGAATGTTACGTTTTCAAAATCAATGCTTCCGTCTGAAACTCTGTAGTCAGGATTCTGCGGATTTGTCAGGTTTGATTTCTCGTTAAGTACCCCTGAAACACGTTTTGCGCTGGCAAGGCTCATTGTTATCATTACAAATACCATTGCCACCATAAGCAGGCTCATAAGTATATTCATACAATAGGTAAGCATACTGGTAAGCTCGCCTGTTGTAAACTCGTTGTTTACTATCATATTTGCTCCCATCCAGCTTATTGCTATGATTGAGCCATAAACCGTAAACATCATTATCGGCGATACCGATACCATTGCATTCTCGGCCTTTACAAAGAGCTTGTAAAGATTGTTTGCCGCCCTGTTGAATTTTTTAACCTCGTGTTCCTCTCTTACGAATGCTTTTACTACTCTGATTGATGATACATTTTCCTGCACGCTCGCGTTAAGTTCATCATATTTTTCAAAAACCTGATTAAAATACTTATAGGTGGATTTCATAAGAAATAACAGTACAACCGAAAGCAGAATTATTGCAAAAAGATACACGCACGCAAGCTTTGCGTTGATTAAAAATGCCATTACCATTGCACATATTAGACTGAACGGCGCACGGAAACACATTCTTAATATCATCTGATATGAGTTTTGCAGATTTGTTACATCGGTAGTCATTCGCGTTACAAGACCTGCGGTCGAGTATTTGTCAATATTCGCAAATGAAAATGTCTGTATATTTGTAAACATCGCAAATCTCAGGTTGCGCGCAAAGCCTGCCGACGCCTTGGCGCCGTAAACGCCTCCCATTATTCCTGAAAACAACCCGACAAGCGCACATAAAAGCATCCATAAACCTGTTGTAATTATGTGCTCCATATCTCCCTTATTTATGCCGTCATCTATAATTGACGCCATAAGCAACGGTATTATTGTTTCCATTATAACTTCAAGTATCATAAAAAGCGGCGTCATGATCGATTCTCTTACATAGCCTTTTATGTGCCTGCCTAAAGTTTTTATCATCATATTACTCCTTCCAATATAAATCATCCGTTTTCAAGCCCTTTTCTTAGCTTTCGAACCAAATAGATAAACGTTTTTCGCTCTTCGTCTGTCAGCACGCTGTTAAAACGTGTTTCATTGTCTGCTATCGTCTGTCTGAGAACAGAATTGATTTCAGCTCCTTTGTCCGTGAGAATCAGCTTTTTCAGCCTTGCGTCGCTTTCAACAGAAATTCGTCTTATATATCCTTTCTTTTCCATAAGCTTTAATATATTCGTCACCGTCGACCGCGAAATGGCAAATTTGCTTTCAATATCCTTTTGATAAACATCCTTATCTTTGTTTTCAAAAAGATAGCCGATTATCCATCCGTGCATAACCGTGATTTTGTCGACTCCCTTATCTGTGGCAGACGCAAGCATTTTTCTCTGCATTACATGATTGATTGCCTTTATCTCATGACCGATTGAATAAATTTTCAAGTCGGGGTCTTCGCACATAAAATCACCTCCGCAACTATTTTGCAGTAAATTGTTGAATATTAAACTATTTTATATAAAACTGTTTTATATCAAACTATAAGTATATTATACCTATAATATTAAAATGTCAAGACATATATTTTGATTGGGAGTTTCATAATTATAATTCTTATTCATCTTATCAACTGATAAGAACAGTATTTTTATAATTTTACAGGCTGTATCGCAAATTATGTGATACAGCCTGTATTTCTCAGATTTTTAAAAGTAAATTAAATTATTTTTGCAAATATGAAGCATCAAGAATGTTGATTTCCTTGTCTTGGTTTATATCGCAGGCAAATTGAATATAAGCGTCCTCGTCCCTGTCATCAAATTTCAAAATTTTAGCGAGATACTGCTGAATTAACAAGCTGTCGCTGTAATCTGATTTACCGTCAAAATTTAAGTCTTTCATTGACTTCGGCACTTCTCCGCCTGCAAGCACAAAATCAACATCTTCGTTATTCATAAGATTGAGCGCATAGTCGCTGTCGGTTTCAATAATGAAAATTCCCGCTGTGTCAAATGACGATGTGATTTTTGCATCAGACTTTTCCAGCTCAGTCTTTAAAGCTTTTGCACGCTCGTTTTTTACTCCCATTGCAGATAAAAACGAATTAAGCTTTGATATGGTGCTTATCGCATAGGTATTGTCGGTAAATACCTTGTCGAGATCAACTCCGTTTGTAATGTAAAATAATCCCGCAACAGCGATAATATACGGACTTGAAATGTCAAGGCCGCTGTAAACAGCAGATTTTTCAAAGGTGGTGTAACCTTTTTTTACGCTGAGCTTTGAATATCCGTTTATTATGCTGTAACCGAGATCCATTCCATCTTCGTTTATATAGTCGGTATCAAATGCACAAACAGAAATAGTGCTGAAATTTATTAACGTAATCATCATTGATAAGGCTATAACAAAAGAAACTATACGTCTGAAAATTTTTGATTTGCTCATAATAAAACCTCCGTTTCTATAATATTATTATCACCGAAACGGAGAAAAAAATGAATCAATTAACTATTTTGTTATCATTATACTAATCGACTGTTTTATAGATGGTTTTGCCGTTAAACAGAATCCTATCTGTGCCGATCACATCAGCTTTATTTACCTTGTAAAACAAGTGCCAAAATGCAGGCATTGGTGAAACAGCATTAGTTAATTCTGTCTCGCCTTCTAAGAGCAGTGCATTATCTTTTACACCGACTGAAGTGATTTTTCTATAATAATCCCAACTTGCATCAGTCGCAAGCCATACTACCAAAGCAGATTTACTGAAAAACTTATCATCAAATTCAGGAGAATATACGTTAAACAGCGCATAAAATTCGTTAGTTGATTTTATAAGTGCAATTTCAGAGTATCCATTCAGCCCACGTTCATTTGTAAAAATTATATTACGTTTATTCAAAACTTCTTCGAAATTAATTTTATTTTCCTCGGGTATGTTTTCAAAGCTACCGCCGTCATATGACAAATAACCATTATCAGGATAAACAAAACAATCATAAGTTATAGCAGCGAGGTATTTTTGAATTTCTGTTGCATCTTTTACGTCAACAAATCCATCACCGTTAAAATCGGCAGCCTTGAAAGCTTCATCAGATAAAGTAGTATCGCTTACTATATATTTTTTAATAAATGTAACGTCACTAATATCTGTTGTTTTATTATTATCAACATCTCCAGGTACATAATAAGAAATATTTTCATATGCAGATACATAAAGCATTGATGAAACACTCAAAGATATTATAATGACAAACAATAATAAAGATTTCAATTTTTTAATCATAATCCATACCTTTAATCCAAAAATTAATTATAAAAATACTGATAAACCAATGATTTAATTCAAATAATCAAAATTAATTTTTATAAAACTAATTTTCTTTGAACATCCGTTGTATCAATAATGCTCACTCTGCCGTCTTTGTTAAAATCATAGGCAGAATCTTTTTTAAGGTCTTTTTTATCCTCTTCTAAAATTCCGATTGCGGTTTTTTGAATTAATGTTGCATCCTTAACCGTAAGTCTGCCGTCATAATCAGCGTCGCCAATCAAATACATTTTAAAATTAAAATATGTATTGTCGTAACATTCAAACAGCTTATCAAGGTCAACAATTCCGCTTTCAATTGCTTCTTCAAGAGTAATTACTTCACCGGTTTGGCTGTTAACTGCCATACAGGCAAGTTCTGACGGATCATAGAGATTATTACTCTCTAAAATGTAATCTCCCATTCTAATAGAATTAATCTGTGTAAAATAACCGTTGTAATGTGCAGAAACAAGCCTGTAACCGTTAAAATCTTTAAATAACGGAAGATTGTCAATAAAGTATGATGCATCTGATTCGTTATCATATAATTTTGCAAAATAATCTTTTAAAATTTCATTTGTTCTCTTTGCTTCATTATATGAAACAATATCCGGATTTTCAACGGTTTGCTCAAGATTTGTTAAAACTGCTTCAAGGTCATTTGCTGCTTTGTCAACCTCTTCCTGAGATTTAGCATAATATAGCGCAAATGGGGTACTCTGCATGCAGAACCATAAATTATATATTGATTCTTCACTGAAATATTCAGTATAATTATTTAAAATTTCCTCACCGTAAAAATAGCATAAAATAAGTTTATCTCTATCCCAATTACATAATTCAAGATTATATACTGCATTTTTCAGTTCGTAATATGCCTTGTTTATTTCTTCCTGTGTTGCATTTGCATCTTCAATTACACTATTTGCGTATGAATATGCTTTCATATATGCTTCATATGATTCAGTGGTGTAATTATTTCCTACTGTCAATGAAGAACGCATAAGGTTTTCAATATCTGTCTTTGTTTTGTCCCCGTCAGGAAGAATCTGAAGGTTGAGCAAAAATGCAATATTATTTAACTGAAAATCTTCAAATTCACCGTTATCATATAATGCTTTTATCGAATAAAAGTCATGGTTTTTATACAGCTTTACCTCTCTGCCTTCACTGTAAACATATATATATCTGCCCAACTGGTCATAAGATATTATCTCAGGATGGTCCATACCCTCAACATCGGTAAAAACCAGCATGCCTTGATCATCGCCGAGCCCTCCGTAAAAATCAACTGTAACCTGCTCTTTAGTATAATTTTCACCGTTTACATTTACTTTCTTTAAATAGTCCTCTTTAATCTGATTTACAGTTTCTTCATCAAGACTCAACGGTTCCGGAAGCCTCGTAGGATTGTACATTGAAAAATCAGGAACACTATCTGATTTTGAAGCTTCTGCATTTTGATACACCGCATTATCTGTACTGTTTTTACTAACAGCAATTGCCGAAAAACTGCTTGAAAATACCAAAGCCGCGCATAATGAAATGCCTGTAATTTTCATAATTGAATTCTTTTTCATAGGTTTCTCTCCTTTATTCATAAAAATATATGTTATCGTCTCCAAGATAGAAACGACGTTTAACAGAATTGCCAAATGAGTCGTAGAACGTTATATCATACTGTCCTTTATAAAGGTAAACGGAGCGGTCAGATGGATTGTAAACACCATAAAAGCTGCCATTGTAACTTGTAACATCATAAACTAGTTCTCTGTTGGAATGACTCACAGTGTAAGAAAGCCCTGTAAGCGATTCGATATGGCAGTACAAGTTACTGTTTTTGCTGAAGTTACTGTTTTTCTTTGCGATAAAATAAATGTCTCCGTAAAATATATCCTGATAACCTGACGTACTGGGATCTTCTGCTACTGATGGATTCCATGCCACTGTAGGATTATCTATCGTAGGATCTACCGCAGGATAGTCTGTAAAAGGCTCAGTCGGAATAACCGTGGGTTCAGGAGGTTCTGTCACTTTGTTGGGACGCGTTGTTGATTGATTATTGCTTTCAGGATTGGTGCTGTTTGGCGAAACAGCTGTCGTGGATGAATTTTTGGTATCATTTAATGAATTAGAGTGTTTTTCATTTATTGGATATGATGAATTACCTGAATTTTTTGGGAAGTCAGGGTTGGTCAACACAGAATTACCGTTGACTCCGACTGAGCCGTTTTCAGCAGAAGTACTGCCGTTATTCGATGAAGTCGCCTGCACAAATGGAAATAATTCTGTGTTAATATCGGGGAAACTGCTCTGATTCCTGCTTTGAGAAACATCTGTTGTTGACGCAGAAATCACCGGAACAGGCGCAGTGTTGTTAAAATTAACAAAAATTATAAAGCTTACTACGCAGCAAAACACAAAACAAGCCGCAGAAGCTATAACATATGGTCTGAAGTAAAAGGGAATCGGTTTTTTATTCTGTTGTGGAATATTAATTGCTTTTTCTATCCAGTTTTCAGGTGTTTTTACATTTTTCAGGTGATTAAAATTCAGTTTTTTCAAACGTTCTCACCTCCATAAACAGACCGAAGTATATCTCTGCCACGTTTAAGTAAAGATTTTACGGTGTTTTCTTTAATTTTGAGGATATGAGCAATTTCTTTCACCTTGTACTTCTCACAATAATAAAGATAGAGCACATCACGATATTTTGGAGGGGTTTTCATGAGCGCCCACGATATGTCACGGCTGTCGTCGTCAAACATTATCTTTTCATTATGTAAAGTTTCGGTAGGAATTTGCCTGCGCATTTTCCTCATATAGCTTGTACATTCGCGTATTGTAACTCGAATAAGCCATGCTTTGAGATGATCATCGCTTTCAAATTCGGGGGATTTGTAGTAAAGCTTGACAAAAACGTTCTGATAACAGTCCTCGGCGTCTGCCATATTTTGCAGTCGCATAACACAGATACCGGTAACAGTGTCAGAATATTTGCGTACAGCTTGTTCATATGTAAGCTGTGCAAACAGCTTTTCTGCCATTTACTTCCCCCTCCTTTATTAGTAATACGCATAAAAATCTGTTTTGGTTGCAAAAAATTGAAAATTTTTTATTTTTATAATATATTTTTATAATATAAATGAAATGCCCGACAAAAACTTGACGGGCAAAAATAATTATTTTTTCTTTGTTATTGTCTTTTTTCTTAGCTTAATTATAGTTGATTTTAAGCTGAAATTTTTAATATTATCATGATAAACGTAATTAATTTCTGCACAAATCATAAGGCACACCATACAAAAATACAGCCATACCATTATTACTGCAAGTTTTGTAAGTCCGCCGTAAACGGAAAATCCGTTAAAATCACCAACATAAATTGAAATACCAAAGGATAAAACATACCACGAAACCGTGCATAAAAATGCTCCGGGAAGCTGATATTTTATTCCGTACTCTTTGTGCTGTTCTCTGGATATATTTGGAAAATTACGGTATACCAGCGCAAACAAAACTGTAAGAAACAAAAATATCAAAACATAACGCAAATGAAAAATTACCGCTATAATATCGGGTACATAAACAAGATACGTCGACAGCCATTCGTTGATTGTAGATCCGAGAACTATGATAATAAGCGATACAAGTATTATTCCGAAAAAAGCAATCGTATAAAACATTGCTCTGATGCGAAGAAAAAACCAGTTTCTGTTTTCATAGGCATTATAAATTCGGTTGAGTCCGTTTGTAAGCGCGTGGATTCCCTGCGCCGCAGACCAAAGCGTAATAATTAAAGTGATAAATGAAATTCCCACAGCACTTTCATATACATTACTTAAAAACGATGAAACCTGATTTACAATAGAATCCGAAAAAATACCGCTTAGCGCCAATTCAAAAAAATCAACAGGTATATGTAGGTTTTGTAGCAGTGAAACGATAAACATTGCAAGCGGTACTGAGGATAAAATAATAAAGAAAGCAGACTGTCCCGCAATTGCAAATATGTTATCGTGATTGCACTTGCTTGTTATAGGCTCATATCTGTCAATTATACTTTTGACAAATGCAATCATACGTTTTATGAATTTCATCTATTCACCTCCTGATTAGTGTTTTCGGGTAAAAGCATTAATAAACAAATAAAAAAATATAAATTAATTACAATTTCTTTATAATGTATTTTTTCAAATAATATCTTGTATGACCTTCGGGACAATCCTCAAGAACTCCAAAAAGTTCATAACCTTTTTTCAAATAAAAATCCTTTGCCTGAAAATCAAATGTATCAAGATGAATTAAGGTGACGCCCTTCTGTTCTGCTGTTTTTTCAAGCTCATCAAGCAGGTAACTGCCAATTCTTTTGCCTCTGTATTCGGTATCTACCCACAGAATGTCAACATAAACTACATTCCAGCAATACATTTTTGCTATAATACCGCCTATTATTTTATTATCATCATCAACAATTTTTCTACTCAGATTTTCAAATTCAATTTTTTGTCTGAGCGGAACTTGCTCAAGATTATATTCAACAAGTCTGTCGCAAATATAATCAGAGTCGCTCTGAGTACATTCAGATGTTTTAAAGTTCATTTTTATATCCTTTTCATTTGAGTGCAATAATCAGTCATACATAATTACGAACCGTTCTTTTTCATTTGCACATTATACGAAATTCGGGTAAGCATTTTCTCGCTTGCAAAATGCTGTAAAAATTTTGTCATCTTCATTTCAAAACCCGGTGTGATTATCATTTTGTGCTTAAAGGTTTTATCTACAGCATATCTTGCAACAAATTCGGGAGTAAGCCCTCTTATGCAGAATTTTACGTTGGCAACATCATTAAAATTTGTCTGAACAGGACCCGGGCAAAGCGCAGATACTCCCACATTGATTTTATCCCGCCTTAGTTCTTCGTGAATAGCCTCAGTCAAGCGTACTACATAATTTTTAGAGGCATAATAGCTTGAAAATGTGGGGCCTGCAAGAAAGCCTGCGGCAGAGCCTACGTTGAGAATATAACCGCTGTTGCGCTTTATCATATCCTGCAAAAACAGCTTTGTCAGAACATGAACGGCTACAACATTTGTATGAATAAGGTTTATTTCTTTTTCAAGAGGCACGTCACAAAACTTTCCGTATGCACCGAAGCCTGCATTATTGACCAAAAAATCAATTTTTTCATCCTTTAAATGCTCGTACAAATCCAAGCTGTCCTGCTCGCGCGACAAATCAAGCGTAATTACTCTTACATTAACATTATTAAGTTCGTCACGAAGCTCATAAAGCTTTTCCATATTGCGTGCAACAATAATTAAATCATAATTTAAAGAGGCTAAATATCTGGCTATTTCCTTTCCTATTCCCGAACTTGCACCGGTTATCAATGCTTTCATAAATTACTCCTTTATGATTTTTCGGCTGTTGCGCACAACCAGCTTGTACCGCTTTTTGTAAATGTCTGTATATTAATATATCCTGCCCTGTACAAAATATCACTTATTTCCTCTTTTGTAACAGCATTTGTTCCGATAATTTTTTCTACTTTTTCCCACTTAAACGGGTCATCATCTGTTTTAAGCATTTCAAACACAAGCAGAATCTTTCCGCCGGACTTCAATACTCTGTAAATTTCTTTCAAATCATTTAGCTTGTCCGGCCAAAAATAATAGGTCTCCACCGCTGTGACAATGTCAAAGCTATCAACATCAAACGGCAGATTTGACACCGACGCCTGAGTAATTACAGCTTTTCCGCAAATAACGTTTTTATTATTGAGCTTTTTTGAATTTTCTACACACAGCTCTGAGTTGTCAATTCCATAAACTTTGCCGTTTCCGATTTTTTCACACAGCTTGGACACGGTTTTTCCGCCTCCGCAGCCTATATCAAGTATGGTGTAATTTCTATTTATTTCAACGTGGCAAAGACCCCAATCGGTGAGCTCGGAATGATTTTTATTCATTGATTTAATCATAAGTCTGCCCCAAAAGCCCTTTGGGTTTGCTGCATTTTCTATAAGCTTGTGATACTTCATTTTTATCTCCTTGATTCTAATTATCTTTAATATTCTCTTTCTATCAGGCATACGCTTTCAACGTGAGCGGTACGGCTGAACATATCACATGGAGTAATTTCTTTTACATAATAATTATGCTCCGAAAAATACTTTAAATCCCTCGCAAGCGTTGCAGGGTCGCACGATACGTAAACTACGCGCTTTGGCGACATTTCATTAATTGTTTTTATCAATTCCTCCCCACAGCCCTTTCTGGGCGGGTCAAGGATTATTACGTCGGGTTTCAAACCCTCATTTTTAAGCTTTTCAGCTGCTTTCGGTGCATCCGCACAAATAAATCGGGCATTATCTATTCCATTTAATTTTGCGTTTTCTTCCGCGTCGTTTATTGCGTCTTCAACAATTTCCACCCCGACGAGCATTTTACAGTCCTTAGCCATTGTCAGTCCTATTGTACCCGTTCCGCAATATAAATCAAGGAGAATTTCGTCGGAATCAAGATCTGCATATTCCTTCGCCTTGTTATACAGCTTCTCTGCCTGTCGGCGGTTGACCTGCCAGAAAGAAAACGGCGATATTTTAAATTTTAAGCCGCAAAGCTCGTCGGTTATATATCCTTTTCCATAGGCTGTCCTGTTTTTAGAACCCAAAATCACATTTGTTTTTTCTCTGTTAGAATTAATAACCACGCTTTTCAGCATCGGGAGCTCTGCTCTTAGCATTTTTACAAGCACGTCTTCCTGTTTCAGTCCGTTTCCGTTTACTACATAGCAAACCATTAATTCGCCTGTAACCTCTCCTATACGAATGTACAGGTGGCGCAGTCTTCCCTTTCCTGTAGCTTCATCATACACATCGGCATTTGTTTCTTTAATAAACCGACGAGTTATATCCATAACCTTTTTGAAAACTTCGGGCTGCAAAACACAATCCTCACAGTCAATAATTCTGTGACTGTGAAAAGCATAAAATCCGATTAAAATATTGCCGTCCTTATCCCTGCCTATCGGAAACTGCGCCTTGTTTCGATATCTGAGAGTTTTATCCGAACGGATTATAGGCACAAACACCGCATTTTTAATTCCGCCTATGCGCTTTACCGCATCAATGACTTTCTGCTGCTTAATGTTACATTCCTCATCATAGCTTATATGCCGCCATACGCATCCTCCGCACTTTGAAAAATGAGAGCAGTCAGGGTCAGTTCTTGAAGGCGAAGGAGTTATTATACTTTCAATTTTTCCGTAGGCATAGTTTTTTTTAACCTTTAGTATCCGCACTTCAAGCTCATCGCCTATTGCGGAAAGCGGAACAAATACGGCTGTGCCGTCGTCTGCTTTTCCCACTCCGCTCCCCTCGGATGAAGCGGAAGTTATGGTTAAATTTATAATTTGATTTTTATTTAAACCCATAATTTTACCACCAAAATATTCTGTATATATTCTATCATTCTTATCAATATTTGGCAACATTAAAAAATATAGCTTAAATTTTAAATTAGGTATTTATTTTTTGCCGTTTTAGCTTTATAATAATAAAGATATAAGATACATAATTATGAAACGGAGTGGACTATTGTGAACTACGACAGTCTTTTGAATAATATTAAGAGAATACATTTTATCGGAATCGGCGGAAGCGGTATGTGTCCGCTGGCAGAAATTTTGAGAAGCGAGGGTTTTGAGCTTTCGGGATCTGATATGAACGAGAGCGATACTCTTGACAGAATTAAAAGCTACGGCATTCCCGTTTATATGGGACATAAAGCCGAAAATATCAGCGGTGCAGAGCTTGTTGTTTATTCAGCCGCAATAAAAGATACAAATCCCGAACGCCAAGCCGCAGTTGAACAGGGTATTCCCTGCATTGAAAGAAGCGTTATGCTGGGTGTAGTTACAAGAAGATACAAAAGAAGCATTGCTGTTTCTGGTACACACGGAAAAACTACAACAACGGCTATGCTTTCACAAATACTTATCGGAAGCGGATTTGATCCGTCAGCAATTATCGGCGGAAAGCTGCCGTTTATAGGCGGCAACAGCTATGTTGGCAACAGCGATATTATAGTGTGTGAGGCATGCGAATATGTTGACACGTTCCTTGAGCTTAACCCGTTTATTTCAATTATACTTAACATTGACGCAGACCACCTTGACTACTTTAAAAATCTTGACAATATTAAAAAATCATTTAACAAGTTTTCCAAACAGACAACAGGATTGCTTGTTATAAACGGCGATGATAAAAATACTCTTGATTCTGTAAAAGATGTTGGAATACCGAAAATCAGTTTTGGTTTCGGCGAAAACTGCGATTACAGAGCTGTCAACATAAGCGCAGATAAAGGTGTTCACGAGCAGTTTGATCTGCTTTACAAGGGCGAAAAGATCACTAATATTAAACTGATCGTACCGGGAAAACACAACATCTACAACGCGCTCGCCGCTGCGGCTACAGCTCATTATCTGGGTGCTACGCCGAACGAAATCTCGGAAAATCTGCATAAGTTCGGCGGGGTTCACAGAAGATTTGAAATTCTCGGTACTCCTGACGGAATTACCGTGGCAGACGATTTTGCGCATCATCCAACGGAGCTTACGGCTACACTAAACGCCGCAATGAATATGGGATTCAAAAAAGTATGGGCAGTTTTTCAGCCGCACACATTTTCAAGAACAGCTATGCTGCTTGATGATTTTGCCGAGGCTCTTAAAATTCCCGATGTTGCAATAATTTCTGAGATACTCCCCGTTAGAGAAACAAACACCTATAATATATATTCTAAGGACTTGGGTGCAAAGGTTCCGAACTCGGTTTGCCTTGATACATTTGAGGAAATTACGGATTATGTATGCAAAAACGCAAAAGAAGGAGATTTAATCCTTACTATGGGCGGCGGAAATGTTTATATGTGCGCCAATATGATTGTTAAACAGCTTAAATTTATGGAAGAAAATAAATAATGCATTAGGAACACGATAAAACAAAAATCCCGACATATTGCCGGGATTTTTGTTTTGGAGAGGTATTTATGAAAAAGAACATTACCAACCGAACATCTGTGACCAGATGGAATCGTCAGAATCATCCTGAGCCGGTTCTGTTGCTGATTGTCCGTTTGTTACGCTTGACGGAACGTACTCTGCAAGAGTCAGTTCAAGGTCAATTGTTTTTCCGCTGCGATAAACTGTAAATGTTACTTTATCGCCTACATTGGATTTCTCAAGTGCTTTGTTAATATCTGACGATGTAGAAACCTCAGTGCCTTTCACCTTGGTAATCAAATCTCCTGTTCTGAAACCTGCCTGCTCGGCATTTGAACCTCTTGTTACTGACAGGACATAACAGCCGGTTTTATTAACACCGTAGTAGAATGCGGTTTCGTTTGAGTTAATGTCGGCAAACTGCATTCCCAAATCAATTTTGCCTGTTACATAACCGTAGGATTTTAAGTCATTTATTATGTCAAGCACATTGTTTATCGGAATGGCAAATGCTATACCCTCAACTTCAGTTGCGCTGTCCTTTGCATTTACAATACCGACAAGCTCTCCGCTTGCATTAAAAAGACCGCCTCCTGAATTGCCGGGACTTATCTGAGCATTAGTCTGGAGCAAAGTCATATTCTTGTTTTCTATCGTTACTTCGCGTGCGAGAGCACTGATTATTCCGTCTGTAACCGTTCCGCCGAGCTCTCCCAGAGGATTGCCAATCGCAACCACATAATCGCCTACTGCAAGTGATGAACTGTCACCGAATGTTGCAGGACTAAGACCTGTTGCATCAACCTTTAAAAGAGCAATATCGTTATCTGAGTCACTGCCGATAACAGCCGCTGTGTAGCTTGTCTGACCGTCGCGGAGTGTTACGGTAACACTGTTTGCACCCTCAATTACGTGGTAATTAGTGATAATATATCCGTCCTCAGATATAATAACTCCCGAACCTGCACCATTACGAACATATTGCTGTGCAAAATTTCCCGTAACAACGCTTTCAGTCGCAATTTCAACTACGCTGTCAGCGGTTTTCTTTACTATCTCAGATGTAGTTCCAGTCGATTGTTTGCCGTTATTTGAGGTGTTGCTTGCAGATACCTTATTAATATTTATACTTCCGTTTGAGGAATTATCTAAATTATTTGCAAGGTATCCTCCGCCAAAGCCTAATGCCGCAGAAGCGATTATTGTAAGAATAAGCATTGCGGCTATAAATCCTCTTGAAACCGGCTTAGCTGGCTTTTTCGCCTTTTTTACTTTTTGTTTTTTTGCTTTTGGTGCATTTGAATAAGCAGAATTAGGATTGTATTGGGTATTTGAATACTGCGGATTTGAATAATTGTTGTATGTGTTCTGGCCGCTGTATCCGCTGTATGAATTGTTATAGGCTGAACTGCTGCCGTACTGTGTTGAAGTATTATAATTATTATTTGACGGTTCAGATGAATAAGCGTTTTCATAATTATTTGGATTATGTGACGCATTTTCATTGTTGCCGTTTACATATGAATAATGATATTCCGTGTTTGAAAAACCTTCATCCTTTTTTGAATTCCATTCATATGAGCTTTCCTCAGATGAAGCTGAAGTACTATCTTTTGAACTTCTCAAATCATCGTCCGACTGTGCCGAGCCTGTAGAGCCTGTACTGACAAAGTCGGAATTTTCCGATGAGCTGTCCGAAAAATTATCTTTTCCGTATTCATTATTATTTTCAAAAATATCTGACATAATGATTCCTCCTATTAAACCAGCTTTCGCTGTTGTTTTTTGATGTTGTAATAATAATAAATTCCAAAAGTGAAAATTATATGAAATCACATTGAAATAATTATGAAATAATATATTTATTTTGTGATAATTATAAGAAAACAAAAAGTATCGGCAAATATATACTTCCCAAAATATTAGTATATTATCTTTATAAGCTTATTCTTGACTATTAATTAAAAACAGGCCGGAAGCGTACCGACCTGTTTTTTTATAGATTTACATAACTTTTGCATTGGAAGAAGATTCGTTTTCCGTCGCCTTTTGTTTTTTTTCAATAATTTTTTTCTTAACCGATACACAATCATATTTCTTTTTGAAGGACACCCTGCCCAAAAAATTTCTTCCGCAGTTTTTACACAAAAATTCAGCCGTAAAGCTTTTGTTGTAAATCCTCCATCTTGTCATTCTTTTTGCCTGCTCGCCGCAGCAGTCACATAAAAATTTCATCTGCTCCTTATCGATCTCACTGCTTTGCAAATTTGTTATGTAATGATTTTTAAACATAATTCTGTCATAAAAAGACACACAATCTGCTTTCATAATAAAACTGTCAAGAGGAGTTTCACTGATCAAATGAGAAAGACATTTAAAACTGAGCTCCGCGTCTGCAAAAGCCCGATGCTGTTCATTCTGAGCAAATTTAATTCCAAGAAGTTCTGCACACGCTGAAAGTCCGAGCTGACTTGAAGTGTTTTGCAAACCAAGGCATTTTTCGCAATAAGCCTGCAAATCACAGTATTTTCTCAAAAACGGCAGACGATTATTTTGAGCATAATAACTGTAATTCTCAATGAGAACGTGTATATCAGAAGTTCCCCAGGTAAGCAAAACACCGTCATTTAGAAAATCGGTAAATTGAGATACAGCATCTAAAAAAGATATGCCGTTATCTTTTAGATCTTCGTTAGTAATTTTTGTAAGCTCTTTTACCTTTCCACAAAGCTTTTTGCCGATTTGCGGTGAGATGAGTACGGAAAAAGTGTCGGTTATATTAAACTCATCGTCAGTTTTTACTGCGCCGAATTCAATGATTTCATTAATAAATTTACGCAGTTCCCTGCTGTATGAGCCGTTCCATTCCAAATCAAGTATTACATAACTCATTTTTTACGGAATGCCTGCTTCATACGCTGTTCTTTGGAAAGTATTCTCTTACGCATACGTATATTTTCGGGAGTAACCTCCACAAGCTCGTCATCTGCAATGAATTCAAGGCATTGCTCAAGCGACATCTGAGTGGGAGGAGTTAGTTTAAGAGCGTCATCAGAGCCTGACGCACGGGTATTTGTTATATGTTTTTTCTTGCATACGTTGACAGTTATGTCCTCTGCCTTTGGGCTTGCGCCTACTATCATACCCTCATACACGGGCACTCCTGCGCCGACAAAAAGTCTGCCGCGCTCCTGGGCGGCATAAAGTCCGTAAGTGACGGTTTCGCCTGTTTCAAAAGCTATTAAAGATCCCTGGTGACGTGTAACTATTTCACCCTTATAAGGCTCATATCCGTCAAAAACATGGTTCATGATGCCGTTTCCGTTTGTATCAGTAAGGAATTCGGGGCGGTATCCCATAAGTCCCCTTGATGGAATTCTGAATTCAATGTGAGTTACGCCGCCGTCGCGCGTACCCATATTTATAAGCTCTGCCTTTCGTGAGCCGAGTTTCTCCATTACCGCTCCAACATACGCGTCAGGAACTTCAATTATAAGGAATTCCATAGGCTCGTGAAGCTTGCCGTCTATTGTCTTTGTAATAACCTGAGGGCGCGACACCTGAAATTCGTAATTCTGGCGGCGCATTGTTTCAATAAGTATAGAAAGATGCAGTTCGCCTCTGCCGGACACCTTGAATGTATCGGCGCTGTCGGTTTCCTCAACTCTCAAAGCTACGTTTGTTTCTATCTCTTTAAAAAGCCTGTCGCGCAGATTTCTTGAGGTAACGTATTTTCCCTCACGTCCTGCAAACGGAGAATTATTTACGATAAAATTCATAGTTACGGTGGGCTCGTCGATCTTTACAAAAGGAAGCGCCTCTATACAATCGGGGGAACATATTGTTTCTCCGATATTTATGTCCTGAATACCGCTGATACATATAATATCGCCGAGTTGTGCAGTTTCACACTCTACTCTTTTTAATCCTTCAAACTGATAGAGCTTTGCAACACGAACATTCTGAGTAGTGCCGTCGGCATGACACAAAACAGCTCCCTGTCCGTTTTTAACGCTTCCGCGCTCTACCCTTCCTACGCCTATTCTTCCTACAAAATTATCCGAGTCAATATTTGATATAAGAATTTGCAGTCCGCCGTCCAAATCACCCTGAGGCGCAGGAATTTCATTGACAATTGCATCAAACAGAGGTTTCATATCAGTACCCTGCTCATGATAATCTGTGCTTGCATATCCGTCACGCGCCGAAGCATAAATTACGGGAAATTCAAGCTGATCCTCGTCTGCGCCGAGCTCTATGAAAAGGTCTAAAACCTCGTCAACAACTTCCTCGGGGCGCGCGCCGGGACGGTCAATTTTATTGAGTACAACCAACGGCTTCTTTCCGAGTCCGAGAGCCTTTTTAAGAACAAATCTTGTCTGAGGCATACAGCCCTCAAATGCGTCAACAAGCAGAACAACACCGTCAACCATCTGCAAAATGCGCTCGACTTCTCCTCCGAAATCAGCATGTCCCGGAGTATCAACGATATTTATTTTTATGCCGTTATACATTACCGCCGTAGGTTTTGAGAGAATTGTAATTCCTCTTTCTCGCTCCAAATCGTTTGAGTCCATTACTCTGTCCTCAACATTTTCATTGGCTCTGAAAACACCGCTCTGCCTTAAAAGCTGGTCAACCAAAGTAGTTTTTCCATGGTCAACGTGAGCGATGATTGCGATATTTCTTAAATCTTCTCTTATACTCATAAAATCCCTCTGTTCGTTTTTTATCATCTTTTAATTTCTATATACTTTTTTATTATACCATCCTCATATACAAAATTCAATTTATATTTTACATCACCTTTTATTATAATCCGCCGCATATTTTGAAACTTTTTCCTAATATATGCCTTATATATGCTCTTTTATGAAAAAATCAACATTCTGTGTGTCAAAGCAGATTTTTTTCTTTACAATAACTAAAGATTGTTATATAATTAACATAGTTATTTTATTGCTTTACTGCCGTAAAATAATATGCAAATTTTCAGGAGGTAATATTATGGGATACACGATTGCACAGAAAATCATCAAAGAGCATCTTGTATGCGGTGAAATGGCAGTCGGCAACGACATAGGTCTTAAAATTGACCAGACCCTTACTCAGGACGCTACCGGCACAATGGCTTACATAGAATACGAAGCTATGGGTATTCCCAGAGTAAAAACAGAAAAAAGCGTTGCTTACATTGACCACAACACACTTCAGACAGGATTTGAAAATGCTGATGACCACAGATTTATTCAATCCGTCTGCAAAAAGCACGGCATTTACTTTTCAAGACCGGGCAACGGCATTTGTCATCAGGTACATCTTGAAAGATTCGGCAAGCCGGGCAAAACATTAATCGGCTCTGACAGCCACACTCCTACAGGCGGCGGCATAGGTATGCTTGCCATAGGCGCAGGAGGTCTTGACGTTGCCGTTGCAATGGGCGGCGGAGCATATTATATTACAATGCCGAAAATGGTACGCGTAAACCTTACGGGCAAATTAAATCCGTGGGTTTCCGCAAAAGATATTATCCTTGCCGTTTTGCGCGTTATGAGCGTAAAGGGCGGCGTAGGCAAAATTGTTGAGTACGGCGGCGACGGCGTAAAAACACTTACCGTTCCCGAACGTGCCACAATCACCAATATGGGTGCAGAGCTTGGCGCTACGACCTCTGTGTTCCCGTCTGACGAAACTACAAGAGAATTTCTTAAAGCTCAGGGACGTGAAGAAGATTATACGGAGCTTAAAGCTGACGACGACGCTGTTTATGATGAGATTATTGAAATTAATCTCTCCGAGCTTGAGCCGCTTGCGGCTTGTCCTCACTCACCAGACAACGTAAAACCCATTAAAGAGCTTGAGGGTCAGAAAATTGATCAGGTATGCATAGGCTCTTGCACAAACTCAAGCTATCTTGACCTTATGAGAGTTGCCTATATTCTAAAGGGCAAAAAGGTTGCCGACAATGTTTCACTTGCAATTGCTCCGGGAAGCAAGCAGGTATTTAATATGCTCGCTCTTAACGGCGCGCTCGGAGATATGATTGCCGCAGGCGCACGTATTCTTGAAAGCGCGTGCGGTCCTTGCATAGGTATGGGTCAGTCGCCAAACAGCAGCGGTATCTCCCTTAGAACATTTAACCGTAACTTTGAGGGCAGAAGCGGTACTGCTGACGGTCAGATTTATCTTGTATCTCCCGAAACTGCGGCTGTATCTGCTATTAACGGAGTATTTACAGACCCGAGAGTTCTCGGCGAGGCTGCTGAAATTGCAATGCCAGAAAAATTCCTCATTAACGACAATATGGTTATTGAGCCTGCTCCTGTTGAGGAAATGGACAATGTTGAAATTTTAAGAGGTCCCAATATCAAATCTTATCCTAAAACAAGTCCTCTTACAGATACAATTGAAGCCTCCTGCTCGCTGAAAGTCGGCGACAACATAACGACCGACCACATTATGCCGGCAGGCGCAAAAATTCTTCCTCTGCGTTCTAATATTCCAAAAATATCCGAACACTGCTTTACCGTATGCGACAAGGAATTTCCTGAGCGTGCAAAAACACTCGGCAAAAGCATTATTGTCGGCGGTGAAAACTACGGACAGGGTTCGTCGCGCGAGCACGCCGCGCTTGCTCCGCTGTTCTTAGGCGTTAAAGCCGTGCTTGTAAAGAGCTTTGCGCGTATTCACAAGAGCAACCTAATAAACGCAGGTATTCTGCCTCTTACATTTATTAACGCCGATGATTATGATAAAATCAAACTCGGCGATATGCTCGAACTTCCAAATGTAAAAAATGAAATTGCATCAGGTGAAAATGTAACTGTAGTAAATAAAACTACAGGCAGCACAATTAAAGCCAACTGTGAACTTTCCGACAGAACAAGAGCAATTATTCTTGCAGGCGGATTACTTGACTATACAAAGGAGAACAGCTAAATGGATAAAATTAAAATGACCACTCCCCTCGTCGAGATGGACGGAGATGAAATGACAAGAGTGATCTGGCAGCAGATTAAAGATATTCTCATTCTACCCTACGTTGATTTAAAGAGCGAATACTATGACCTCGGACTTGAAAACAGAAATAAGACTGACGACCAGGTTACTGTTGACAGCGCAAATGCAACCAAAAAATACGGTGTTGCGGTTAAGTGTGCCACAATCACTCCTAATGCTGCAAGAATGGACGAATATGATTTGAAAAAGATGTGGAAATCACCTAACGGAACTATCCGTGCCATTCTTGACGGTACTGTTTTCAGAAGCCCGATACTCGTCAAGGGCATTACGCCGTATATTCCCACATGGAAAAAGCCGATATGCATTGCCCGTCACGCTTACGGCGACGTTTACAAAAATACCGAAATGCGCGTAACAGGCGGCAGCAAAGCTGAGCTTTGCGTTACAAAACCTGACGGAACCGAGGAAAGAAGCACTATTTTTGATTTTACATCAGACGGCGTTATTCAGGGCATGCACAATATCGACAAGAGCATTTCTTCATTTGCCCGCTCCTGCTTTAATTATGCTCTTGACCAGAAAATTGACGTATGGTTTGCTACAAAGGACACAATCAGCAAAACTTACGACCACAGATTTAAAGATATTTTTGCCGAAGTTTTTGAAAATGAGTACAAAGACAAGTTTGAGGAAGCAGGCATTGAATATTTCTATACGCTCATTGACGATGCAGTTGCACGCGTTATCCGCAGTGAAGGCGGTTATATGTGGGCATGCAAGAACTATGACGGCGACGTTATGAGCGATATGATAGCTACAGCGTTCGGCTCTCTTGCAATGATGACGAGCGTACTTGTTTCTCCCGACGGAATTTACGAGTATGAGGCTGCACACGGTACTGTTCAGCGCCACTATTACAAATATCTTAAGGGCGAAGAGACCTCAACCAACTCAGTTGCAACTCTATTTGCATGGTCGGGCGCACTCAGAAAGCGCGGAGAATTTGACAAGCTACCTCAGCTTATGGATTTTGCAGACAAGCTTGAAGCTGCAACCATCAAAACAATTGAGGACGGCATTATGACAGGCGACCTGTATGCTATTTCATCACTTGAAAATAAAACTAAAGTAAATACAGAGGATTTCCTCAAGGCAATTAACGAACGTCTTGCAGCTTCACTTTGATTTGCTTAAATACATCTTAAAGGAGCACATTGAGTAATGTCAAAAAGTAACAGAATTTCTATGTCGGTTATCAGGCGACTGCCAAGATATTACCGCTTTTTGTCAGAGCTTAACGAACAAAACATTGACAGAATTTCTTCTACAAAGCTTGCACAAATTATGAATGTTACTGCTTCTCAGGTAAGGCAGGATTTAAACTGCTTTGGCGGTTTCGGTCAGCAGGGATATGGCTACAGTGTAAGTCAGCTGAAAGACGAAATCAAAAATATTCTCGGTCTTAACAATGATTACAAGGCAATTTTGATTGGCGCAGGCAACCTTGGCAAAGCGGTTGCAATGCATATGAATTTTGATACTCTCGGATTTGAGCTGACAGCCTGTTTTGATAATAATGAACGCAAGATAGGTCAGCAGATCAATAACATTACCGTCAGAGATGAAGCAGAGCTTGAAGATTTTTGCAGTCAAAATCACGTTGATACTGCTTTTTTATGTATTCCTCGTGTTTGCGTGGAGAATGTTCTTGACAAGCTGTACAGTCTTGGAATAAGAAATTACTGGAATTTCAGCCACTACGATATTAACGCAAGGTATAATGATACGCTTGTTGAAAATGTGCATCTCAGCGATAATTTGATGACGCTGTGCTACAGAATGAATAATAATAATTGAGTAAAATATGCCCGATAACAAAATCGGGACTATTCAATAAACTACGACGCCGCAGAAGTCTCTGCGGTGTCTTTTTTTGCTGTATGGGAAATTACTCGGTAAAGCTCAAGCATAAAGATTTGGTAATTTAAAAACCTTAGTTGCCCGACCGTAAACTGTCAATAAACCTTTTTGTAACAGCAAAAAATCTAAAAGTTTTCGCCCGCCTTTTACAAAAGGCGGCGGGGACGAGGGGCGGCGCCCCCGTCGCAGCCTGAAAGGCTGCGAAACTAATTGATTTAGAAAGCGCAGGAGGGGCGAAAAACAGTCCGGGGGACTGTTTTTCGGAGGGGAACCCTCGCCGGGGGTTCCCCTTAAACCTTGCACATTTATGCATATTACCAAGAGAAAGATACTTTTTCTACATACTACGACACCGCAGAACCCTCTGCGGTGTCTTTTTATGCGTAAAAGATATGAAAAATATAAATTTTGGGAAAATTGTGTATTATAATACAATTTTTTTAGTTTTTATAGGTATAGATGAAAGGAGCTGTAGTAATATTCTGCGGCTCCTTTCAATTTGTTGAATATTTCTGACCGAATTGTGAGCGACATCATGTCGCTTTTTTGATATCTATAATATTTTATTGACATTACAAGAACGCTATGTTACAATATATCACATAATAAGATCATATGTATAAAATAAACTGAAAAACCGCTAAAATTTTTCCTCAAGTAAGATACTTATGTTTTATCACCGCGAAAATC
>CANQDR010000037.1 GCA_947593615.1 uncultured Clostridia bacterium
GTCTGTTTTTCACCTCGGTATATGTTTTGCCATATATCGAATTATACTTAATTTTTCCGTCGGTACCGTATCCTTTACAATACCTGCCCTCCCAGCGACCGTTTTTTCTTTTGTAAATATTACTTTGTTTTCTGATAATAATCAACTCCAATCTATAAAATAAAACAATACAGACCATATTATGACAAACTATAACCTCAAAAAAAGTAAAAACGAAGCAAAAAACTTGAAAACTTGTACAATAACATCGAAATAAATCATAAAAAAATAATATAATCTGCACTATTTTATGGGCGAAAAACTGAAAAATCCTTGAAAATTAATTATCTTACTTGAGGATTTTTTGCGTCATTTTTAAATCAAAGACATAATTTTTACATATTCCTTCATCTATACCAATAAAAACTAAAAAATTGTATTATAATACGCAATTTTCCAAAAATTTATATTTTTCGTATTTTTTACGCAAAAAAGCGACATGATGTCGCTCACAATTCGAGCAGGCAGGTTAGACCAATCAAAAGTATTCTTTGCCTGAGCATTACCAAGAAATTACACATACAAAAAAATATGGGGCTGCCTCACAAAAGTGAGGCAGCCCCTCTGCATTGAATTTTAATTATTCAATTACTATTTGCTCTGCTTTTGGAGCATTAGGATTAGTGTCAGGATTTTCTGTGTAGAATGTAAGATATGTTCCGCCAGAAATCTTAGTGTCATCAATTACTATCCACATATTGTTGTCAACAAAGCCCTTGTAGTCAATTGTCTGAGTATTACCGTTGTTGGATACAATGACATTATACGTACCTGCACCCTTGTATGTGAACGAGAACTCAAACCAGCCGTCGCCGTCTGAATCAACAAGTTTGTCTCCCGGCCATGTTCCTGACTGAGTATAGTTATCTGAGTCGACGCCCTTGAGGTTTGAACCCCAAACCCACAAATAAGGAGCCCAGTTAATTGAACTGCTGTGCTTTACATAAAGTTTAATATCAAGGCTTGAAGGAATGTAATAGTAATTAACCTCAAGGTCAACATCGTACGGAATCTTGCCAGATACTTTTTCAGGATACTTTGACGGGTCAACACCATAACCTACAACTTTGAATTCTTTAGTTGTATAGTCTGTACCTACGCGTCCTGTGAATGTTACAGAATCTGCAAGTTTTTTCTGAGTACCGTCTGCATCAGTATAGTAATAATTAGCTGTTACTGTACCTGTTGATATTGAAATTCCTGATATATGTTTTGAAAGCATTGAAGCATCAATAATATTCAACACACCGTCATAGTTCAGGTCGAGCATATCAATCTTTTCCTGTGGCAATGTTTCAAGTGAAGCATAATATTTCTGCATTAATGTAACGTCCATAACATTAATTACACCGTCATCGTTAAAGTCGGCATTATTAACAGATTCAGGAACATAGTCCGTATAATAATATGTTACATGAACTTCTCCCTCAGGATATGTTCCGGCTTCTGCGCCGTCAACTTTGCTTACAACATATGTATCAGAAACGGCTGAGCTTGGAGCTGTCTGATATTTTGCGCCTACTGTACCCTGAAGTACTACAGAATCAGCAAGTTTTTCCTTATTTACTTCGTAAACATAGTCAACAATAACTCTACCCATATCTGATTTAAGTCCTGCTGACTCATATCCTGCCTTATCAACAGCTATTAATGCTGTACGTGCAGGTACTTTAAATGTTGAGCCTGTAACCTCTCCGAGTGAGTCAAGACCGGCAATTTCACCGTTTGCAATAACAACCCAATCAGTAACTTCTGTATCTTTAAGTGTTACATCAGCTTCTTTATCTGCACTGTTGTAAATTACAGCCATCTTATTCCATTCATCAGGCTGGTCATTTGTAATTGTGAATGCAATCTGATTGGAATACGATGAACGTCCGCTTGTGAAGTTGAATGCATCTGCATATGAGTTATCCATACTTGTAAGAGGAGTAAACGCTGATTTTATCTTCATTAATCCCTTATAATAGGAAACTAAATCTGCATAGTCAACAATGTTCTGCCACTTAATCATATTAACTGTAGCGGCTGACTTGTAGCTGTTTGTATCGCCGTCCTTGCTGCGCGCCATTTCTTCACCGGCAAGCATAAATGAAATACCTTGTGATGTGTAAATAATTGATCCTGCCAGTTTATTCATCTTTACAGCCTCTGCGTTGCGAACACCGTAATCGTCAAGTCCCGTTGAACCCAAAATCTGGTCATAAAGCGTAGCGTTATCGTGACAAGCGTCATATGTTACGCACTGTGACGGAGCGGATGCGGTCCAGTTACTGCCCTTATCTGATGTGTTTGCTCTTATACCATAGGCAACATTGCGGGAGGCAGTTGAAGTACCTTGAATAAAGCCTACATTAGCAATTCCCATAGCGCTGCCCTTAATGCCATCGCGGATACCGTCATTAAAGACAGCCACTCTTTCATTAAGCTTCGAAGCGTTTTTCTGAACTGCCTGATAGAAAGTTTCGCCTGTGCATGTCTTTGAAGGATAGTTAGATGTTCCTCCTGTCCAGCCTTCGCCCCACATTGTAATTTGGGGACTAACTTTGTCAAGTGCTTCTCTGATGAGGTTCATTGTTTCAACGTCCATAAGACCCATAAGGTCAAAACGGAAGCCGTCAACGTGATACTCATTTACCCAGTGAAGAACTGACTGAATAACAAAGTTTCTGTACATAGCACGCTCTGTAGCACACTCATTACCACAGCCTGAACCGTTTGAAAAACTACCTGAAGATGTCATTCTGTAGTAATAATTAGGTACTGTTGCCTGGAAACAAGAATTTGTGTCATATGTGTGGTTATAAACAACGTCCATAACAACGGAAATTCCTGCTTCGTGAAGTGCCTGAATCATTTGTTTGCACTCTTTGATTCTTACATTTCCGTCATAAGGATCTGATGAATATGAACCTTCGGGAACATTGTAGTTCTTAGGATCATAACCCCAGTTGAACTGACTGTCGTCGCCCGACTCGTTTACAGAAGCATAATCATAGAACGGATTGAGCTGTACTGTTGTTACGCCAAGCTCTTTGAGGTAATCGATACATGTTGATATTTTTCCCTCGTTGTTAAGAGTTGTTCCTTTTTCTGTGAATGCAAGATATTTACCTCTGTTCTTTTCAGAAACGCCTGATGCAGGGTCATATGAGAAGTCCTTTATGTGGAGCTCCCATACAGAAGACTCTGTTGACTTATCAAGAAGAACGTGATCATCATTTGCCCAACCCTCAGGGTCTGTAGAGTCAAGGTCGCAAATCATTGAGCGATTTCCGTCTAAACCTGTTGCAACAGAATAAACATCCTGTGTTTCTTTTGTAGTTGTATTTGAGTTAGTTGTGTTGGCTGCTGTAACTGTGTATGTGTAGTATTTGTTTTTCAGATCACCGTTTAAGGTAACTGTCCATACACCCGTCCACTTATCGCCATCCATAAGTTTTTCAAGCGCGGTTGTTGAAAGTTTTTCAGCACCGCCCTCTTCGTAGGCTGAACCTTTTTCATAAAGATTCACGCTGACCTCTGTTGCTGTAGGAGCCCATACTTTGAACACTGTGTTCTCTTTTGAGTATGTAGCGCCGAGATCGTCTTTGCTGTATGTGTATTCACTGTCGATAGCTTCGGCTGCGCGTGAATAATTACTGTCTGCAGCTGCAGGAATATTATCTGACACAGCAGCAAATCCTGAAACAATGCTTGTAGATGCAAGCATACAAACAGCAAGAACAGCAGAGATGAATTTCTTTGTAGTTCTCATAGATATAATCCTCCTTGTATATTTCTATAATCTATTCCGCAAAGCGGAAAAAACTACCTTAATTAATTTTATTCGTCTATATCCATATTTTCACCAAACCTGCGTCTGCGGCTGATGTTTGAATAAAACACTGACACGATGCACAGCGCCAAAATAATGCCTGCGCCGATATAAACATATATTAAAATATCCTTGAGCGGATCCGGTTCTGTTGAGTAGTTAAACAGTACATTTATTTCACCCTTTTGAAAAGTTCCTGCGGAATTTTCCGGAATCTTCATAAGGGACATATCCTCATACTCGTTTTCAGGCATATAATATTCTTCTCCCTCTTTGCCCGTAAGAGTTTTTTTCTCAATAATTTTACCCGTATCGTCCATATAAATTGCATTTACGGTACATACTGTTTTGTCTGTGTCGTCTGTTACTCTTGTATATCTGTAGGTTACGGTAATATCACTGTTACCGACCTTACCTGCTCCATTTTCAGGCAACTTATCCAATACAAGACTGTAATTTTCAATTGAAAGTATTTCAGGTGTTACATACTGCTGTCCTTCTCTGTTGCGGACCAAATATGAATCGGCAAGCTCAGCATCATTTGTATCGTCTACAAATCTGAATGTTACCTTTGACATCTTTCCGTCATACTCTTCTACATATACTTTTGCGTGTAATACTCCGTCGGTAAACTCACCTTTAACGTCACCGCTTGAGTCCTTAATATCGTAATTGAGCGAATCAGCAAAATCCTCTACATTATACTGAGTACCGATTTCACCTGTAATTGTTTGCTTTTTTATTAAGTCTTGAGAATTATTATCATAATAACTTATGACAACCGCGCCCTCGGTGTCGGTAATCTGAGCTGATTCATAGCTTTTTTTATCTACCATAATTACAGCTGAGTGTGCCTGAACCTTGACATTTCCGCTTACTGTTCCGAGATTGCGCAAGCCTGCCGATTCTTCATCGGCAATTTTTATCCACTCACCGTCTACGCTTACATTCTGAGCATTATCTCCGCCGTTAAAAATAAGGCACATTTTGCTCCACTTTTCTTTTTCAGTATTATTCACAACATATCCCGAAACTCCGGCTGGAACATCCTTTGTCAAATCACTCAGAAATGTAAGATTGTTTGCAGTCATTGCAGTAGGGTCGGATAATGCCGCAAAGTTCTCGCGAATTTTATAAAGACCTCTGTAATATTCCACAACATCGCTGTATTCATTCAGATTTTTCCAGTCAATCATATTCTCTTCTCTGCTTGAAGCATATGAGTTCTCGTCGCCGTCCTTACTGCGCGCAAACTCTTCGCCCGAAAGCATAAACGGAATTCCCTGTGAAGTAATCACAATTGCACCTGAAAGCTTGGTCATACTTACAAGATCCTCATAACGCCTGCGATACTCCTTGTCTTTTCCGTAAACCGAATCAACAAGCTTATCATACAAACAGAGATTGTCGTGGCATGAAGCGTACGTCACGCACTGTGACGGTACATTCGCCCAGCCTGTTGTATGGTTTGACTGACCTGCAATTCCGGTTTTAAGTGCCGAACGGCCTGAACCGCTTTGAACAAAGCCCTTGTCAACGCCTGACGTACTTCCCTTTATGGCATCACGGATAGCGTCGTCAAATGCTCCGATTCTGCTGTCAAGCTGTTTAAGATTCTTCTGGTTAGCCATAACCGTACCTTCGTCACACTTTGTAGCCATATCCCATGCTTCGCCATACATAAGAATCTTTTTGCCGCTGCCGTCTTCATAAAGATTATCAAGCGCTTTTCTTATATCATTCATCGTGGTTACATCATGAAGCCCCATCAAGTCAAATCTGAAGCCGTCAATGTGATATTCTTCAGCCCAATATGTAACAGAATCGATCATATATTTTCTGAACATCTTATGCTCCGACGCCGTATCATTGCCGCATCCCGAGCCGTTTGAAAATGTTCCGTCATCATTCATTCTGTAATAGTAATTCGGAACGGTGTTCTGAAAGACAGAGTCTGTAGAATAGGTATGATTGTAAACTACGTCCATAATGACACCTATTCCTGCATTATGAAGCGCCTGAATCATTTGCTTGCATTCCTTGATTCTTACATTTCCGTCATATGGATTTGATGAATACGAGCCCTCCGGGCAATTATAGTTTACGGGGTCGTATCCCCAGTTATATTGGCTTTTTATATCCTTGCTCTCATCAACAGAACCAAAATCATAAAACGGCATTATCTGCACGTATTTTACACCGAGCCTTTTGAGATAATCAACGCAGGTTGAAGTGCCTCCCTGAACGCCGTCAACAGTAGTTCCCTTTTCTGTAAATGCAAGGAACTTTCCGCGATTTTTCTCCGATACACCGCTTGATTCCGATGATGAAAAATCTGCTACCGAAACCTCCCAAACAGATGCCTTAGTCTGACTTGGCACAAGGATATGGGAGTCATTCTCCCAATCTTCGGGATTTGTTTTGCTTAAATCAACAACCATACTGCGCTTTCCGTTTACACCGCAAGCCTTAGCATAAACATCGGCAGTCTCTTTTTCAGTTTTACCGTGTTTTATTGTATATGTATAATATTTGCCTGCAAGGTCGCCGTTAATTGAGACCGTCCATACGCCTGTTTTTTTATCAAGCACAAGCGGCTTTGTCTCTATTGAACCGGGGTCACCCTCGTCATCGCTTCCGTGCTCAAAAATATTGACTTTTACGCTTGATGCATTAGGTGACCACACCTTAAATGTTGTAGATTTTTTACTGTATGCTGCACCGAGATCATTACCCGAATATGCAGTTTTATCAAGATTTGCAGCATATTGCTGATAATTTATTTTTTTGTCGTTTGTTGCTGCCGAAACATTTGACAAACACATTCCCATAACCATCATAGCCGCCATAACCCCTGTTAACAATTTTTTGACAAACAACAAAAATGCCTCCCGACTTATAGCATTCCTTTGTATTATTCTATCATATTACAGCCTTAATTTTAATTCTGATAGTGAATTATTAAATTAAAAGCAATACTAAATCAGTAGAAATTTGCTATGATTTTATGTGCATAGTGACGAACATATTTTTGTATAGTGCAAAATATATGAAAATATATTACATTCATAAATAATAATACTTTGTCACATCATTCCCATTACAATCATATGATTATTCAAATGTTTAAAAGCATTATAAAAGGAATAATTTTATTTCTTATCGTTAGATCAAAACCATGGAAATTACTAAAATATGTCTAATAAAAAAATCTACGTCTGCAAAAAAGCAGACGTAGATTTTAAATTATTGTGTAAGACCGTAACGTGAAGTATTAACAAGCACGCTCTCAATTCTCAGTAATCTGTTGTATTTGCTTACTCTGTCAGTTCTGCAAGGAGCGCCTGTTTTTATTTGTCCTGCGTTTACGGCAACAGCGATATCTGCAATCGTCGTATCCTCGGTTTCTCCGCTTCGGTGCGAGATTATGGTGTTATATCCTGCTTTCTGTGCAGTTTCAATTGCGTCAAGCGTTTCGGTAAGCGTTCCTATCTGATTGATTTTTATGAGTATTGAATTTGCCGCTCCCATTTCAATTCCCTTTTTAAGACGGCTTGTATTTGTAACAAACAAATCATCTCCGACAAGCTTTACCTTGTCTCCCATTTTCTTAGTCATTGCTTTCCAGCCGTCCCAGTCGTATTCTGAAAGAGGGTCTTCTATTGAAATAACAGGATATTTTGTGGAAAGGTTCTCAAAATAATCAGCAAGCTTTTCACTACTCAGCTCTATTCCCCTTTTGGGCAATTTATATATTCCATCTCTGTACCATTCCGATGCTGCCGCATCAAGTGCGATTTTTATATCATCTGTGCTGTAACCGGCAGCGTCAATCGCTTTTAAAATAAGTTCTATTGCCTCTTCATCACTCTCGAGGTTCGGCGCATAACCGCCTTCATCTCCTACTGCGGTATCCATATTATTCTTTTTCAGAATATTGCCTAACGTATGATAAATTTCACAGCATTGCCTTAGTCCTTCTGAAAAACAGCAGGCTCCGACAGGCATTATCATAAATTCCTGAATATCAATATTGTTTGACGCGTGTGCGCCTCCGTTTAAAATATTCATCATAGGCACGGGCATTCTTACGGAAAACGTTCCGCCTATATATCGGAACAGCGGCAGTCTGAGATGCTTTGCCGCAGCTTTTGCACAGGCAAGCGATACTGCAAGAATTGCGTTTGCGCCTAAATTCTCTTTATTCTGTGTACCGTCAAGCTCAAGCATTTTTTTATCTATTGCACACTGGTCAAAGGGTGAATCTCCGCAAAGGGCAGGTGCGATAATCTTGTTTATGTTTTCTACAGCCTTAGTTACGCCCTTTCCCATGTAGCGGTCTTTGTCGTTGTCCCTTAGTTCAAGCGCTTCAAAAGCGCCCGTTGACGCACCTGAAGGAACTGACGCTTTTGCATACGTACCGTCGGTAAGACCTACTTCGGCCTCTACTGTGGGATTTCCGCGTGAGTCAATGATTTGTCTGCCGAATACTTTATCAATTGATATTTTCATAATATTACCTCCGAGAATATTTTGCCATATGCCGGAAAAATTATTCATTGTTGTGTCAATAAAAGGTAATTTACATATATTATTAATAAAGATTAAAAGGGAGGACAAAACATGGAACTGATACAATATACAGTGCGTCCCGGAAACACACTTTTCGGAATCGCTCAGTTTTTTCAGACTACAGTCAATGATATTTTAAGATACAACAATATACAAAATCCTGCATCAATATATGTAGGTCAAACTCTAACCATTCCGGCAAGCACCAATGCAAGCGAATACTATGTAGCACGTCCCGGCGACACGCTTTGGAGCATTGCACAAAGAAACAACACCACCGTAGATATACTTTCTGATATGAACGGACTGGGAAATCCAAATATCATTTATCCCGGTCAGATATTTAAAGTAAGATAAATTTTATATTAAACAAACAATCTCATTAATAAAAGCACCGTAACAGCTTTAAATCAAGGCCGTTACGGTGTTTTTTGTAGTTTGGTATATATTTTTATATGTCCTGAATAATTTTAAAACGTTTAATCATCTTTTCCTTTGTTTCTCAGATACTCCTCAATCTGCTGTTTGTCAAGCAAGCCTAAATCATCGCACCCTGCAAGATATTCATTATGATGGCGCACCTCGTGATGAAGTATTCTGACAAGCTGCTTATAAAGCTCATTGCGTTCGAGATTTCCGTAAACACGGTTGATTGAGCCGTAATAAAAAACAATTGCATTGCCAAGTGAATTTCTTATGTACTCGCCGAGAATAAATAAATCGTTTCCTACAGCCTTAGGATGCAGCTTAGTTTGCGGAAGAAGCGAAATTCCTCCGTTTAAATCACGGTAAAGTTCAAAAGGCATTGAGTCAGCGATTTCATCCAGCATTTGTCCGCATTCTTCAAAAGTAATCATAATTCTTAATCAAAATTAATTAATAATCAAGATAATCCTTGAGTTTTCTGCTTCTCGACGGATGACGAAGCTTGCGCAGAGCTTTAGCCTCGATCTGGCGAATACGTTCACGGGTTACATTGAACTCCTTACCTACTTCTTCAAGAGTTCTGCTTCGTCCGTCCTCAAGCCCGAAACGAAGTCTTAGGACCTTTTCCTCACGGGGAGTAAGCGTTGAAAGCACATCTGAAAGCTGTTCTCTCAGCATTGTATGAGAAGCCGCATCGGCAGGTGCAGGAGCATCCATATCAGGAATGAAATCGCCTAAATGGCTGTCCTCCTCTTCTCCAATCGGAGTTTCAAGCGATACCGGTTCCTGTGCAACGCGCATAATTTCGCGCACCTTATCAACAGGCATATCAATTTCAGCTGAAATTTCGTCTGCTGACGGCTCATGCCCGTTCTGGTGCAAAAGCTGGCTTTGCACTTTCTTAACTTTATTTATTGTTTCAACCATATGGACTGGAATTCTGATTGTACGAGCCTGGTCGGCAATAGCGCGGGTAATAGCCTGTCTTATCCACCAAGTGGCATAAGTTGAAAATTTAAAGCCCTTTGTATAGTCAAACTTTTCAACCGCTTTAATCAGACCGAGATTACCTTCCTGAATCAGGTCAAGGAACTGCATTCCACGGCCGAGATAACGCTTTGCGATACTGACTACAAGGCGCAGATTGGCTTCTGAAAGTCTTTGCTTGGCTGCAACATCGCCGTTTGAAATACGAATTGCAAGTTCAACCTCCTCCTCGGAAGTAAGCAGGGGAACTCGTCCGATTTCTTTAAGATATACCTTTACGGGGTCATCAATCGTGATCCCCTGTTCGGCAGCAACCGCGGCAGATTCGCTGTCCTTGCTGTCACTAAAATCAATATCAATATCGTCTATCTTTATGTCGCCGACATCTTCTACAATCTCTATTCCCTGCGACTCTATATTGTCATAAAGCTTTTCAAGCTGTTCGGGTTCAAAATCAATTTCACCGATTGCATCAAGAATATCCTGATTTGAAAGATGTCCTTTCTGCTTTCCGAGCTCTATAAGCTCTTTAACGATTGTTTTCTTATCCTGCGGTACCGGCATACACACTTTCCTTTCCTTTTCATATAATAAACTCTTATCAAATCATAAAGATTTGAATCGGAGTTTAGTATTATTTCTTGCTTTTCCTTATTTTATCAATATAAGCTTTCAGCTCGTCGGCAGACATTGATTCAATATCCTCGTGCGAGAGCTTTTCACTTTCTTCGTTAATAACCTTTATATATTCTCTCATTGCTTCTTCAGTTGAAGCTGATTTTATGTACTGCGACAGCATTTCATAAAGCTTTGAAACTTCATTCTGTGTAAAATCGGCAGTAACATTGGTGAGAGGGTCTAATCCGTGCTGAATTCTCGTTAAAACATATTCAAAGTAATGCCTTATAAGCGAATTTTGAAATTGCTCTGGCTTAACGCTTTTTGAAATTTCTTTAACGGAATCTGGGTTATTTATAAGGTACACAACCAAAGCCTCTTCGGCACTTGAGCTTCTCGGTTTTTTGAAGTGCTCCGTATTTATTTTATCGTTTCTGCCGCTCAAATCGCTCTGGATTTTTCTGAGCTCTTTTCCGGCATTCTCACGGTTTTGGCGTTTTGATATATTAACAATCTGCTGAGTGAACGCATTTTTATCAACTCCAAGCTCATTGCATATTTTTGAGGAGTAAACGTCGCGCTCTATTGGACTGCTGATTGAGGCAACGACCTTTGAAGCGGCTTCAAGATACGCTACTCTTCCGTCAGTGGTTTCAATATTATGGTTTTGTTTGAGTTTTTGCAGACGGTATTCTACATCGTTTCCGCTTTTTTCTATTACTGCTTTAAACGCAGCAGGTCCGTCCGACCCGTTAGCTCTGATAAATTCATCGGGGTCCTTGCCGTTGGGTATAGTCAAAACTCTTATGAGCAAGCCTGCGCTGCGCAAAATAGGAATTGCTCTTGCAGTTGCCTTCTGTCCTGCCTCGTCGGCATCATAGCATATTATAACCTCGTCGGCATAACGCTTCATCAGCAGAGCCTGCTCGCTTGTAAGTGCTGTTCCGAGCGTTGCGACCGCGTTTGCAAAGCCCGCCTGATTTACGGATATGACATCCATATATCCCTCGCACAAAATCAGCGTTCGGTTGCCGGAATTTTTGGCATTGTTCAGCGAAAACAGATTTGCGCTCTTTTTAAACACGGGAGTATCGGAAGTATTGAGATACTTAGGCTTCTCGTCGGTCATTATTCTGCCGCCGAAAGCAATAACATTTCCTCTTAAATCAATAATCGGAAACATAACTCTGTTTGTAAATCTGTCGTAAATGCCGTTTCCGTTTCTGCGCTTTAAACCGAGGTTTGCTGCAACGATTTCGCTGTCCGTAAAACCCTTTGAGTGAAGATGTCTGCACAAAGATGTCCAGTCGTCATCTGCAAAACCAAGACCAAAACGGCGGATCGTTCTGTCAGACAGCGCTCTGCCGTGAAAATATTCAAGTCCCTTTGCACCAATCGGCGAGTTAAGTGCAGAATTATAAAATCGCGCGGCTTCGCGGTTAGCCTCAAACACCCTTGTTCTGAGCCTGCTCATACTGTCATCATATGAGTTTTCGGGAACCTCCATTCCCGCACGCTGAGCAAGGTATTTTACAGCATCAACATAATCGAGATTTTCGATCTTCATTATAAATGAAATTACATCTCCGCCAACGCCGCAGCCAAAACAATAAAATGAACCGTTTTCTGTATAAATATTAAAAGAAGGAGTTTTTTCGCCATGAAACGGACAGAGACCGACCATATTTCTTCCTCGTCGTTTAAGACTGACATAAGACGAAACGATTTCCGTAATATCGTTGCGCATTTTCAGTTCCTGTAAAAAACTCTCGGGGAAAGCCATTTTACTTCTCCTTTCTGTTTTCCTATTAGCTTTTTACGAAATTATTTCAAATATTCCTCTATTTATTTAAAATTTTTAATATTATTGAAATTTAGGTATTTTTAAGTCGGATTTGTTCCGAAAAAAACGATATTTTAAATGCCGCTTATTTTATAGGAGCCGCAAAATATTTTTCATTTTCAGATACTGCCTGCACTCCTCCCGATGTTGCATCTGCAAGCTGTTTGTTAAGCTGCGGCAAAATATCAGGCTTTATATGGAATTTTATACGCACATCCGTTTCATATATGGTATCGTCGATTTCTGCGCCAATACTCATAATAAGAGCGGAAACTTTTCCATACTGATTATATGTACATCTTGCTGAGCATATATAGCAGTTCTGCATCATAACAATCTGGGCAGCGTCAAGTGCGGCTTTTGCGCCCTGTGAATAAGCCCGTACAAGGCCTCCTGTTCCGAGCAAAACTCCGCCGAAATATCTGGCTACTACTACGCATACGTCAAAAATTTCATTTTTTACAATAACATCAAGCACCGGCATTCCGGCAGTTCCCGACGGTTCGCCGTCATCGCTGTATCGTTTTATGTTGCCCTCTCTGAGCGAATAGGCATATACGTTATGAGTTGCATTCCAATGTTCACCGCGTTTTTTGTTGATAAAATCAACAGCTTCCTGTTCACTTGAAATGGGCTTGCAATAACCGATAAAGCGTGAACGCTTTTCAACAAATTCCGAGCTTGCTTCACTAAGTACCGTTTTGTAGTCGTTAGCCATAAAGACACCCCATAAGTAAATAAGGCGGCACCGCTTGTGCCGCCTTAAACAATTACAAAATTATTTCTCCATGCCAAAACGCTTTTTAAATCTGTCAACACGTCCGCCTGTGTCAACCAATTTCTGCTTTCCTGTAAAGAACGGGTGGCATTTTGAACAAACTTCTACACGGATATCTTTTTTAGTTGAGCCTGTTTTAATAACATTACCGCAAGCACAAGTAATTGTTGTTTGCTCATAATTAGGATGTATATTCTCTTTCATTATTTTCACCTACCTGACATTACACAATTAACAGATTGATTATACAACATCTGTTTACAAAATGCAAGTGTTTTTTCAAATTTAATCTGCATTTTTTTGCTCGGATAAATAATCAACATATTCTTCAAGACACATATTGTATGAGCGCATTTTCAAAGCATTGTCTTTTCCCACATAGCGGTAAATATTTTTACTTCCTGACATAAGAGTTGTTCTCTCTTTGTCTTCGGGGTATCTGAGAACAAATCCGTAATTTATGCAGTTTCTCTCCAGAAATGCCTCTGTCTGCTCACTGTTTACGTCAAAACTTACCAATAATCCTGTCTGCGCCTCACTGTTTCCGCCCTGAGGAATAATTTTCTGCACCGCCGCCTGTGCTCTTACCGCCGTGTATTTAGGGTCTGCAAGAAATTCATTAAGTTTTACATCATAGAGCTTCTGCTGTTCATCATATGAAATATAGGCAGAAGTCAAATCAAGTGAAATATTCTGACTTTCAGCTTCATCAAAAAGATGTGACAAATCATCATAAGCCAGTATGCTTATTTTAAACGACATAAAATCCGTGAGTTTAGGTACATAGCTTTGTTCAAGCGGATTGTTCCTGTTTACTATTTGCAAAAGCTCTGGACTTTCCTCTGTTTTCGGATTTTCCGCAATTGCGCTTTCAGTATTTCGGAAAAAATTTGCATACAGAGCATAACCGCCGATAATTACTCCCGCAGCCAAAACTGCCGCGCACAAGCAAACAACGACCCTGCGCCTTATTGTACCGTAAGGAAGTATTCTTCCCGTTTTGGCGGCTCTTAGTGCCTGCTTTCTGCGTTTTTTTGACTCTTTATAGCTTTTTTTATCATACGGGGGAAAACCGTAGGACATATTACACCTGCTTTATCAGTTTATTGCCTTAGTATTAATCTCCTCAACAGCCTTTTCAATGAATTCTTCAAGCTTCATTGCACCGAGGTCACCGTTCTTTCTGTGACGTACTGAAACTGTCTGAGCCTCAATATCCTTATCGCCGATAATAAACATATAAGGTACTTTTTCAAGTTGAGCCTCACGGATTTTATATCCTATTTTCTCGCTTCTGCTGTCAACTTCAACACGCATACCCTTTGCTTCAAGCTCATTCTTTATTTCATATACATAGTCAAGATGTCTGTCGGCAACAGGAAGCAACTTAACCTGAGTCGGTGCAAGCCACATTGGGAATGCTCCTGCGTATTTTTCTATGAGGAGCGCAAGTGTTCTTTCATAACAGCCTAATGACGATCTGTGAATAATATAAGGATTCTTCTTTGTTCCGTCCTTATCTACATATTCCATACCGAACTTTTCGGCAAGCATCTGGTCAATCTGAATTGTGATGAGAGTATCTTCCTTGCCGTAAACATTCTTAATCTGAATGTCCAGCTTCGGGCCGTAAAAAGCAGCCTCGCCAATACCAACCACATAAGGAATTTCAAGATGGTCAAGAATTCTCTGCATAATGCCCTGTGCCTCATCCCACTGTTCGGGCGTACCGATATATTTTTCGGTATCTTCTGGATCCCATTTTGAGAAGCGGTAAGATACATCATCGTAAAGTCCTAATGTTTTCAGCATATAGATAGCAAGCTCAAGACAATCCTTAAATTCCTGCTCAAGCTGGTCGGGAGTACACATAAGGTGACCTTCTGAAAGTGTGAACTGACGTACACGGATGAGTCCGTGCATTTCACCGCTTGCCTCGTTGCGGAAAAGCGTTGATGTTTCGTTATAGCGCAACGGCAAATCGCGGTATGAACGCTGATGGTTGAGATAAGCCTGATACTGGAACGGGCAAGTCATTGGACGAAGCGCAAACACTTCGTCATCCTTTTCGGGGTCGCCGAGAACAAACATACCGTCCTGATAATGATCCCAATGTCCGCTGATTTTATAGAGGTCGCTCTTTGCCATATAAGGCGTCTTGGTAAGGAGCCATCCTCGACGCTGCTCTTCATCCTCAACAAAGCGCTGTAAAAGCTGAATAATTCTTGCTCCCTTAGGAAGAAGTATAGGGAGTCCCTGTCCGATTACGTCAGAGGTAGTGAACAGTTCAAGCTCTCGTCCGAGTTTGTTGTGGTCGCGGCTTTTTGCCTCTGCCAGCATCTTTAAATGCTCTTCAAGCATAGAAGCCTTTGGAAATGCAACTCCGTAAACTCGGCAAAGCTGTGCATTGTTTGCGTCGCCTCTCCAATATGCTCCGGTACAGTTTGTAAGCTCAACTGCTTTAATTACGGACACATTAAGAAGATGAGGACCTGCGCAAAGGTCGGTAAAATCGTCCTGCTTATAAAAACTTATGCTCTCCCCCTTACCAGAATGTTCTTTAACAAGCTCAACTTTATACGGTTCGTTCATCTCAGTTAGCTTTGCGATTGCTTCTTCCTCAGATAGTTCAAAGCGTTCAAGTTCAATTCCTGATTTTACTATTTTTTTCATTTCAGCCTTGATTTTTTCAAGGTCGTCAGCAGAAAACGGTTTTTCTACATCAAAATCATAATAAAAACCGCTGTCAATTGCGGGACCGATTGCGCATTTTGCGTTGGGATAAAGTCTTTTTACCGCTTGTGCAAGAACATGAGAAGCAGTATGCCAAAAAGCCTTTTTGCCGTCAGGATCGTCAAATGTGAGCAGTTCAAGCTTACAGTCATTTACTATCGGGGTGCGTAAATCAACAACCTCTCCATCTACTCTTGCACAACATACAGATTTATAAAGTCCTGCGCCTATTGATTTTGCGATTTCAGCAGGAGTAATATCAGCCTCAAACTCTCTGACTACTCCGCCTTTTAATTCTACCTTAATCATTTTATTCTCCTTATTTTAAAAAATTTGTAAGTTTGTAAGATAAAAAAAGTCCCAATATTCCAATAAGGAATATTGGGACGAATTAACTCGTGGTTCCACCCAATTTCGGCAAACAAAAAATTTGCCCTCAAAAACTTTAACGCAGTTATACGCCGCACCATTTCCTGTGCAGACTCAAAGGCGGTAGAATGTAAAACCAAATACGGAATATTTCAGCATTTAACTCCGCTCTCTGAAAATGGCACTTTACAAACCATGTCCTTATCAACATTATATGATTTCTTTTCTATATAATATATCACTGCAAACCGATAATGTCAACAATTATTTTTTGTTGTCAAGCTCCTGCAAAAGTTTTTCAATATCACTCAGTTCTTTCTTTACAGGCTGATTCTCAGGCTCTTTTTCGGGCTGCTGTACTTTCGTTTTAATATCCGATGCAATACTTATATCTTCTCGAATCCTCGAAGAAGCATTGCCGTTATTTTTTTCATCATCCTCATCTTCTGCAACAAGGTCGTCAAATTTAATATCGGATTTTTTCTCGCCGTTATTTTTATCTGACTCAAAGAATACAAGCTGTGATGATTCCGCTTTATTCATTTCCTGCTTGGTAAGATAAGGAATCGGTTCCTCATCTTTTTCACTGTCATAACCCATTACAAAATCATCTAAACCTGCATTTGAAAAATAGTCTTCGGAAGGCTCAACACCGGGTGCTGACTCCGCATTTTTTTCGGCAAAAACAAGGTCATCATATCCGCCCGACTTTACGTAGCTGTTTTCATAGGTATCGTCATCTTCAGGAAGACCGTCAATTATTTCTACTTCATCTTTTGTAAGTGAATTAAATGTCATTTCAATAATGAATGATATTAAATAAAGTGCAACAATAATGAATTCACAGCCAAGTAAAATCTGTGTTATTTCTATTCCTTCTACCAAAGATGTAAAAATAACATATAGTCCGTATGAAAGTGAAATTGCTATTGCCGGCAAGCCGTAAATAAAGCATGCCTTTACCGGGTTTCTTCCTTTTATTCTTGACAAAATCATTGAATGAGAGAAAAAATAAAGCGTTATGAAAATATAACAGAAAAGAGATGTCATATCACTTGCTGATATGGATACCTTGGTTGCAACAAGGAATTCCGAAACAAGCTCTGCACAGCCCCAAAGCGATGGAAAAACATACAACATTGAAATTCCCGAAACAGTAGTTTTGCCAGAGAAGTGTACCTTTGACATCATTATCAGCGCAATACCTGCCGGTATTGAAAGCAATGCACAGATTAAAGTCATTAAATAATATTCGGAGTTTACTGTCGAATTAAGAAGACTAACAATTGATGAACCGGCAACGGCAAGTCCCGAAAGAACCGCTAATACAGCTGAAACAGGATTTTTCTTTACGGGATAAACAGGCGCAGTTTTTTTATCAAAAATATTAATTAAAACACATACAAGAAACAACGCCAACGAAAGTCCTATTACCGCATAAGTAATTCCCATTTTATTCATACCGAGAAAAAGTCCGTTGCTGTCTAGCCCAAAAACACTCATAAGCTTTAAGCCAGCCATTAATAAAACAACAAGAATAAATGGTATTACAGAAATTTTAATCTTCATATATTTTCTCCGTTTCTATAAATAGGACGCATTTAAAATGTATAAATACTCCCTAATATATACAAGTTATTTTAATAAAATTATGGACATATATTATTTTAAGACAATTATATCATTATGTCAAGAAAAATAAAGCACAATTAAATTATATCGGGGTTTATTTTTTCTGTGCGAAATAAAGGTGTGTTTGCTAATGAAAGTAAAAATATTGTCAATAACCGTTTTTCTGCTGATAATGGCACTGCTTCCCTTTGCCGCTGCAAAATGCAGTTTTTTAGACTTTAATTCTGTTCAGTCTGTTTCGACTGCCGATTCAATACCTGACGACAACAACACAGAAGATGATAGCTATGAGAAAGTTTTATGCGGTTTAGTTGCCGCAAAATACAACGACAACTATTGCGACGAAACTATTAAAGCAATTGCCATTCTCTTAAATACAGATTACACCGTCAGCCCTGATTCTTTTGATATTACGGATAAAAATACTTGTATTTATGAATATGATTCAGATAATTCCTTAAAAGAAATTTATCCAAAAATTAAAAAAACAGTTAATTCTATATTAGAATTAACTGTTAATAAAAACGGAAAAAAGTTGTACATACCCTATTCAGACTCTTCAAACGGTATGACTATTGAAAATGCCGATTATGATTATCTGACATGTGTAGCCTCTCCTTGGGATTGTTACGCAGAAAACTATGATGAAAATGCTGAATGTATTGGCGTCAGCATAAACGGCATTGATTATCTGTGCAAAAACGGCGTGAGTGCCGAAGAAGCATTAAAATGGTACCTGCCTGATTTTGATATATCTGAAGTTAAATAACTGCTGCGCATTATTGAATATTTTTTCACTTCTAATCAAGACATCACAACCGTTAAAATCCTGCATAATATGTATCGAGTTAAATTACTCATAAATTTGAAAGGAGAATGGAATTGGAACTGACAGAAATCATCAATGAACAGTACGGACTTTCAAAATTCCCTGAAAAAACTTCAGAAGCTATGGCTTACGTTCCGTTTCAGATGAATAATGCCCCAACCTATACCCCTACTCAGGGGTTTGCTTCGGGAACAATGTTTCCTTCGCTGAATAAGCCGTTTTACGGCAGCAAGTGTGGTGGCCGCAATGACTGAACGTGAAATACTGCTTAAAAAAATATCAACCTATCAGTTTGCAGCACTTGATTTACAGCTATTTCTTGATACTCATAAAAATGACAAAAAAACTCTTGAAAAAATGAAAGAGTATCGTGACGCTGCAAAACCTCTTATAAAGGAATATGAGGAGAAATTCGGTCCTCTTACAAAAAGTGCTAACAATACAAACAACTGGCGCTGGATTAAAGCTCCGTGGCCATGGGAAAGCGAGGACGATAACTGATGTTTGTATATGAAAAGAAATTGCAATATCCTGTAAATATTAAACAGACAAACCCCAAGCTTGCTAAAATTATAATAACGCAGTACGGAGGTGCATACTTCAAAAGTTGATATATAATTTCCTCTCATCTGCCAATTCAGGCAGATAAGAGGAAAAATTCAAATATTATAACAGTTAAATTTCGATATTACCCTTTACAACTGCGTCACCAATGCAATCAATACCTTGTGACTCGTCAATAATATATAACTGAGTAAAACCATCTGCCACGCAATTAACCAATGTAAGATTATTAAGAAGAGGAACCCTAAAACCGTTGTAGAGCACCCTGTGACTTAGGCTGTCCTCCGCTGTACAAACTAAAGTACTGTTAAAAATTGAAATAGTTGCATTTTCAACACTTGAATAAAACAGGTAAGAAGCAGGAGATCTAATTATTGAATTATATATATCTACTGAAATTGCTGATTTAGATTGAAACCAAACTGCATATTTGGAACAGGTTATATCTGCACCGTTAATTAAAACATTAGATTTATAAGATGTTTCTGAAATTGACGTTGAAGAAATTTCCTGTACAACATATTTACCGCCGTTGATTTCTACACTGATATCAGATTGCACGGTTGCAACAATCTGCGCTTTTTGCAAAGGGTCAAATACAAAACAGTTATTCATTGTAATTGACGCGTTATCTTGCAAAAGAATAACAGCGCGTCCTTTGTCAGTGTCCTCTGCGCTATAACTGAGCTGGCAATTAAACATCATTATTTCTGTTGTACTGTTGGCAGAAACGAACTGACTGGTGCAGTCATTTATAATCATATCGGTAATAGTAACCTTATCTACCGTGCTGGTTCCGTTATTGGTTGAGTTACGCAGGTTTATTGCGCAACCATAGTTGTCATCTGAATATGTAAATTCACATGATTTTATTTTTAAATTATAAACTTCTTGTGCGCTATAGATAAAATGATCACCGCTGGAACAATCAGGACAGCTTGTTGCATTTATACTAATGGTAATATTCTTAACGTAGTTGAGCAAAACAGGCTGTGATGTTGTTTCAATATTAAGATTAAGAATCTGAATATTACTGTTATATCCGTGTTCTGGATTTTCTCTTGTTGTGTGAACAACATATTCAAGATTACTTATAAAACCATCTCTAATTGTTGTATCTGTACAGCCGCTCATGTGTACTGCCGTAATATTTGAAGTTAGCCTTGGTACACCTTCAGGCTGAGAATGTCCTGCCGGCGGAGTGCCTTCCTGATTCCTATCAGATGTTACCCTGCCGAGAACCAAGTCAACATTGCTGCAATTAATCATATTGAATAATTGTCTGTATCTTGTTTGAGATACCGCGTGTAAAATACCGCAATTGATTATTTTTAGTCCATCAGCGTCAGCAACATTTATATGACCGTTCACATAATACGTATTTGCCGGTATTATAACAATCTGCTTTCCTTCAATGGCATAAGCAATACACTGATTAATAGCATCGGTATTCTGTACTGCAGCTGATTCATCGTCAGGTACTGCTCCGAATTCATCAATAGTTATATAAACCGACTCTACATCTGTTTGACTATCCATATAGCCGTCTGCAATATCATATTCTGCAAGTGAGGCAGCTTTATCAGCTTTTCCGTTAATTACACTAATCACGCTATCATTTGGCTTTTCAAGTGTAATTTTTTCTGTCGTTTTCATTTTTGATACTCCTTTATGGTAATAATAAATTTCTTGCAATGCATAAAATTAAATAATGCTCTGCACTTATACTCCAAATATTAAAAAAATTGCATAAAAATATGCAATAAAATAAAAAAATCCCGAAACAAATTTTAATACTGCTTCGGGATGTACATATTATATAATTGTATATTTCTCTATAATGTTTTTAACTTTGCTTCAATCAGCGGAACATAAAACTTTTTGTAAACCTCAAAGGTAGGATGCAGTCCGTCACCTGTTCCTGTATTGCTGTCAATCAAAAAATATTTGTTGCGAAATTCTTCATTAATTCCCACAAGGTTAGTTTGTGCAGCAATATCAACATATGGGATTCCCCATTTTTTTAGAACAGATTTCAATGCAGAGAATAATTCCTGCTGTGTTGTTCTTGTGCCCTCACAGTCACTCCAATACCAATAGCGTTTATGGACAAGCACAAATAACTTTTTTGCTTCAAACCACTTGGTACAAAGCTGTTGACAAATGCTTTCCAATGCACCGATTACGGTTGTTTCATCAAATGTTCCTGACCAATTTTCACCCGTTAATTCTCCCATTGGTATATTATTTGCAATATCATTAATACCTCCGTCAATAATTATATAGTCAAAATGGCCCTGTGTTTGTTTAATTCGTTCTAAAATGCTGTCTGCTCTGCCCTCTCTTACAGCAAGCGTTGTTCCACTTTTAGGTGTCTTTGTCATAGACATATTGTACTTATCGGCAATTATATCACAATAACTTTTTCCTCCGCTTCCCAGTCCGTAAGCAATTGAATCCCCGTCACAGTAAATTGACTTGTTACTTAAAACACTGTTACTAAACAAAATTTGCTGAACATCTGCTGATAATTTGTTTGCTGTAACGCTTCCGTCCGCAAGAGGAACACCCAGCACTTCCGGGACAATATACTTTGTTGGAGTATCCCCCTGTTCAAGCTGATAATCAAACTCCCATTCCGCCGGTTTTTCTGGCGCAACATAAACTGAAATAATTGTTGCCGTAATTTCTGAACCAGTTGTAAAAGTACCGCTTGCAGAAGCGAATCTTACACCCGAACCGCTTATTGCGCCGTTATCGTTTCTAAGTGAAACAGTACCGTATGTATTTCCCGACGAATCTATATATTCAACGTTTTCAATATGCTCAGCATATGTACCATTAAGCAAAACCGGATTAATCGGGATTTTAATCAATGTATTTACTGTAGGAATTCCTGAAAGCTTAAAATGACTGTTATTTGTAACTGTTACAGTAAGACCGTTAAGAAAATAAACTCCGTTTTCTGCAATAGACAGATTTTTAGTTTTTTTAATGTCTGCTTTTGAGTTAATTACATTAATAACATCATCACCAAGCATATCAAATGTTACTTTTTCTGTTTTCTCCATATCTCATACTCCTTTATGTTAATAAAAATTTCTTACAGTGCATAAAATTATTGCTCTGCATATATGATTAAATAATTAGAAAAATTGCATAAAACTATGCAATAAAACAAAAAAATCCCCTCACCATAGTTGGAGCGCCCCAAATTGTGTGGACAGCACAAAAAGCCCCCTAAGGTATAAATATTAAATTTAGAAAACAAACTGATTTCGATATTCCATCGGAGTCAGTTTTGTTTTTAATTGGATACGTTGATTGTTGTAAAAGTGGATATATTCACCTATGAGGAGGCTCACCTCCTCATAAATTTTGAGCTTTGTACGATAAATACATTCTGTTTTGAGAATTGAAAAGAAATTTTCTGTCAAAGCATTGTCATAAGGATTTCCACGTCTTGACATTGACGGAGTAATATTGTATTCTTGAGTTAGCTTAAAATACTCATGTGAAGTGTATTGAAAGCCTTGGTCACTGTGGAGTTGCAGTCCTGCGGTGACCTTTTCTTTTTTCTTGACTGCACGAATCGTGGAAAGCACAAGTTAATATTCGGCTTAGTTCCGGTTTTGTAAGAAACAATACTGTTATCGTATAAATCCCGAATAATCGACAAATACAGTGTTCCTTGAGCTGTCTTGATGTATGATATATCCGTTACCTATTTCTGATTGGGTCTGTATGCGTGAAAGTCACGATTAAGTAAGTTCGGATATTTGTGCAGATATTCTCCGTAATTGCGGTATTTCTTTCTCCTGATTAACGACAGCAAACCATATTTCTGCATAACTCGTAATACGGTTTTAAGGTTGTGATAAATTCCTTTCTTTACAAGCCGTATATGTACTCTTCGGTATCCGTAGGTCCTGCCGCACGCTTCTTGGCATTCTATGATTTTTTTAGCCAACGGCAGATCCTATGCAGGTGTGTTCATCCGAGATACATATCCGTAGTATCCACTCCCAGATACTTTGAAAAACCTACACATCTCGCTAATGGAGTATTTCTCTTTGTGACGGTAGATCACCATATTGGATGTATACAAGTATGGTAGAATAGAAGACAATAAAAGGAGGAATAAAAATGTCAGGAAAGAAAAACGCTAAATACAGCAGCAAATTCAAGCAGACAATCGTAAATTTATACCATTCAGGTAAAATGTACTCGCAAATTCATCAGGAGTATAGAAAATCTTATAATGCTTTAGCAAATTGGATTAAGCAGTATTTACAGGTGCAGATTGATGATAATACAGTTCTAACTGCACAGCAAATCAAAGCACTACAGAAGAGAAATGCTCGGCTTGAGGAAGAAAACTTAATATTAAAAAAAACCATTGCAATATTCGGCACCCATAATATTTTGTGTAATTCTCGATTTGTTTTCGAGAAAAATACTTGCATTTAAGCTATCAAATAAAATTGATAATGATCTTGCAATAGAAACAGTAAACTCAGCAGTCGCGGCAAGAGGAAAATCCGAAGGTATTATTTTTCACACAGACAGAGGATGCCAGTTTACCTGTTCAATTCGGCAGACACTTGGATAATCTAAATATGATTCAATTCTTTTCTGCAAAAGACCATCCATACGATAACGCTGTTATGGAGTGCTTTTTCAAGTACTTGAAAAAGGAAGAGGTGTACCGAACCTATTCTTCTTTGAATGATTTGAAGCTTTGCTTATTCAAATATGTCTACGGCTTCTATAACTCCGTTAAGCTCATTCACATATTAATGGTTTATCTCCAAATCAAGCTGAATCTCATTCTATATAATTCCCTTTTTTCTGTCCACTTTATTGACTATGATCCGGCAACGTAAAGATATATCTTTGTGTCTGATTGCTTGTCCTCTATTCTTCAGATAAATATCATTGGGATAACTTCCTCCTTTATTCATTTGTCTTTCCCCAAAGAGCTGAATCGGGATGGTTAGCTATGTATCGACTCATGTTTTTTCCTATGTTATCAAGCATCTTTCGCTTGTAATATTCACTTTCTTTAGGCGACAAGTACCAAGTAACATTTCCATCTTCGTCGATTTCATACCAAAGAATTTTTTTATCACCGACATTGATATAACACTTTGCGGTCAGTTTACTTTGATATCTTGCCACTTAAAACACCCCCTTATTTTATATGCAAACTACCGTTTGTCCTTTGATATTTATTTTTTATTTTTTGTTTTGGATGTATACTAAAAAAGTGGACAAGTGTGATAAAATAGAGGACAAGGAAAGGAAGGAAAAAATGAGTAATAAAAAAAGTTCTACAAAATACAGTGAGGAGTTTAAAAAAACAATCGTAAATCTTCACCAGTCAGGGAAATCTTATGCGGATATTCAA
>CANQDR010000038.1 GCA_947593615.1 uncultured Clostridia bacterium
TTTAATTGTATATTTGTATTGTATTTTTCATTTGCATATTCAATTATCAGTTTAAATACTGAATAAATATCTCTTATGGTTTTAGGTGCAAAATGACTGTATCTCTTTTTTAATATATCTGTATAGTTATTATCTATTTCATATAATTTGATGTTTCCAATACAGGGAAGAATGTATTTTTCAACAATATATACATACATAGAATAGGTTGATTCTTTAACATTAATTTTAATTATTTCAAGCCATTCATAACAAAGATTTTTAAATTGAACTCTAATAGATTTTGAATAGGTTGGAGGGTAATTTAAAATTCCTGTTTTTATTTTTTCAAGCTTTTCTTTAACCTCGTTATATGTTTTTCCATATATCGAATTATACTTTTTTTTGCCGTCGGCACCGTATCCTTTAAAATACCTACCCTCCCAGCGACCGTCTTTTCTCTTGTAAATATTTCTTTGTGTTCTGATAATAATCATCTCCTATTTATAAAACACAACAAACTGACCACGCCTTGACCAAAAATAACATTTAAAAAAGTAAAAACAAAGCAAAAAACTTGAAAATTTGTACAATAACATCGAAATAAATCATAAAAAATAATATAATCTGCACTATTTTATGGGCGAAAAACTGAAAAATCCTTGAAAATTAATTATCTTACTTGAGGATTTTTTGCGTCATTTATAAATCAAAGACATAATTTTTACATATTCCTTCATCTATACCTATAAAAACTAAAAAATTGTATTATAATACGCAATTTTCACAAAATTTTTATTTTTCATATCTTTTACGCAAAAAAAGACACCGCGAAAATCCTTTTATAATTGGATTTTCGCGGTGTAAAACTGTTATTAACATACTTTGGGAAAATTTTTAGCGGTTTTTCAGTTTATTTTTTACTTATACTTTTATTATGTGGTATATTTCAACATATAGCACAATAAAAGTCAATCTGTTTTTCTTTTTCTTTATTTTGTTTATCTCAAGTTTAATTACATAGCCATAAATTCCTGCTTGCTATGAACAGAAATTTATACAATTGAAAATCAAAACACAGGTTTTGCATAAAATTATTTTTTACATAAAATATTGACAATTATTGACAAATATTGTATTATAGAATTAAATTTTACAACAAGGAGATTTTATATGCAAAAAATTAAAAAACTGACAGCCGTGTTACTTTCAACAATTATGATATTAAGTGTATTTGCAGTTGTCCCATTTACTGTAAATGCAGCAGAGTATAAATATGGTGACTTTACTTATACAATTATCTATGATAATGAATATGCTTCAGCCGAAATTACCGATTATAACGGTGATGAAACTAATGTTACAATTCCTGCGGAAATTGACGGATACAAAGTAACAAGCATTGGCGATTATGCATTTGAGTTTAGCAGAAGTCTTACGAGTGTAACCATTTCAAACAGTGTAACGAGCATTGGCGGTAGAGCATTTTATGAATGCACAAGTCTTAAAAGTATAACCATTCCAAACAGCGTAACGAGCATTGGCGGTAGTGCATTCTCCTGTTGCGAAAATCTTACCAATGTAACCATTCCAAACAGTGTAACGAGCATTGGCGGTAGTGCATTCTCCTGTTGCGAAAATCTTACCAATGTAACCATTCCAAACAGTGTAACGAGCATTGGTGATAGTGCATTCTATGATTGCACAAGTCTTAAAAGTATAACCATTCCAAACAGTGTAACGAGCATTGGCGGTAGTGTATTCTCAGGTTGCACAAGTCTTACGAGTGTAACTATTCCAAACAGTGTAACAAGCATTGGCGATGATGCATTCTCATATTGCAGAAGTCTTACGAGTGTAACTATTCCAAACAGTGTAATGAGCATTGGCGATGATGCATTCTCATGTTGCGAAAGTCTTACAAACATAACAATTCCTGACAGCGTAACGGAAATTAGATATAGTGCATTCTCAAATTGTACAAGTCTTACCAGTGTAACCATTCCAAACAGTGTAACGAGCATTGGCAATTATGCATTTTCACATTGCAGAAGTCTTACGAGTGTAACCATTCCAAACAGCGTAACAAGCATTGGCGATTATGCATTCTCAGGTTGCACAAGTCTTACAATCCACGGCTACACCGGCACAGAGGCAGAAACCTATGCAAAAGAAAACGGATTCAAATTTAAAGCGTTAACTGATGATATAATTGCGGGAGACTCTAACGGTGACGGCAGAGTGAGCGTGCTTGACGCTACGCTGATTCAAAAATACAGTGCGAGTATTGAAGCTCTCACAGGAGGAAATCTCACTGCAAGCGATGTAAACAAAGACGGCATTGTGAATGTTATGGACGCTACCGAAATTCAAAAGTACTTAGCAGATTTGCCGTCAGCTTTAACATAAACAAAAAAACTTTAATTACATAGATCGTGTTGAGGATAATTTTGCCGATGTATTATGCATCGGCATTTTTCTGCAATAATAGCTTTTTTACTGCAAAAAATTTAAAAAATTATGGTAATTTGTACTTAAATACACAGGCTGTTTTGTAACAAACTACATGTTGATAGAGGGCGCTTTTTGTGATAAAATATATTTTAAGGTGATAAAACGTGAAGAACTTTTTTGATAAAAAAATAAACACGGTTTTGTCAATAGCACTTGTGTTGATTTCGGTATTGATTGTTATACAGTCTGTCTTTGCGGGAGGTATGTTCAGCGCAGGGGAAACAGCCGACGAGGCTGTGGCGGTTAATGCAAATGTAAACCCCAGGTATGCAGAGATTATGCACGGTGACAGCGAGAATGGAATTATACTTACTACCACCGAGCCTGTTGAGCCTGAAACAACAAAGACGGCGCAGAAAAAGACTCAGGAAACCACCGTAAAAGCAACTAAACCCACTAAACCCACTAAAACCTCAACGGCACAAACAACTACTCAGGAAGAAACAGTGGCTTTTGCAACGGCAATTCCGCCTGCGGTGCCTGCGGATTATAATGCGCAATGGAACGCAGGATACCTTGTGGCAATTGACAATCCCGACACTACATACAAATGCGGTCAGGTTACTCTTTCGGACTATGACAGAGATTTGCTTGAACGGCTTTGTATGGGCGAATTCGGCTCAGGAGGATTTGTGGGAGCGGCTTTAATTGCTCAGGCGGTTAAAAATGCTATGTGCTTTGACGGTTACACGAGTGTTCAGTCGATTATTGACGGATGTCATTATACAGGCAGAACAGATGTAGGAACAAACGAAGCCTGCAAGCAGGCGGTAAGGTATATTTTTGATGAAAACCACGACGCTGTTCAGCACAGGATTATGTATATGTATAATCCTCTGCTTGTGCAGAGCGCATTCCACGAAAGTCAGAACTATATTCTCACCTATGAGGATGTAAGATTTTTTGACCGCTGGGGTTATTAATTTGGTAATATGTATTTGATTAAGAGGTACAGTCGAAGGACGGTACCTCTTTTTGCTTTGCAGATTTTTTAACTGCAAATATAATATAAAATTTAAAATTAAAACGGATGTCATAAGTAACGAATTATTTCCGTGCTGTGTTGTAATTATGAATAAACTTTTTAAAGAATATTTGTATTAATAAAAAACATTACAATAATACTTGACATTACTAAATTAGTAATGTATTATCTGTCTGTCGTCGAATTTTGCAATATTAATATGATATATGGAGGAAAATATAATGATTACAAAGGAGTTGGCTTTTGCAATAGGTGCAGTCGTACTGATTGCGTTTGTTGTATTAGCTATAGTTAAAAAATTAAAAATCCCGAAAATTGTTTTTGGTTCTGCTTTTATAATTTATTTAACGGCAGTGGCTTCAATCACACTTTTTCCAATAATATATGACGGCGTGACTTTTGTAGTTCAGAATGAATGGTATAATTTTATTCCGTTTAAATCAATTACAGACATACTTCAATTCAGTAGTTTAGAAACAAGTATTTTGCAAATTGCAGGCAACATATGTCTGGCAATACCGTATGGTTTTTCGGTAATGCTTTTGTGCAAAAAAGTAAAGTGGTGGAAGCTGTTGCTGTTTGCCGTGATGTTTTCGGTTGGTATTGAATTAACGCAACTAATAATCGGATTATCAATCGGTACTATGTACAGAGCAATTGACATTGATGATGTTATACTTAATACAATAGGCGCATTTATAGGTTACGGATTATATGCAATTATTCCACGTAAGTTTACCGATATATTTCACATATAAAAAATTAATATAAAAATTCAGCGGTACAGTCTGTTTTTGACTGTACCGCTGTAATATTATTTAATCCTTTATAAGCGCCTTAACAATTTCGCTTATATACATTTTGTGATAATCGTTGTCATACCACTTGTTTACGCTTTGAGGGTCGGTAATGCTTTCCTCGTTTAAGAACTGCGAATACATCTTTTTGCAGATAAGAACAAGTTTTGCTTCCTCAAAATAGGGCACGCCGTTTTCGGTAAACGCGGGAGCAAGACCAGTTTCTTTTACTTTGTCAAAATCTCTTCCGCTTTTAGAACCGCAGAATTTAAGGGCGTCACGCTGTTCCTCGTTAAAAAAGCTCATAGAAAAATAATCATTGTTTTCCATGAATTCAAAGGTGTATCTCTGCGGACGAATAAAAGTGAAGGTAACGGGCTTTCCCCACATAATGCCCACACCGCCCCAGCTTACGGTCATTGTGTTAAACTTGTCGGCAGTTCCGCTTGTGACAAGCGCCCAGTCATTGCCGATTAATTTAAACGGATTTTCTTTTATTTCGATTGGTGCAATCTCTTTAAATGCTGACATAAAAATCATCCTTTCAAAATACAATATGCACATTTATTTAATTTAAGTATATCAGATAATCGATAAATATTCAATATATGATGAATATTATGCATATAAAAATGAATATTATGTATATACATTTTAAATGAATATATACATTTTTCAAATAAATTCGTAAAATATATAATTAAAACACCTGAGATTATCGGCTTTGTAAGGCGTTGTTCATTCAAAAAAGAGCGCTGAGGAGATAATTTTAAAGAAATGAAAAATTTTTGAATATTTATTCAAAAAACACTTGATTTTTCAAAATTGGAGTGTATAATGTAATAGTAACATAAATTTACCGGGAGGAAATTACAATGGCTGACAATAAAATCAAAAAAGTAGTTCTTGCATATTCAGGCGGTCTTGATACTTCTATCATTATCCCCTGGCTTAAAGAAAATTATGACAACTGCGAAGTAATTGCTGTTTCTGGTGACGTAGGACAGGGCACCGAGCTTGAGGGCCTTGAAGAAAAAGCTATCAAAACAGGTGCGTCAAAGCTCTATATTGAGGATTTGAATAAGGAATTTGTTGAAGAATATGTTTTCCCGACTATAAAAGCAGGTGCTGTTTACGAGGGTAAATATCTTCTCGGAACATCTTTTGCACGTCCCATAATTGCTAAAAGACTTGTAGAAATAGCAAAGAAAGAGGGCGCAGACGCAATTTGTCACGGCTGTACCGGCAAGGGCAACGACCAGGTTCGTTTTGAGCTTGCTATCAAGGCCTATGCTCCCGATATGAAGATTATTGCTCCTTGGAGAACATGGGAGTTCAAGTCGCGTGAAGAAGAAATTGAATATGCGGAGAAAATGAATATTCCGCTCAAAATTAACCGTGAAACAAACTATTCAAAGGATAAAAACCTTTGGCATTTAAGCCATGAAGGTCTTGACCTTGAGGACCCTGCAAATGAGCCTATGTACAACAAAGAAGGCTTCCTTGAGCTTGGCGTGTCCCCCGAGCAGGCTCCCGATAAGCCTGAGTATGTAACGCTCACATTTGAAAAGGGTATCCCCACAAAGCTCAACGGCGAAGCAGTCGGCTCAGTTGAGATGATTGAAAAGCTCAATGAAATCGGCGGAAGAAACGGCGTTGGCATTACGGATATTGTTGAAAACCGTCTTGTAGGTATGAAAGCCCGCGGAGTTTATGAAACTCCCGGCGGTACAATTCTTTATGCCGCTCATTCAAAGCTTGAGGAAATCTGCCTTGATAAGGACACACTTCACTATAAATTAAATCTTTCAAACACATTTGCCGAGCTCGTCTATGACGGAAAATGGTACACACCGCTTCGCGAGGCTCTTTCGGCATTTGTTGACAGCACACAGGAATATGTTACCGGTGAAGTTAAGCTCAAACTCTATAAGGGCAACATCATTGACGCAGGTGTTACAAGTCCGTATTCTCTCTATGATGAGGAAATTGCAACATTTGACGAGGACGAGGTTTACGACCAGAACGACAGCGCAGGATTTATCAATCTTTTCGGTCTTCCCATTAAGGTTCGCGCTAAAAAAGGTCTTATTAAATAAGTCTGTATTCGGTTATTTTAAGGGGCAGGGAATATCTCTGCCCCGTAAAGTGTTTTTACGGGAAATGAAAACAATGGTTTTCTGACGGCAAGATTTATAAACAAGAATTTTAAGAGGGGTGATCATATGCAGCTGTGGAAAGGACGCTTTAAAAAGGAACTCTCAAAAACTACAAATGATTTCAACAGCTCAATTTCATTCGACAGCAGAATGTATAAAGAAGATATTGAGGGCAGTATTGCCCATGCGACAATGCTGGGAAAATGCGGAATTATCAAGGAAGAGGAGTCAGCCGATATTATACAGGGATTAAAGGGAATCCTTGCCGATATTGACAGCGGCGTACTTCAGATTGATATGGAAGCAGAGGATATTCACACCTTTATTGAGGGTGAACTTACAAAGAGAATCGGCGACAACGGCAAACGTCTGCACACCTCGCGCAGCCGAAACGACCAGGTTGCTCTTGACATAAAGCTGTATCTCAAAAAAGAAGTTGTAAATGTTAAAAAGCTTGTTGTTGAATTAATAAAGGTAATAGCAGATAAGGCTAAAAAATACAGCGATACCGTAATGCCCGGCTATACTCATCTTCAGCGCGCACAGCCTATTACGTTCGGTCACCACCTTTTGGCTTACGGAGAAATGCTCCTTCGTGACGTATCGCGTCTTGAGGATTGTCTTAAAAGAATGGATGAAATGCCGCTCGGTTCGTGTGCTCTTGCAGGTACGACTTATCCCATTGACAGAACAGTTACAGCCGAGCTGCTCGGCTTTGACAGAATTACGAACAACTCGCTTGACGGAGTTTCAGACAGAGATTTCTGCATTGAATTCACGTCTGTTCTCTCTATAATTATGGTACACCTCTCACGCTTTTCAGAAGAAATTATTATGTGGTGCAGTTGGGAATTTAAGTTTGTGGAGCTTGACGACGCATTTTCAACAGGCTCATCAATTATGCCTCAGAAAAAGAATCCCGATATTGCAGAGCTTGTAAGGGGAAAAAGCGGCAGGGTATTCGGAGACAATATGACGCTTTTGACCGTTATGAAAGGTATTGCGCTTGCATACAACAAGGATATGCAGGAGGACAAAGAGGCTGTTTTTGACGCTGTTGATACGGTGAAAATGTGCCTTACGGCGTTTACTCCCATGCTTGACACAATGAGAGTTATTCCCGAAAATATGCGCAGAGCGGCGGCAGGCGGATTTATCAACGCGACCGACTGCGCTGACTGGCTGACTAAAAACGGAGTACCGTTCAGGGATGCCTACAAGGCAACAGGCGAGCTTGTTGCAAGATGTATTGAGCTTGGTACTGACCTTGAAAATCTTCCTATGGAGGAGTATAAAAGGGTATGCGATGTGTTTAATGAAGATGTTTACAGCGCAATTTCACTTGAGCGCTGTACAAACGAGCGTACAGCGTTCGGCGGTCCTGCATCTTCAAATGTAAAGGCACAGGCAAAGCGTGTAGCAGAAATCGCAGAAAAGCTATAATTTAAAATTAATTGTATTCAGAGTAGTGTTCCGCCTTTGCCGCGGACTGAAAAGGTGATAATATGAAAATAAAAGCAGGTATTGTGGGAGCAACAGGCTATGCAGGAGCAGAACTTGTACGTTTGCTTTCGTCACATCCACAGGCAGAAATAGCGGCTGTAAGCTCGGTTTCGTTTGAGGGAGATAAATTAAGCGACGTTTATCCGTCTTACACTTTCCTAAACGATATGGTATGTGAAAATCAGGACGCTGTCGTTCAAAAAAGCGACGTAATATTTGCGGCGCTTCCTCACGGGCTTTCTCAGGAACTTGCCGAAAAGTGTATAAGCGCAGGCAAGGCATTTATTGATTTGGGTGCGGATTTCAGGCTTGAGTCCGAGGAGGAATACACCGAATGGTACGGAGGAACATTTCTTGACAAGGAACTGCACAAACAGTCTGTTTACGGTCTGCCCGAATTTTTCAGAGATAAAATCAAGGGAAAAAGGCTTGTTGCAAATCCCGGCTGCTACACAACCTGCTCTCCTCTTGCAATTGCTCCTGCAATTGCAAACGGTCTTGTAGAAACAAAGGGTATTATCTGCGACTGCAAAAGCGGAGTAACAGGAGCAGGCAGAAAGCCTACGCAGGGCAATCACTTCCCTGAACTTAACGAGGGCTTTCACGCTTACAAGGTTGCAAGCCATCGCCATACTCCCGAAATAGAGCAGACGCTTTCAAAGCTTTCGGGTGAAAAGGTTGTAATCACATTTGTTCCTCACCTTTTGCCTGTGAACAGAGGCATTCTCGCAACCGTCTATGCAGATATAAAGAACGGCGTAACCTTTGAGCAAATCAGAAACGCTTATGAGGATTATTATAAAGACGAGTATTTCGTAAGACTTCTTGACGACGGCAAATGCGCCGATATTCATAATGTAAAATACTCCAACTTCTGCGACGTTTCAATTCATCACGATAAGCGTGCAAACAAGCTTGTTGCCTGTGCGGCAATCGACAATATGGTCAAGGGTGCGGCAGGTCAGGCAATTCAGAATATGAACATTATTTTCGGTATTGATGAAAAAACAGGACTTATAATTGTTCCTCCCGCATTCTAAACCGCAAGGAGAAAGAAGAACATAGACAGCGAAAAATTTACAGGAAAGCTTTGCCTGTTTAATCATATTTGCCATGGCAAAGAATCTATGAAGGATTTGATTAGATGCAAAATTTTAAGTTTATTGACGGTACGGTTACGTCTCCGCTCGGCTTTACCGCTCAGGGAGTATGTGCGTCAATCAAGCCGTCTAACACCGCAAAAAGAGATCTTGCATTGATATACTGCAAAAAGCAATGCACAGCCGCGGCGGTATATACGAAAAACATTGTAAAAAGCTCTGCTATAGAGGTAACAAAAAAACACCTTGCAAACGGTGTCGCACAGGCTGTAATTGTCAATTCGGGCAATGCAAACACCTGTAATGCCGACGGTGTTGAAACGGCCGAGAAAATGTGCCTTATTGCGGCAGATACACTCGGGGTTGATCCAGACGACGTTATTGTTGCTTCAACGGGAGTTATAGGTCAGCCATTGCCGATTGAACCCGTAATAAAGGGTGCGGCAATGATGAAAGGAAAGCTGTCAAAATCAGGCGGAACAAATGCCGCCGAGGCCATTATGACTACCGATACAATAAAAAAAGAAATGGCTATGGAAATGATTCTTGACGGCAAAAAAGTGACTGTCGGCGGGATTGCAAAGGGCAGCGGAATGATTCACATTAATATGGGAACCATGCTTTCATTTGTTACGACCGACGCGGCGATATCGTCAGAAATGCTTAAAGAGGCACTCAAAGAGGCCGTTGAGGACAGCTACAATATGGTAAGCGTTGACGGTGACACTTCAACAAACGACACGCTTGCGATTATGGCGTCAGGACTTGCAGGTAATACTCCAATTACAGAAAAAAACGAAGACTATCAAATATTTGCAAGCGGACTTACTGAAGCGTTTAAGTCATTGGCAAAAAAACTTGCAGGTGACGGAGAAGGCGCAACAAAACTTCTTGTCTGCACTGTTGACGGAGCAAAAACAAAAAAGGACGCAGTTACCGTTTCAAAAAGTATTATTTGTTCAAGCCTTTTAAAGGCGGCAATGTTCGGTGCTGACGCAAACTGGGGCAGGGTGCTTTGTGCAATAGGCTACAGCGGAGCTGATGTTGATATAAAAAAGGTCGATGTTTCGTTTAAATCCGACAAGGGACAAATACTTGTGTGTAAAGACGGAGCAGGGGTTGAATTTTCCGAAGAAAAGGCAAAGGAAATTCTGCTTGAAAAAGAGATCTACATTCTTGTGTCGCTCAATAACGGCGACGGCTGTGCAGAGGCATACGGATGTGATTTGACCTATGATTACGTAAAAATAAACGGAGATTACAGAACCTGATGTATTATATGTAATTTTCGTATGGTGCAAAAGCGTATATACTATAAAAACAGCGAATTTATTAATTTGTAATCTATTAAGGATGATATAATGGATACTTCAAAGAGAGCGAAAATATTAATACAGGCAATGCCGTATATAAAAAAATATTCGGGGGAAACAATCGTAGTTAAGTACGGCGGCAACGCTATGATTAACGAGGATTTAAAAGCGGCGGTAATGAGCGATATAGTTCTTATGCAGCTCGTTGGGATCAATGTTGTACTGGTTCACGGCGGCGGCCCCGAAATAAATGCAATGCTTAAAGCTGTGGGCAAGGAGAGCAAGTTTGAAAACGGTATGCGTGTTACCGACAAGGAAACGATTGATATTGTTCAGATGGTGCTTGCAGGAAAGGTAAACAAAAGTCTCGTACAGCTTCTTGAAAGTCACGGAGGCAAAGCACTCGGACTTTGCGGCCTTGACGGCAAGCTGCTTATGGCTGAAAAGCTTGTTGCAAGCGCAGACTTGGGATATGTGGGAGAAATTAAGGAGGTTAATGCAGAGCCTCTTGAAAACGCAATGAAAAACGGATACATTCCCATAGTTGCCACGGTAGCGGGCGGATATGACGGCAATGTTTACAACATTAACGCAGACCTTGCGGCTGCGCAGATCGCCGCAAAAATTGGTGCAAAAAAGCTTATTCTTATGACTGACATCAGAGGACTTTTGCGTGATGTAAATGATGAAGAATCGTTAATTTCCGTTGTGAATGTCAGCGAAGTGCCAATGCTCAAGCGTGACGGAATAATAAAGGGCGGTATGATTCCGAAAATAGACTGTTGTGTTGAGGCTGTTCGCAGCGGAGTAAACCGCGCTCACATAATTGACGGCAGAATTGAACATTCAATTCTGCTTGAACTGTTCAGTGATGAAGGCATAGGAACAATGTTTTATTAATTTAATTGAAAAAACAGGGTAAATAAAAATGCTTATAAGAGAAATGACAATTGAGGATTACGAAGAAGTATATGAAATGTGGCAGACCACATCAAAGCGAGCACTGTCAAAAGCAGATGAAAAACCGCAGATGGAGCGCTATTTAAAGCACAATGCAGGAATGAGTCAGGTCGCAGTTATCGACGGAAAAATCGTCGGAACGGTGCTTGCAGGTCATGACGGCAGACGCGGTTTCATACATCATATGGCTGTTATGCCTCAGTACAGGCGAAGACGAATAGGACATTCTCTGGCAGAAAAGGCGATTGAGAAAATCAAGGCTGAGGGGATAGATAAAACGCATATTTTTTGTTATCAAAATAATGAAACGGGTCAGAGCTTCTGGCGTGATTTCGGATTTGAAAAGCGGGAAGATGTGTTTGTTTATTCCTATAATAACGATAAAATATAAAATGAGAGGTAATGAATTTTTTGAATACAAAGGAAAAAGATCTAAAATACATAATGCATACCTACGGCAGGTATGATGTGGCTCTCAAAAGCGGTAAGGGAGCAACTGCATTTGATGAAAACGGCAAAAAATATATTGATGTTTCATCGGGCATAGGCGTAAACAGTCTTGGCTACTGTGATGAAGGCTGGGTAAATGCCGTTTCAAAGCAGGCGGGCACAATTCAGCATATGTCAAACTATTTTTACAGCGAGCAGGCAAGCAATCTTGCCGAAAAGCTGTGCCGCTTAACAGGACTTGCAAAGGTTTGTTTCGGAAACAGCGGCGCCGAGGCAAATGAATGTGCAATTAAAATTGCACGTAAATACAGCTTTGACAAATACGGTGCAGACCGCAACGAGATTATTACGCTCAAAAACTCTTTCCACGGAAGAACGGTAACAACGCTTTCCGCTACGGGACAGGATAATTTTCATAATTACTTTTTTCCTTTTACTCCGGGGTTTGTTTATGCCGAAGCAAATGATATGGATTCTTTGAGGAAGACTGTTACTGACAAAACCTGTGCCGTTATGTTTGAGGTCATTCAGGGCGAGGGCGGCGTTAATATTCTTGACAAAGACTATGTTCAGTCGCTTGTAAAATTCTGCAATGACAATGACATTCTTGTTATTATCGACGAAGTACAGACAGGTGTCGGAAGAACGGGCAAGCTGTTCGCTCATCAAAACTACGGTGTAGTTCCCGACCTTATGACCGTTGCAAAGGGAATAGGCGGAGGACTTCCGATTGGTATTTGTATGTGCTCGGATAAGCTCAAAGACGTTATGACTCCGTCAACTCACGGAACGACCTTTGGCGCAAATCCTGTTGTATGCGCAGGTGCAAATTATGTGCTCGACAAAGTTGCAAACGATGAATTTTTAAATGAAGTAAACAAAAAAGGCGAATACCTTGAAGAAAAGCTTTTGAAACTTGAAGAAATCAAAAGCGTTCGCAGAATGGGACTTATGGTGGGCATTGAGCTTAAAAACGGTGACGCACACGACATTGCAGTAAAGTGCGTTGAAAACGGACTTTTGATAATTACGGCAAAGGATTTGCTGAGAATGCTTCCTCCGCTTGTAATTACTTATGAAGAAATTGATGAAGCGGTACAATTACTTGAAAAAACATTAAAGGAGAGTATTTAATATGAAACATTTACTAAAGCTTGAGGACTGGTCAACAGAGGAGATTATTAATACGCTTAATCTTGCCGACCAGCTTAAATATGAACAGAAGCACGGTATCGAGCATAAAATTCTCAAGGGAAAGACCCTCGGTATGATTTTTGAAAAGTCAAGCACACGTACGCGTGTTTCGTTTGAAGTCGGTATGACTCAGCTCGGAGGCTATCCTCTTTTCCTTTCGTCAAACGATTTACAGATAGGCAGGGGTGAGCCTGTTGAGGATACAGCACGAGTACTCTCGCGCTTCCTTGACGGAATTATGATTCGTACCTTTGAGCAGAAAGAAGTTGAGGCCCTCGCAGAGTACGGCTCAATCCCGATTATCAACGGACTCACAGATTATTGCCATCCTTGTCAGGTGCTTGCAGACCTTATGACAATCCGCGAGTTCAAGGGCAAGCTTGAAGGCCTTAAAATGTGCTTTATCGGCGACGGCAACAATATGATGAATTCTCTTATCGTCGGAGCTCTCAGCACGGGAATGAGCTTTTCTGCGGCTTGTCCCGAGGGTTATATGCCTCCGCAAAATATCATTGAGTTTGGCGAAAAGTACGGCAAAGGCAAGTTTGAAATAGTTCGCGACCCCAAAGAAGCTGCTAAAAACGCCGACGTTGTTTATACAGACGTATGGGCTTCAATGGGTCAGGAGGAAGAGAAGAAGATTCGCGAGGCAGCTTTTAAGGGTTATCAGGTTAATTCAGACCTTATGTCAGTTACTAACAAGGATTGTATGGTTCTGCATTGTCTGCCGGCACACCGCGGTGAAGAGATAACTGCCGATGTGTTTGAGGCTCACGCAAATGAAATTTTTGAAGAAGCTGAAAACCGTCTGCACGCTCAGAAAGCTGTTCTTGTCGAGTGTATGGCAGATAAAAAAGCTGAAAAATAAATTTCAGCTTTTGCTTCTTTAATTAAAGCAAAAATCCGCCGAATTTTCGGCGGATTTTTTATGTTATATTCCTAAAATGCTCGTTGCGATTGCAAAGTAAATCAACAGTGAAAGTGAGTCGCAGACTGTTGAAATAAGCGGATTTGCCATAACGGCAGGGTCAAATCCTATCTTGCTTGCCAAAAGCGGCAGGCTTGAACCTACGAGCTTTGACATCATAATTGTTCCTATAAGAGTAAGCGAAACAACAAGGGCAATCCAGAAAGCGCCGTCTTTTCCGTTTAAGTCAAACATCATAAGCTTTAAGAAATTTGCCGCGGCGAGCGTTACACCGCAAAGTATTGATACTCTGAATTCTTTCCAAAGCACCTTAAACATACTTTTAAACTCAATTTCGCCCAAAGACAGGGAACGGATTACCGAAACCGAAGCCTGAGAGCCTGCGTTACCGCCCGAACCTGTAATCATCGGAATGAATGACGAAAGTATAATAACACTTGCCAGCGCCCCTTCAAACGAAGAAATAATCGTGCTTGTAAAGGTCGCCGACAGCATAAGTACAAGCAGCCACGGAATACGTTTTTTGTATATTCCCCAAACGCTTGTTTTCATGTACGGTTTGTCGGAAGGAAGTACAGCTGCCATCTTTTCAATATCTTCCGTAGCTTCTTCCTGAATAACGTCAATAGCGTCGTCAATGGTAACAATACCGACAAGCCGGTTTTCGTTATCAACAACGGGAAGTGCAAGGAAGTTGTAGTTTGAAAACATCTGTGCAACCTGTTCCTGGTCATCCAGAGTGTTTACCGAGATGACATTTTCCTCCATCATTTCCTCAACAAGGTCATCATCATCTGAAAGCAAAAGGTCTTTTACAGTTGTAATGCCGATTAGCTTGCCGTAATCGTTTGTCACATAGCAGGTGTATATGGTTTCTTTGTCAACACCTGTTCGTCTTATTCTTTTAATTGCCATTTCTGCTGTCATTTCGGGACGGAGAATAATAAACTCCGTCGTCATAATCGAGCCTGCACTGTCCTCAGGATACTTTAAAAGCTCATTTATCTGCTTTCTCATATCCTTGTCTGCCTGACGTAATATTCGTTTTACAACGTTGGCAGGCATTTCCTCAATAAGGTCAACGGCGTCATCCACGAACAGTTCGTCAACAACTTCTTTAAGCTCGCTGTCGCTGAAGCCGTGAATCAGGAACTGCTGAGTTTCGTCATCCATCTCAACGAAAGTTTCGGCCGCAAGCTCCTTTGGCAGAATACGAAACAGAATAGGCATTTTTTCATCCTGCAACTCTTCAAATACCGCCGCAATGTCAAACGGTTTCATAGTTATCAGTATGTCACGGAGAGTATTGTACTTTTTTTCTTCAAGCAATACTCTTATAGTTTCCGTAAGAGTTACGTTAACCTGTTCCATCATCTTTCCTCCTTTTTAATTCATGGAGTAAAGACGTGTTTCCCTCAGGCATAAATATAAGGCAGCACCGCACAATAAAACATGATATTGCAGGTGTTGCGTTAAGCTATAAACAAAACGAACGCAAATGCGCGCATTTTGCTGCAACTTCGCCCGGGTACAGCGCCTTTATTACCATCTGCGTCCATTAAGTTTTCACCTCTTCGATAAAAAAATTACAAAAAATGCGGTAAATCCCACTTTTTATATTCTATTCTATTTTTAATTTATTGTCAACGTATTTTTATTACTAATCTCTAATTAAAACGTCACATATTCTTGTTTGCAATATACCTTGATTTTTATAAAAATTAATGTATAATATATGTTGTATCAAATAAAAAATTATACTATTTTATTTGGAGGCAAGATATGAATAATATGGTCAAAAAGTATGTTCCTTATGCGGCAGTAATATTTGCCATTTATATGATAGTACCCCTTTTGTTCAGAAATCAGGCAATGGAAAATTTTGTTGCCATAGCGTTTTACTTTATTTTTCCCGGTACGGCAATTGTAAGCTCGGCTATTTACTGTGCAAAATACGGCCTTGACTTTCTGTTTGCTCTGATTGCTCCTGTTGCATTTCTTCCGAGTATGCTGATATACTACGGAGGATTTGACCCAAAATATATTTTAACAAATATTATTTTGCTTGTTGTATATTTGGTTGCGGGAATTTTCGGTCTGTTTGTAGGAGACATTGCGTTGGGAGATAAACGCAGAGAGCGTGAAGAAGCTGAAAAGGCAGAAGCCGAGGAAATGATGCTTGAAGCAAAGCGCCGTGAAAGTATTGAAATGGAGAAAATGATAAATAATGAATCAAATTCTGATTATGACGAAGATTTTGATTATGACCGATATACTTCTGATATTGATAAGTCTGATGTGAAGTCAACCGAAGAAGAGATAGATGATATTCTCAATGAATTTGGCTCGTCAGACAAATTCTGATTAAATACAATAAAGATTTGTGTCCCACGCAGGAATGTATGGATGATGGCGCAGATAAATATTATAATTCGGATTAAGCTCCTTAATAAGAAGCGGAAGTCTGAAAATATCCTCAAATCTGTGATACGCTGAGAAATTTAGCTTCGGTTTAAAATTTTTCAGCGTATTTTTCATACCCAGAAGCGTTTCATAATCTGCTCCCTCAACATCCGCTTTAATATAACTTGCGGATGATCCGCACAGAACGGAGTCTACCGTTGCAACACGTGTCTTTGTGCCGTTGTCTGATATTGCGCTGTTGCGGCCTGCCTTGTTGTTAAAGTCAAGAAAGGTGTTTTTGCTGTATGCACCAAGCTGCCATAAGTCTGTATTTTTCAAATTTCCGCAATTCTTTTTGAGCTTTTCAAAATTCTTTGAATTAGGCTCAAACGCAATAATCCTACGGTATTCTCCTTTTGAATAATGCAAAAATTCGTCAATGGTATCGCCGTTGTATGCGCCCAAATCAACATATACTTCGTTATTGCCGAGTTTTAAAATATTGTCAAAGGCTTCGCTTTTGGCGGTTGTAATCTCGTCAAGCAGACTTATTTCACCGGTATAATAAAATTTGAGTATGCTTTTATACACTCTGCGCGACTGTTCGTCAGAAAAAAGAGCATATGCCGAGTTGATGTTATTTCTGTTCTCATTAATAAAAGAGTCATCAAAAATGGCACTGCCGAACACAGGAACGCTTGGGACTAACACTGTGTGTTTCAGAGAGATGTGTTTTATATTATTCATAACATCGGTAAGCTGACTTGCAAAGCAGAGAGCAATGTTGAAATCGGAAAATTCGGCTTCAATTTCCGAGAGCTTTTTAACAGTAAAGCCGTGAAAGCTTTGACCTCTCACAAATTCGTCGCTTGCCATAACAGCACTTGCCTTTATTCCAAAATGCTCAAAGGCAGACAGAACTTTGTCGGCACCGTCGCCCATTCCGTAGAGAACAACCGGTTTGCCGTCTTTTTTCAGTCTATTCCAAACATTTGTAAGATTTTCAAAAAGATTCTGCATAATATCACCGTTTTATAGTATAAGAAAGCAGTCAATGGGCTACTCATATTCGATCAGTATTCGTACAATAAAAAAGAAGCGCCCACCCTACTGGGTGGACACTTTTAAGTGTTGGCATCTCCCTATTTTTCCGGGCCGTCGCCAGCCAAGTATTTTCGGCACCACTGAGCTTAACTTCTGTGTTCGGTATGGGAACAGGTGGACCCTCAGCGTCATCAACACCAACTATTTTTTCAGAACAATAGTTATTATACTACGTGAAAATTTAATTGTCAACACTTTTTTATATTTTTTTTAAAAATTTCTCCAACACTTTTAAGTCTTAATTCGTTTTATAATTGACAAGGCAAAACAGACCGGTCGTTTTGAGATGTTAAATTTATTTTTCAGGAGTGGTAATGTTGCAATATGAGTGTTGAACTGCTTTATAAAAAATATTATAAGGAGCTTGTTCACTGGATTCAGAGCATGTCAAAAAATTTGCAGCTTGCTGAAGAAATCGTTCAAGATGCTTTTTTAAAAGCACTTGATAATGAAGATTTAATTTCTACTCTTGGAGAAAAGCAGTGCAGAGCTTGGATGTACCGCACGGCAAAGAATATCTTTATTGATAAAACAAGGCGGCAAAATTTTGAAACAACAATAAATGAGTTTTATGAATCCGAGGAAGTTTCACAGGAATTGTCCGATAAAGAATGGGAAATTATGCTTAATGACTTGCCGGATACAGAGGGAGTTTTGTTTTATATGCGTTATGTAGAAGGTTATACTTCTGCTCAACTCGGAAAGATATTCTGTATGCCGTCCGGAACGGTGAGATATAAGCTTTCACAAGCCAGAAAACACCTAAAAAAATTATTAGGAGGAATTGAGAATGCTTGAAAAGAAAAATTTAATAATTAACTGCGATATATGTGATACCAGAAAGATCAACGAGGAAAATTATTCTGTGTTTGAAAAGATTATTGTGAATTGCGACATTACTATTGTGAGCGACAGAAGCAAGGGTGCAATAAACAAACTGCCAATTACAATTAACAACAATACGGTAATTGAGATGTCTGATGATATGAATGTGAACATAAAATCCGTTGACGGAACTTATGAAATTACTGAAAATATGGTATCTGATACCCGTACGGTTCTTGTTGTAAACGGCGAGCTTATTTTAGGCAGAAACACCGAGAACGCACTTAAATGCTACGAAAAAATTCTCGTAAACGGAACAGTAAAATACCCGAAAAGCGTTGAAGGATATATGGGCAGTCTGACAATTAACGGTGAGACAGTGAGTTATCCAGATGATTGTATTCTCTTAAATGACCGTTTTATGGTTGACAGATTCTTCCCTATGAGAGCAAAGAAAAACACATCATATTTTTCAAACGGTACAATATTTATTGATGAAAATGCTAATACAAATATCCTTGCTGAAAACGCAGTAAATCTTTTTTCAAAGAATATTGTTTTTCACGAGAATAAAATTAACGACATAATAGCTATAACCGATGAAAAAATAAATTATGTGGTTGTTCCCGATGGATTATCAATTATTACTGACAGTTGTATTCTGGATAACGAGCTAGTTAAAAAACACGGAACAAGTTTGTTCGTTTACGGCGACTTAATATTTGGTAATGACATTCCGAAAGTTGAAAGACTTTTTGTTTCAGGAAAGATAATTTTAAAAAAAGAGCAAAAAGCAGAATTGGACAACATTAATGCAGAGTATGGCTCAATTGAATTCGCTGATAACAGCAATGTTATTATGAATGTGGTTAAAGCATATGTTAACGAAAATTTGCTTGCAAGCGTTGATGACGGAGTAATTGTTATGAATGTTGCTGAGGTTAAAATCTCTGATGATGTGAAAGAAGAACAGATTATCGGCTGTCTGAAGCTTAGAAACTGCGGCAGAGTGATTTGTTCAGATAACCAAAAATCTGCTGTATCGGTTGTAAGTGAAAATGTCGGCATTATAAAAAGCGACAATGACGAAAAAAAACCGGATGATGAATTGATAGAAATGCTAATAAATCCCGACATGACAAAGATGGTAAATTCAGACGAATATGTAATGTGATAATTTAAATCGGTATTCGTTTTTTGATTAATTATAGACAATAATTAGGGAAGGGAATTATCCATTTTCTAACCGTAATACTCATAATGGCATAAGTATAAAATGTTTATCATAAAGCAAAACGCTTGGGATGATTTCCCAAGCGTTTTACTTTGCATTTGTTTAGTTTAATTTGAGTAATATTGGTTGTGTGTATTTTTCGTTTTGTATGACTATGACCGCAAGTGGAGTGCAATGTACTTGAACGAATTTTTTTGCGCCCTGCACACCTGTTCCCAAACAAAATCACGCTTGCCGAATAACTTACACCGTATAAAATAAAAATGAATACACAAAGATTTAACATATAACCTTCCTCCTTATACTTTAATTATAAGGGTAGGCGTGTCCCATAAAAAGGACTTTGTATATATTGTGTACTAACTATAACAATTATTTATGCAAGTTTAACTGAAAAATAAAAACCGCGCCAACAGATTTATTTTATGTCTGTCAGCGCAGTTTATTTATCCGTGTAAATTATTTAAGAGTATTTATGCACTGTTTAAATGTTTCAATAACATACCATGCGTCATCATCCGATAGAGTAGTATTCATTGGCAGTGTAAGCTGATTTTTATGCATATTGTATGCGTTTGGATAATCGGTGATTTTAAACCCTCGTTTGCTGTAAGCCGAAAGCATTGGCAACGGTTTGAAGTGAACATTGCACATTATTCCATGTTCTGTCATCATGTTATAAAATTTGTTTCGGTATTCAGCGTCCTTGCCGATAAAGCGCACGAAATAAAGATGTCCGCTGCTGCGGTGATTTTCATCACAATGATTGAGCACCTGAACTGGCAAATCCTTGAATTCCTCATTATAAAGTCTGATAAGCTCGTGTCTGCGCTCAAGAATTTTGTCATACCGCGAAAGCTGGGCTATACCAAGAGCCGCAAGAACATCGGGCATATTACATTTATATTGCGTATCTACAACATCGTATTCCCATGCTGCGACCTTATTTTTTTGATAAGCGTCCTTTGTCTGTCCGTGAAGAGAAAGCAGCATATACTGCTTGTACATATCCTCCTCATCAATGCCCTCATGAGTTCTGTGAACGGCGGCTCCGCCCTCTGCGGTAGTCATATTTTTAACGGCATGAAAACTAAAGTTTGTGAAGTCGGCAATTTCACCGCACATTTTGCCGTGCCATTGAGCTCCGAACGCGTGGGCTGCGTCAGACATAACAAAAACCCTGCCGAACTTTTCCTGAAGTTCATTTTTGGGGCGGAAAACATCCTTTTTTCGTTCAACAGCTTCAAAAATCCTGTCATAGTCACAAATTACGCCTGCAAGGTCAACGGGAATTATAACTTTTGTGTTGTGATTGATGGCCTCTTCCATTTTATCGTAGTCCATTTCATAACTGCCGCATTTGCAGTCAATCATAACAGGCTTTGCTCCTACATGATATATTATTGATGCAGTGGCAGTATATGTATAGGCAGGAACAATAACTTCATCACCGGGGCCTATTCCCAGAATACGCAGTGTAAGCTCAGCGCATGAGGTTTGTGACGAAAGACAAACAGCTCTGTTTACGTGGCAGAGATCTGCAATTTTATTTTCAAACAATTTTGTTTCGGGACCTGTTGTTATCCATCCTGATTTTATAACCTTAATTACTTCGTCTATTTCAGCCTGAGAAATATCAGGCGGCGAAAAAGGAATTTTTCTCATTCTAAAATCTCCTTGTGTATAGGTGTTTGGAATGAACAAAACACGTTAATTGCACAAATACATACACTCAATTATACATCAACTATCAATAAATGTAAAGTTTTAGTGAAAAGTTTTTACACAAGGAGATTTTGCTCACTTTTTTGTCTTGTCGTGCTGCATTTTCTCTTTGAGATACTTATTTTTAGTTGCCATTCCGCCACGAATGTGACGTTCGTTTTTGTTGGTGTCAAGAATTTGGCGAACCTCGCGGTACATTGCAGGATTAAGTACTTTAAGCCTTTGGCTGACATCCTTGTGAACGGTGCTTTTGCTTACTCCGAATTTTTTTGCAGCCTTTCTTACGGTTGCTTTGCTCTCGATTATGTATTCGCCGAGCATTGCGGCGCGCTCCTCCACTATTCCTTTCACAAAAAGCCCTCCTATCATTCTTGCTAATTTATATGCGGGCGATCTGCGGTGTATTCATTTGCAGCGGCAATGAGCAATGTAAATATATTTATCGTTGTAGAATTATATTCATAAATAATGTTGAAAAATGATGAAAAAAGAGATAAATAAAAAGTGCATATGATATATTGCTATTATTTTATATAATAAATTGCGTATTGGTAAAAATGTAAAAAAAATAATGAGATTTATATTAATTTATAATAATTGACTTACAGATAAGTGAATGATATAATAAATACCAAAGAAAGAGGTGTTTTTATGAATAAATCTTTTAAAAAAATTTCAGCGCTGTTTATTGTGATGTTGTTAGTATTTTCTATGATTTCATCAACATCACTCGTAACAGCTTCTGCTTATACGGCAGAGGAAAAAGGTGAAATCACTTTTAACAAAGAGCTTTATGATAACAATAAAGCCGTTTGTGACAAAATTGCAGAAGGATTGCAGAATTTTGAAAAAGAAATTAATGTAAGTGAATTTAAACTTACAAGTCAAGATTTAAGGGATATAATGAAAACCGTAATCAGAAAACATCCCGAAATTTTCTATGTTGATTTATCCTTTGGAGTAGGTACTGACGGAACTTATGCGTTAGTAATTGTTCCGACATATATCGGTGATTCAGCAACTATCGCTGAACAGAGCAAAGCGTTGGAAGAGGAAGCTAAAAAATATACAGATAAAATCGATAGTTCAATGTCAGAATTCAAGAAGGCAGTAATTCTTCACGACGAACTTGCATTAAATTGCAAATATCTTAATGAAGGCAGCGACGGTCATGTTACCGCATATGACGCGCTTGTAAAGGGTGCGGCTAACTGTCAGGGTTATTCATCAGCTTATTCCTACCTGCTTTCACTTGTAGGCGTATCAAGCGAGTTTGTAGAATCATCGGCAATGTATCACGTGTGGAACAAGGTATGCATAGACGGCGAGTACTATAATGTTGACCTTACTTGGGACGATCCCGTGCCCAATAAGGAAGGTCATGTAGGTCACAATTATTTTCTGTTGAGTGATGCTAAAATTTCAAGCGGTGATGATGAAATTGCAAAGCACTACGGTTTTGATTATGAATCTTTTAAATCAACAAGCACCAAGTACGATAACTATATGTACCGTGAGTTTGATACAAAATTCTGTTATATCGGCGATGACTGCTATGTAATTGATAATAAATATAAGTCAAATTTTGAAAAATGTTTGTTAAAGTATAACTCCGATACTGATACGGCAGAGCTTGTAGAGCGCTTTGACTATAAATGGATGTCGGGTGCGACAAGTTATTGGCAAGGCGGATTTATGAGTCTTGATGTATATAACGGAAAGCTTTATTTCAACTCTCCCGATTGTATCTATACATATGATGTAAACACCAAAACATCTCAGCGTTTTTCAGAAGACAACACATTGTCGGGTGATTATTACGGTATGATAATCAAAAACGGTGATGTTTATGCACTTTTAAGCGAAAATCCTAATACAGAAGGAACCTTAAAGTATATTGATTCTATTTCAGGGGCATTGCTTGGAGATGCAGATTTAAATGGCATTGTACAGGTAATAGACGCCACTTTAATTCAAAAGTATTGTGCAAGCCTTGAAGAATTCACCTCTGAACAGTTTGATGTTTCTGACTTTAACGGAGACGGCGTTGTAAATGTACAGGATGCAACAGAAATCCAGAAGTATTTGGCCGGAATATTATAAAATTTATAACTTTATTATTCAGAAAGAACTGCTAAGCAGTTCTTTCTGTTTTTTTGAGAGAAAATTTTATTTGTTCTCAGGATAGATGGTTGTTTTTTAGTAAATTCTTATTTGTAGGTTTGTCAATGATGTGTTACAAAATTAGAAAACTTGGCCGGTTGATAAAAAAGCATTGATATAGTCGGC